>CP048488.1 GCA_025560025.1 Agrobacterium tumefaciens | reverse complement strand
GGTGTTATCTCTTGTCACGGTTAATTGGCGCGTATTGCCATTTATCCGTGACGATTACCTAATGCGGGTGAGGTTGCAAGACGTTTTTGGTTAATGAAAGGTTACGCGCGTTTCAATCGAAATCACACTAAATCCCGATTCTTCAAATGCTATCTGTGAGTTAGACCGATTCCCTTCTTCTGTGCGACGTGGCACCAAGTGCAGATCTGCACAACCTTGTCGGCGTCTGGCCGGCCTCACCCGCTCGCATTTCGCGCCTTGGAACACCGACTCGGTAGAATCACCTGAGGTGCAAATCTGCACGTAGGCAAACGCACCGTGAGATGATTTCTGTTCGCATGACCTGTTCATGCGGAGATTACGATGCGGATACTCACAGTTTCGCCGGACCAATACGAACGGTATCGAAGCTTCCTCAAACAGATGCACCGCCTTCGCGCGACGGTGTTCGGTGGCCGTCTCGAATGGGACGTCTCCATCATCGCTGGGGAAGAGCGCGACCAATACGATAATTTCATGCCGAGCTACCTTCTGGCGATTACTGACAGTGGGCGGGTCGCCGGATGCGTCAGACTTCTTCCGGCTTGCGGGCCTACGATGCTGGAGCAGACTTTTTCGCAACTCCTCGAAATGGGCTCGCTCGCAGCGCATTCCGGAATGGTAGAGAGCTCTCGCTTCTGCGTCGACACCTCCCTCGTCTCACGGAGAGATGCGAGCCAGCTGCACCTGGCGACTCTTACCTTATTCGCCGGTATCATTGAATGGTCGATGGCCAGCGGCTACACGGAGATCGTCACGGCGACCGATCTTCGTTTCGAGCGCATCCTGAAGCGTGCTGGATGGCCGATGCGCCGGCTTGGTGAACCCACCGCGATCGGCAACACCATTGCCATTGCCGGAAGACTGCCAGCCGATCGTGCCAGCTTCGAGCAGGTTTGCCCTCCGGGCTACTATTCTATCCCCCGGATCGACGTGGCAGCGATCAGGAGTGCCGCGTGACCCAGCTGCGCTCTCACTCCCGTCTCGTCCGCAAACTCCAGGACGCACTCGGCGACCAGCTCTGCGTCGCGCTCGATGACGCAACGGTCGTCGAGATCATGCTCAACCCCGATGGCAAGCTCTTCATCGAGCGCCTGGGCCATGGCGTGGCCCCTGCAGGTTTGCTCAGCCCGGCCGCGGCAGAAGTGATCATTGGCAGCGTCGCGCACGCACTACAATCAGAAGCCGACGACGAGCAACCGATCATCTCCGGCGAATTGCCGATCGGCGGCCATCGTTTCGAGGGCCTGCTGCCGCCAGTGGTTTCCGGACCGAGTTTCACTATCCGGCGGCGGGCCTCGCGCCTGATCCCGCTCGACGACTATGTGAAGCATAAGATCATGACGGCGGCGCAGGTATCGGTTCTGCGCAGCGCGATCGCTTCTCGCATGAACATTGTGATTTCTGGCGGCACCGGTTCGGGCAAGACGACGCTTGCCAACGCGGTCATTGCCGAAATCGTAGCGAATGCGCCGGACGATCGGATCGTCATTCTCGAAGACACGGCGGAGATCCAATGCGCCGCCGAGAACGCGGTCGCGCTCCACACGAGCGACACGATCGATATGGCCCGGCTTCTCAAGAGCACCATGCGTCTGCGGCCCGACCGGATCATCGTTGGTGAGGTGCGCGACGGGGCGGCCCTCACGCTACTCAAGGCCTGGAACACCGGGCATCCGGGCGGCGTCACCACCATCCACTCGAACACGGCGATGTCGGCGCTTCGCCGGCTCGAACAATTGACCGCGGAGGTGAGCCAGCAGCCCATGCAGGAAGTGATCGGCGAGGCGGTGGACCTGATCGTCTCGATAGAACGAACGGGGAAGGGGAGGCGGGTCCGTGAGGTCATCCATGTCGAGGGTTTCGCAAACGCCCGCTACCGAACCGAGCACTACGCGCAGATCGATGAGGATAGTCATGTCGCATAAGATCAGGATTGCCATCGCGCTTGCGGCATTCGCCGCCGTCTCTTTCATCGGTTTGGCGGATCCGGCCTTCGCCTCTTCAGGCGGCAGTCTGCCGTGGGAATCCCCGCTTCAGCAAATCCAGCAATCGATCACCGGGCCGGTTGCCGGCTTCATCGCACTCGCCGCAGTCGCGATCGCCGGCGGCATGCTGATCTTCGGGGGCGAGTTGAATGATTTCGCAAGGCGGCTTTGCTACGTCGCCCTCGTTGGCGGCGTTCTGCTCGGTGCGACACAGATCGTCGCCCTGTTCGGCGCAACTGGCGCTTCGATTGGCGAGATAGAGGCTCGAACCGGGCCTGGGATCATCGAACCGGTAATGCTTCGCGCGCAAGGGGAGGGGGCCCATGGCTGAGCCGGGTTCCAACCTTGCCCGTTCTCGGGTCCACCGGGCGCTGTCGCGCCCGAACCTGCTGATGGGCGCCGACCGCGAGCTGGTATTGCTCACCGGGCTTGCCGCCGTGATCCTGATCTTCGTCGTGCTGACGTGGTACGCCGCATTGTTCGGCGTCGCGATCTGGCTCGTTGCGGTCGCGGCCCTTCGCATGATGGCGAAATCCGACCCGCTGATGCGCCGCGTTTATCTGCGGCATGTCTCCTATCGGTCCCACTATCGGCCGACCTCGACGCCCTGGCGCAAGTTCTGAGGTCGCGGGCATGGTGGCACTGAAACAGTTCCGACACTCCGGCCCGTCCTTCGCCGACCTGGTTCCCTATGCTGGACTGGTCGACAACGGCGTGATCCTGCTGAAGGAAGGCTCGCTGATGGCTGGCTGGTATTTTGCCGGGCCGGACAGCGAAAGTTCGACCGACGCCGAGCGCAATGAGGTCAGCCGGCAGATCAATATGATCCTCTCCCGGCTGGGCTCGGGCTGGATGATACAGGTCGAAGCGTTGCGCGTCCCGACGATCGACTATCCGGCAGAGGACGCCTGCCATTTCCCCGATCCGGTGACGCGTGCGATTGACGCCGAGCGCAGGTCTCACTTTGAGAGGGAGAGCGGACATTTCGAGAGCCGGCACGCGCTGATCCTAACCTGGCGGCCGCCCGAGCCTCGGCGCTCCGGCCTGGCGCGCTACGTCTATTCCGACACTGCCAGCCGCTCGGCCACCTATGCCGACACGGCGCTCGAGTCTTTCCGGACCTCGATCCGCGAGGTTGAGCAGTACCTTGCTAATGTCGTCTCCATCCGCCGCATGGTGACGAGCGAAACCGAAGAGCGCGGGGGTTTCCGGATGGCCCGCTACGACGAGCTGTTCCAGTTCATCCGCTTCTGCATCACCGGTGAGAACCATCCAGTCCGGCTCCCGGATATCCCGATGTATCTTGACTGGCTGGTCACGGCCGAGCTGCAGCACGGTCTGACCCCGACCGTCGAGAATCGCTTTCTCGGGGTCGTCGCCATTGACGGCTTAGCCGCGGAGAGCTGGCCGGGGATACTGAACAGCCTCGACCTGATGCCGCTCACCTATCGATGGTCGTCGCGCTTTGTCTTTCTCGATGAGCAGGAGGCACGCTCGAGGCTGGAGCGCACCCGCAAGAAGTGGCAGCAGAAGGTCAGGCCGTTTTTCGACCAGCTTTTCCAGACCCAGAGCCGCTCCGTCGACCAGGACGCCATGATGATGGTGGCCGAGACCGAGGATGCAATCGCTCAAGCCGCGTCACAGCTTGTCGCCTATGGCTATTACACGCCGGTCATCGTCCTGTTCGATGAACAGCAACCACGCCTTCAGGAAAAGTGCGAGGCGATCCGTCGCCTGATCCAGGCCGAGGGTTTTGGCGCCCGGATCGAGACGCTTAACGCGACCGACGCTTTCCTCGGCAGCCTGCCCGGCGTCTCCTATGCCAACATCCGCGAGCCACTGGTCAACACCCGTAATCTCGCCGACCTCATCCCGCTGAACTCGATCTGGTCGGGAAGTCCTGTCGCACCTTGCCCGTTCTATCCGGCCGGTTCACCGCCGCTCATGCAGGTCGCCAGCGGCTCGACGCCGTTCCGTCTGAACCTGCATGTCGATGATGTCGGGCATGCGCTGGTCTTTGGCCCGACGGGTTCGGGGAAGTCGACATTGCTTTCGCTGATCGCGGCGCAGTTCCGACGCTATGCGGGGGCGCAGATATTTGCCTTTGACAAGGGGCGGTCGATGCTGCCGTTGACGCTGGCGATCGGTGGCGATCACTACGAGATCGGCGGCGACGCGGCCGGAGAAGGGGAGGGGGCCTCGCCGCGGCTGGCCTTCTGCCCGCTCGCAGAACTCTCGACGGACGGCGATCGCGCCTGGGCGGCCGAGTGGATCGAGACGCTCGTTGCCCTGCAAGGGGTCACTGTCACACCCGACTATCGCAACGCCATCTCCAGGCAACTGGCGCTGATGGCGGAATCGCGCGGCCGCTCGCTCTCGGACTTCGTCTCCGGCGTCCAGATGCGCGAGATCAAGGATGCGCTCCACCATTACACCGTCGACGGCCCGATGGGTCAGCTGCTCGACGCGGAGGAGGACGGACTGGCGCTGGGGGCCTTCCAGTGCTTCGAGGTCGAGGAGCTGATGAACCTGGGCGAGCGCAATCTCGTACCGGTCCTGCTCTATATGTTCCGGCGGGTCGAGAAGCGACTGACAGGTGCTCCAAGCCTGATTATCCTCGATGAAGCCTGGCTGATGCTCGGTCATCCGACCTTTCGCGACAAGATCCGCGAATGGTTGAAGGTCCTGCGAAAAGCCAATTGCGCGGTCGTACTCGCCACGCAGTCGATCTCGGACGCGGAGCGCTCCGGCATCATCGACGTCCTGAAGGAGAGCTGCCCGACCAAAATTTGCCTGCCGAACGGGGCGGCCCGAGAGCCGGGCACGAGGGAATTCTACGAGCGCATCGGCTTCAACGAGCGCCAGATCGAGATCGTCGCGACCGCCATTCCGAAGCGAGATTATTACGTCGTCTCTCCGGAGGGCCGTCGTCTCTTCGACATGGCGCTAGGACCAGTAGCGCTCTCCTTCGTCGGAGCGTCCGGCAAGGAAGATCTGAAGCGCATCCGCGCGCTTCATTCAGAACACGGGGCCGCATGGCCTCTTCAATGGCTCCAGCAAAGGGGGATCGCCCATGCCGATACACTCTTCCCGGCCGACTAGACTAGCCCGCCACGCGATGATTGCGGCCATCCTTCTCTCAAGTACCTCACCGATGCCAGCTGTGGCGGGCGGCGTGACCGGTCAGGCGACCGAATGGACGCAGCTCGCCAACAACACCGAACTCATCTCACTGGTCGGCGAATCGGCGGAGCAGGTCAACAACCAGATCACCCAGATCTCACAGCTGGCCGAGCAGATCCAGAACCAGCTCAAGATCTACCAGAACATGCTGCAGAATACCGCGCAGCTTCCGAACCATATCTGGGGCCAGGTCGAAGGCGACCTGCAGAGCCTGCAAAGCGTCGTTAACCAGGGGCAGGGCGTCGCCTTTTCGATGGGCAATATCGACGATGTGTTGAAGCAGCGTTTCCAGAGTTTTTCCGAGATGAAAAGCAACCTGCCTGACGGCGCGAGCTTTTCCTCGACCTACCAGAGCTGGTCCGACACCAACCGCGATACGATCGCCGGGACGCTCAAGGCCGCGAACCTGACAGCCGAACAATTCTCCAGCGAGGAAAGCACCATGTCGTCGTTGCGCTCCATGTCGGAATCATCCGACGGCCAGATGAAGGCGCTGCAGGTCGGGCATCAGATCGCCGCACAGCAGGTGGCGCAGATGCAAAAGCTTCGCGGTCTCGTTTCCCAGCAGATGACCATGATGGGCACATGGTTCCAGTCCGAGCAGGCGCAAAAGGATCTGGCGCAGGCGCGTCGTGAACAGTTCTTCGGCGGCACAGAGCAGGATATCCGCGGAGGACAGACGATGGAGCCTCGGTGGTGAGCCCGCGCCTGATCATTATCCTCGTGGGCGCAGGGATCGTCGCTGCGGGTGGCGCTGTCAGCTGGAAGCTGATCCAGCCCGAGCCGACCTCGATATCCGGTTCAGGTGCGGCCGCAACCGGTCCCGCCTCCGATGAAGAAAAGCGCCAACATCGCGAGCAGTTCCTCAGTGGTGATACCACCCGCGACATCCGCGGCGGGCAGGAGATGAAGCCACGATGGTAATCGTCCGCACCTCCCGCCGACTTGAACTTACCCTCATTGCAATCGGCGTTGCCCTTGTCGCAAGCACGTCGGCCCTTGCACAGCAGGGCGCAGTGCTCACCACATTGGAAAACTCCGTCGTGACGGCCGCCAAGGGCTGGGAGACGACCGTGATGAATGCGGCACGTTCGCTGTTCTGGATCCTAGCCGGGATTGAGGTCGGGATCGCCGCTGTGTGGCTGGCGATCAATGCCGCCTCGCTCGATAGCTGGTTTGCGGAACTCGTCAAGCGCATCATGTTCATCGGTCTCTTCGCCTTCATCCTCAACGAAGGGCCAGCGTTTGCCAAAGCCGTGGTCGACAGCCTCTATCAGATCGGCGCCGGCAGCGGTTCGGCCTCACCCGCCAATATCTTTGATGCCGGAATCCGCGTTGCGACCAAAATGTCGGAGCAGGCGAAGTTCGGCGTCTTCGAGGACAACGCGCTGGCGATCGCCGCCGTGTTTGCCATGGTGGTTGTCGTCGTGTCGTTCTCGCTCGTTGCGGCAATCTTCGTCGCCGTCATGGTCGAGATGTATGTTGGTCTGCTTGCCGGCATGATCATGCTCGGGCTTGGCGGCTCGTCCTACACCAAGGATTTTGCCGTCAAATATCTGGTCTATGCTTTTTCGGTTGGCATGAAGCTCATGGCGATGGTGATGATCGCCAAGATCGGCTCCGACATCCTGCTCGGTCTGGCCGAAGCGCCGACGGCCACCTCCGAACAGTTCATCACGACGCTTGCCATCGCCGGGATTTCGGTCGTGATCTTTGTCATCGCCATGTACGTCCCGCCGATCCTTCAGGGCGTGGTGCAGGGTGCGTCGGTAGGCGGCGGCATGGAAGCCATCCGCCATGGCGGGCAGGCCGCATCCGCAGCACTCGGCGCCGGGTTCCTGACGATCGGCGCGGCAAATCGGGGATTTGAGGCAGCAAGTGCCGCAAGGGCAGGCGGAGCGTCTTTGGCAAGTGCCGCCATGCGTGGCCTGGAAGCCGGAGTCGGCGGCGCGGCCGGCGCAGTTGGCTCGGCTGCCAAGGACAAGGCCATTGGCTCGCCCGGCGCCTATGCCGGTTCGATGCTCGGCCTCGCCAACGCCAAGCTCGATCAGCAATCCGGCCGGCCTGGTACACCGCCGCCACCACCGATCAATGACAAGAAATAAGAGGCTGACAGCGCATGGCTGGAACCACTCCACCAGACAATCCCTATATCGCTGCGCGAAACGAATGGAACGAGCGCTACGGCTCGTATGTGAAAGCGGCCGCCGCCTGGCGCATCGTCGGCATCACCGGCATGACAATGGCGGTGATCGGTTTCGGCTATGCGCTCTACCAGAGCACGCAGGTGAAGCTGATCCCCTATATCGTCGAGGTCGACAAGCTCGGCACGGCCGTCAATGCCGGCTTTCCGCAACAGATCGAATATGCCGATCCGCGCGTGGTGCGTGCCACGCTCGGCAGTTTCGTCTCGAACTTCCGCTCCGTCACGCCCGACGCCCTCGTCCAGAAACAATATATCGACCGGACCTACGGGCTGCTGCGGACATCCGATCCGGCGACCGAAAAGGTCAATGCCTGGTTCCGCTCGAATTCGCCGTTCGAAAAGGCGAAGACAGCGACCGTGGCCATCGAGGTCAACAACATCGTCGCGCTATCGAACCAGAGCTATCAGGTCGACTGGACCGAATTCGAGCGCGATCGCCGAGGCAAGGAAACGGCGACACGCCGCTTCCGCGGCATTGCCACTGTGACGCTGACGCCGCCCCAGGACGAAGGCATCATCCGTCTCAATCCCATTGGTCTCTATCTCCGCGATTTCGACTGGACTGCACAGCTTTGAAAGGCATGACCTGAACATGAATTCTAGACTTCGATTTTTATCAGTCATGCTGAATGCCACCGCGATCCTTTCTGCATTCTTGGTCGTTTCCCTCATCAACGCGTCAGAGGCGTTCTCCGCTGATGGCGTCAGCCCCAATGAGGGGAAGGGCTTGGGGCTTTCGACCCAATGGCGCGGGTCGAAGGGTCTGGTCACCAAAGGCGCGGACGGTAAGGTGATCTTTCTCTATGGCGAGGTTCAGCCGTCCGTCGTCTGCTCACCGCTGCAGGTCTGCGATATCGAACTTCAGGGCGGCGAGGTGGTGCGCGATGTGCTGGTCGGGGATACGGTCCGCTGGAAAGTAGAGCCGGCGACATCGGGCGCGGCCGGCGGCCAGGCCATCCACCTGATCGTCAAGCCATCGGAACCGGAGCTCGTCACTTCGATGGTCGTGACCACATCCCGGCGGACATATCATATCCAGCTCAAGTCGCATCCCACGCAATATATGGCCCGTGTCGGCTTCGAATATCCCGAGGATGTTTCCACGAAACTCGCCGACGTCAACGCTCGGCTTGAAGCCAGTACGATCCCCGGCGCCGGGGTGCCGGCGGAGCACTTAAGCTTTTCCTATTCCATATCGGGCAGTGCCGGCTGGCGGCCGACACGGGTCTATTCCGATGGCCTGAAAACCTACATCCAGTTCCCGCGGTCGATCTCGGGTCAGGATGCGCCGGTTCTCTTCGTCGTCTCCGGTGGCCAGAACCGTATCGTCAACTACCGCATGAAGAGCAATATGATGGTGGTCGATTACAACATCGATCGCGCGGTGCTCGTCTCGGGCGTCGGCTGGAAACAACAAAAGGTGACGATCAGCAGGGGAGGGCGGTGATGAAGATTCTTGCCTTCATGCGACGCCCGCTGAACCATAAAACTGGCCTTGCTGCCGCCTGCATCCTCGCCATCCTCCTTTCTGGGTGCCAATCGATCGATACAGAAGGTCTTGTCGCCAGCAACGCGCCGCCCGAAATCTCTGGACCGGCGGCGAGCGCCATTGCTGGCGACATGGTCAGCCGTCTTGTCGAACAGATCGGGCCGGGCAAGGCAACCGTTGCACTAAAGGTCGATACTTCACCCTTCGGTCAGGCACTGGACGCGGCGCTGAAGGGATGGGGCTATGCGGTCGTCACCGACCAGAAGACGGATAGCGGAGCGACCGTCCTCCCACTTGCCTATGTGATCATACCATTCGACGGGCAGGTACTGGCGCGCCTTTCGACCAACAGCGTCGAACTCGGCCGCGCTTACACGGTGACTTCGACCGGTGCCATGGCGACGAGCGCGCTTTCGCTGATGCGGCGCGGGTGAGGGCGAATATCATGGTGCAATCCCTCAACCTCGGCGGCGCGCAGAACAGTCAGGCGGCATCAGGCATTCGCCGGATCAATCGCCTGCCGATCGTCGTCGTCATCGTGCTGGCAGTCGCCTTCCTCGCCATCATCTTCTATGGGCTCGCCTCGCGCGGGCTTTATTTCGGGAGGGATAAAGGCCCGGAGACCAGTTCCGGCGATCCCGCCTCAACTTTTGCCGATCAGATCAAGCGCGGTGTCACCGACGGTATTATCGACGAACCGCAGCAACAGACGACGTTTCAGCCGACCCCTGTCGAGACGAAGCAGGTGGACGAAAAGGCGAGTAATCCGTTCACCGCGACTCCGGAGAAGCGTCAGGAACAGCGGCGCGGACAAGAACTGGAGCCGGAGGCGGTCTGGCGTGCACGCCTCGAGCGCGAGCAACGGGAGCAATATCTCCGTGAAAGACAGCGCCAGCACATGGCGCGCATGCAGGCCAACGATGCTGCCTATGATGCGCCGCTCGCCATCGATCGCGGCAAGCTGGAAGCTCGAGCAACAACAGACGAGGTCATAGCAAACAGAACAGCAGCGAACTCGACTTCAACGACAGGAGCTTCCGATCTGTATGCCGCCGCCTTACGCGCCGGCCTCGGCGGTCAAAACATCGATCCCAACGGGCAGAACAGCAAGGAAGACTTCTTCAACGCCGATCTTAAGGACCTCGGCTATCTGCCAAATCGCGTCGTGCCGCAGCAGTCACTCTACGAACTGAAACGAGGCTCGGTCATCCCGGCAACACTGATATCAGGCATAAATTCGGATCTGCCCGGCCGAATTACCGCGCAGGTGAGCCAGAACGTCTATGACAGCGCAACCGGACATCGCCTGCTGATCCCGCAAGGGACGAAACTGCTCGGCCGTTACGACAGCAAGGTATCGTTCGGCCAGAGCCGCGTACTCGTCGTCTGGTCCGATATTATCTTTCCGAACGGCGCGACTCTGCAGATCGGCGGCATGGCGGGAACGGACGCTGAAGGTTATGGCGGGTTTAACGATAAGGTGGATAACCACTACCTCAAAACGTTTGGTTCGGCCGTGCTGATTGCCCTGATCGGAACCGGGATCGACATGGCCGTGCCGCAGAGTTCGACGCTGGCGACCCAGGACACCGCCTCGGATGCCGCCAGGCGGAATTTCGCGGAGACGTTCGGGCGGGTTGCGGACCGGACAATCCAGCGCAATATGGATGTCCAGCCCACGCTGGAAATCCGGCCGGGATACAACTTTAATGTCCTGGTTGATCAGGACATAGTATTTCCGAGCATTTACAAAAAGTGATAATGAATCAAAGCTTTGGCATGGCTTCGAAAAGGTGATGTGCGCGCCATCATCTAGGCCCGCGTTCCCTTCACGTGCCAAGCCATTTAACATTTCTAGTTTCGATCGTGCCTCTCGAAATCCAGCTCTCACGCGATTCGAGTCCAAGATGAATGATCGGCGGTTGGCCGCCGATCATTCATCTTTACCGCTTGAGATGAGGCGCCAGGAGTTCAAGGTCGGCGCGCTCAGGCGATCCTTCGCCTCATTCCTCTGGTGCCAATAGGGGTAGATCAGAGGCGGAAGGCTCACGTCGTCCAACCGCTGCCGTTCCTCGGCAGTCAAGATCAGCTCCGCCGCGGCGAGGTTGTCCTTGAACTGCGCCTCGGTGCGACCGCCGATAACAACGGAAGTGATGGGCTTCAGGCCGATGAGCCAGGCAAGCGCAACCTGGGCAACGGAGATGCCTCGGCCGTCGGCAATTTCGACGAGCTTGTCGACAATGTTCCACAGTCGGTTTTCATCGCGGATCGGCGGTTCCTTCCAACCAGCGAGCTGACGGCTACCTTCTGGGGCTGCCTGGTCGCGACGATGCTTGCCTGAAAGAAGGCCCCCCGAGAGCGGGCTCTACACGAGCACGCCAAGGCCCTGGTCGACGGTCACAGGAAGAAGCTCGTATTCTGCATCACGGGCTTCGAGGGTGTAGTGGACCTGCTGGCTTACGAACCGCTCGCGTCTATCGCGCTTCGCTGACACCCATTACCTTCATGATGTGCCAGTCCGAGAAGTTGGAGCAACCGATGTAGCGCACTTTGCCCTGACGAACGAGGGTATCGAGCGCCTCCATGGTTTCGTCAAGTGGCGTGTGCCCATCCCATTCGTGCAACTGATACAGGTCGATGACATCGGTTTTCAGCCGTTTGAGGCTGGCTTCACACGCTTCGATGAGATGTGCCGGGAGTTGCCTGCGTCGTTGGGACCCTTGCCCATCGGGAAGCGCGCCTTCGTGGCAACAAGGACGCCGTTCTTGCGTTTGCCACCAAGAACCTCACCAATGATCTCTTCGGACTTCCCGTCCGAGTACACATCTGCGGTATCGATCAGGTTGACACCTGCATCGATACACACGTCGACGAGCCTTTGAGCTTCGGGGACACCAAGATCTCCGACCTTCCGCGCCCCCCCAAGGTCATCGTGCCCATCGTGATCGTTGAAACCCTGAGACCTGAGCGGCCTAGCTGTCGATATTCCATTACGTCATCCCTCCGTAAACTGCGGAATCGATTCTTGATGCCGCAGCGGCTCGGCAGGCGCAGTCACGCTCCCGAAGGGCGATCGCCCGTCCTTCGACATCGCTGCGAAGGTCGGCCGACCACCCTTCTCCGGGAGGAAGCTTTCAGAATTCACCGAGGCCGATCGCGGAGCCGGCTCCCACCAAACCGCAGTTATTCAGTGAGTTCCCTTATGACCCGGAAGCCGAGTTCAGTCTGCGAAATACGTCTGTTCCGTGATGAGCGGCGCCGACGGCATGGATCCCTTCATCTCGAAGCCCCAATTGAGCTTGCTCTTTCTGGCCCAGGCCCCCAGGTTTTCGGTGAGAGGGATCGCGCACACATTGCCGACGATCAGTTTTTGCGCTTCTTTCCAAAGTTCGATCTGCTTGGCCGGATCGACTTCGGTACGAGCAGCCTCGATCTGCTCGTCGGCGACGTTGCAATGACTGAAGTTTACGACGGCGGTCGGTTTTCCGATCTCGCTGTTCGAGTGGTAGAACTGCGTGAGGTAGTAGTCGGCAATCGGGAACCGCGCCGCGCCGTAGAGGACGATGGGGCTCAGATCCTTGCGGATCATCTGGTGCCAGGTCGCGTGTTCGACGGGTTGGAGAGTGAGGGTGATACCGCCCTCGGCGGCCTGAGCCTGAACCAGTTGCGCCAGGCTCTCCAGGCCCGGCAACTGGCTGGCGAGCATGGTGACGGTTATCCCGTTCGGGAACCCGGCTTCAGCCAGCAGGGCCTTCGACTTCGCAGGGTCGTATTCCAAAACCCCTGCGTCGGGATTGAAGCCGAGATTGTTCGACGGGATGACCGACGGGACTGCCCGGTTAACGCGATCGCCTCTGTACTTAGCAATCTGCGCCGCGTTCACCGCATGAGCGAGAGCCTGACGGACACGGATGTCGTTGAAGGGTGGCTTTGTTATGTTGACGTGAAGGACATTCAGTTCCGCCGGCTCAATGGTATCGACCCGGTTTTCTGGATTTGCCTCGAGCCGCGTCAACCAACGCTGATCTTGATTGCCTTGCTCGACATCGAGTTCGCCGGACTCGAATGCCAGATCGCGAGCAGCGTCATTGTTGAGGAACCTGTAGGTCACCTTCGAAAGCTTGGGCTTCCCTCTGAAGTACTCAGCATAAGCCGTCAAAGTCACGGACTGACCGGGCTGCACGGATGCCACTTGGAACGGGCCGAAACCGACTGGACGACGCTTAAAGTCTTCCCCACGCTCTTCGTAGGCCTTCTTCGAAATGATGAAGCCGCCCGAGTAGTTAGAGAGAAGCGCCAGCAGGCTGGGGACTCGCTTGGAAAGCGTGATGCGAACGGTGCTCGCATCGACCGCTTCAACCTTCTGGATGGCAGCATAGTCTCCAGAGAAGGCCGAGCGCTTGGGGTCCCGGGCCTTCTCCAGGCTGAACACGACGTCGTCTGTGTTCACATCCCCGAAGCCCGACTGCCACTTGACACCCGGTCGGAGCTTGAATGTCCAGACCAGTTGGTCTGCACTCGGGCTCCAGCTTTCCGCCAGGTCGGGTTCGATCGTGGAGGGGTTTGCCGAGCCGGGGGCAAAACGGACCAGGGCGCCGAACACGTATGATGCCAGCGTCCGATCCGATGTGGTCGTCGCGAAGTGCGGATCAAGCGTTGTCACATCTTCGGCGGCTACTCCCATGGAAAGTTCCGTCTTCGCGGCGTAGGCCACGTTCGGAAGCGAAGCGATGCCTCCCACCACGCCGACGGCGATAGCCACAGATGTCCAGTAAGCTTTGTATTTCATGCGAACTCCCCTTTTCACTGATGAATTTTACCTGCATCTGGACCATCCACCGCAGTATCCTATGCGTGTCTCGGCAAGGCTGACCGGGCGCAGCCATCTCGTCGCCCGATCTTGTCAAACGCGCACGAAATGCCTCTCGTCCACCGCGGCCCACTGCTGTCCGTCCGGAGTGAACCCGAGCGGCTTGATCGGGCTGGCGGGCGGCTGGGACTGAGGTGTCGCCACAGTCCGTTTGGAGCGCTGGCTCGGATGCGTGATCGGGACAGCCGAAAGCAGGCGCTTGGTGTAGCTGTGACCCGGACGGCCGATAACATCATCGCGGCTGCCGATCTCGACCAGCTCTCCGAAATACATGACGGCAACCCTGTTGCAGATCTTCTCAATGGCCGCCATGTCGTGGCTGATGAAGAGATACGAGATGCCGAAATCCGACTGGAGGTCCATCATCAGATCGATGATCTGACCCTTGATCGCAACATCCAGTGCCGAGACGGCTTCATCTGCAATGATCAACTTGGGCGACATTGCAAGGGCTCTTGCTATGCAAATCCTCTGGCGCTGCCCTCCTGAGAACTCGTGCGGAAGGCTGGAGGCGCGTGCGGGGTCCAGACCGACTTTCTGAAGGAGCCATTCCATCTTCTCGCGCAGCGCCGGGCCGGAGGCTATTCCGTGCACGTGCATGGGTTCCATGATGGCAGATCCGACCGTCTGACGGCTGTCGAGCGAACCGAACGGGTCCTGAAAGATCATCTGAACATCGCGGCGCAACGCGGCCAAGCTTGCGTGCTCGGAGTAGTCGACCGTGCGACCGTCCACGACGATCGTTCCTCCATGCCGCGGCGCGAGATCGATTATCGCCTTTCCAATCGTCGACTTGCCAGACCCGGACTCTCCGACAAGCCCGAGCGTCTCGCCCTTGCCGATCGCGAACGACACCTTCTCCACCGCGTGCACGTTGCCCTGCACCGTTCCGAGAAGCCCTCCGCGTAGAGGGAAGCGAACGCTGAGGTCGCGAACTTCCAGGACCGGTCCTCCCCCATCGTAGGAAAGAGGAAGACCGTCGATCTTGGAGGTCGGCTGATCGATAGCGATCAGCTTCCCCGCAACCGAGGGAGCGGCTTCGATCAGGACGCGGGTGTAAGGGCTCTCCGGCTCCGTGAAGACAGTTTCGACTGAACCCGACTCCACAACCTGTCCGGCACGCATGACGAGCACGCGGTCGGCGATCTCGGCGACCACGCCCATGTCGTGCGTGATGAAGAGAAGCGCGACGTTCGTCTCGCGTTGAAGTTCCTTCAGAAGCTCGAGTATCTGGGCTTGAACGGTTACGTCGAGCGCCGTGGTCGGCTCGTCCGCAATGATCACCGAAGGATTGCAGGCGAGTGCCATGGCGATCATCACGCGCTGGCGCATGCCGCCGGAGAAGGTATGCGGATAGTTGTTGATCCGCCGCTCGGGATCCGGGATGCCGACCTTCCTGAGCATTTCAAGGACGGCGTTGCGCAGTTCCTTGCCGCGGAGGCCGCGGTGAATGCTAATGACTTCTCCGATCTGAACGCCGACCTTCTGGACGGGATTCAACGATGTCATCGGTTCCTGGAAGATCATGCTGATCTTGCCCCCACGGATACCGCACATCTCTGTTTCCGTCAGGGAGAGAAGCTCGCGGCCGTCCAGCTTGATCGATCCGCTGGCCTTGGCAACGCCATCCGGCAGCAAGCCCATGATCGCCAGCGAGGTTACGCTCTTGCCGGACCCGGACTCGCCCACCACAGCCAGTGTCGACCCTGGCGCTATGTCGAAGCTCAAATCATGGACGACCTGCTTCCTGCCGAAGGCCACCTTGAGGTTCTTTACTGAGAGTACCGCGGGCTGGGTCATCAGTGAGAATCCTTCATTCGGGGATCGATAAGGTCGCGCAGACCGTCACCGATCAGATTGAATGCCAGAACGAGCAGCAGGATCGCCAGGCTCGGAAACAGGGCAAGGTATGGAGAACTCAGGATGACCTGGAAGCCGTCCCGCACCATGCCGCCCCAGGTCGGCGCAGGCGGCGCAATACCGAGCCCGACGAAAGCCAGTGATGCCTCCGTCCTCACTGCGTTCGCCATCCAAAGCGAGGCCAGCACCATCACCTCCGGGAGAATGGCCGGGAGTATGTGACGGAACAGAATTCGCGGTCCGGAGAAACCCATGGCGCTGCACGCCTGCACGTACTCCCTGTCGCGCTGTGTCAGGACGGCGGCTCTCGCAACGCGGGCGAATGCGGGGACGGACGTGAACGCGATGGCGGCAATGATGTTCGTCATCGTGGCGCCCATGAGGGCAACTAGAGCTATACCGAGGATCAGCGACGGGAAGGCCAGGATGACATCCATCACCTGCATGAGGATGATGTCGATCCTCCCTCCCCTGAATCCGGCGATCATTCCGATGAAGGTGCCGATCACCATTGCGGCAAGAACGGCGAGAGAGCCGATCAGCAGCGAGTAGCGCGCACCATAGACCAGCCGGGTCCAGATATCGCGGCCGAACTGATCCGCGCCGAGGAGGTAGTCAGCCCCTGGCGGAGAGAGTTGATCGAACAGGTTTTGCTTGGCAGGCGGATAGAAAGATATCTGCGGCGCCAGGATGGCGGCGGCAACGAGCGCCACGATTATGGCCGTGCCGATCCACATGGATGGGTTCATGCGAATGAGGAAGCTTGTGGCTTTCCGCGACCCTTGGTCGGGACTCGTCGAAGGAACGGTGGAATTGCTCATTTGTACTGCACCCTTGGATCAAAGAGACCGTAAGTGAGATCTGTCGCGAGGTTCACGATCACGACGATTAGCGTGTAGACGACCACCATGCCTTGAAGCAGCGTGTAGTCCCGCTGGCTCAGCGCGGTCAGGATCAGTTTGCCAAGACCGGGCCGCGAGAAGACGATTTCGGTGAGAACCGAGTTACCGATCAGGATGCCGAGGTAGAGGCCGACGACAGTGCTGATTGGAATCAGGCAGTTTCCGAGAGCATGTCTCCAGATGACGACAGCAGGTCTCGCCCCTTTCGCTCGTGCAGTGCGAACGAAATCCTGGTTGAGCACCTCGAGCATCGCGGAACGCGTCACTCTCGTGATGTAGGCCATCATGATCAGCGCGAGCGAGACGACCGGCAGCGTCATCTGCCAGAGGCGGTTGACGATACCTTCATCACCACCAGCGCTGATCACGGGAAACCAGCGGAGATTGATGGCGAACACGATCAGCAGGACGATCGCGGAGACGAAGCCCGGAAGCGACAGCCCGATAAGCGAGATCAGCCGGAGAATGTAGTCCGGCAGCTTGCTGCGCTTCACCGCCGCCCATACTCCCGTCGGAACTCCGAGCGCCAGGCCCACCACCAGGGAGGCGAAGGTCAGTTCCAGCGTGTAAGGGAGGACGTTCAAGACCTCCTCCGTGACTGGCCGACCCGATACCATCGAATTGCCGAGGTCACCTGTCACGGCATTCGCTAGAAAGTGAACATACTGAAGGCCGATCGATTGATCGAGACCGAGACGCTGCCGCAAAGCCGCGACGCTCTCCGCACTAGCCTGATCACCCAGGATCATGAGCACGGGGTCACCAGGAAGTATCCGGACCATTAGGAAGATGAGCGTGAGAACGCTCAGGAGGGTCACAACAGCAAACCCTAGCCGCTTCGCCAGGTAGATTAACATGATTTCGCTCCCCAGGGGCGCGCGTTCGTCCGCACTGCTCCCAATCGTTCAAAAAAGCCAGAGGGACGCTTGGATGGCAGCCCCGGGCGTGGCGAGGTCGAAAGCTGCAATTTATTGCCGCTTACCACACCAGACTTGCAGCGCATAATGCCATTGGTTCAGAAAACGTCAATAGTAAGCGGCGTTTCGCGGAAGATTTTTATCATATTCGAAGTTTTATGACGTTTTTTGATGATTTGAGCTTGCGGATTATGATCATTCCCAATATTTCATGATCGTTCACTGCATTGGCGCGGTGAGCGAGCGTGGGCGCCATGTGGCGAATGCGCTGGTCTAGCGCCATCCGGCAGGCTGGTGTGATTCATCTAACCCAATGAGGAAAGAAATGGTCGAGGTCATCAAGGTTAAGTCTGGCAGCCTTTACGAAACGAAGGAGAGCTATTCGCGTATCGTGGCCGTAGATAACTGGATCTACGTCTCCAACACCGCAGGCCGCAATTACAAGACGCGCGAGATGTCCACCGACCCGGTGGAACAGGCAACTCAGTGCTTCAACAACATCGAGCGGGCCCTTGCCTCTGTCGGCGCATCCCTAAAGGATGTCATCAATTCAACGATCTACATCCCGAACGTTGCAGACGCTCCGACTGTGATGGCCTACGTCGGCGAGCGTTTCAGGGGCATCGACCCGGCCCGCACGGTCCTGTGCACGCCGCTCGGGAACGACGAGTTCAAGGTCGAGATCGAAGTGCAGGCTTACAAGGGAGCTGGCGCTGTCGAAGCGAAGCTGATCGACATCAGCCAGTGATTTTTCGGCTGGAAGGTCGGCGCAAGCCGGCCTCCCAAATGAATGAAACCTTCCATCCATCCGATTTCTCGCATAGTAAATGATCATGGCAGTGAGAACAGCGAGAACACGCTTGAACGATAAGAATGTTGCTCAGGACGACGATTTTCTTCCCGCGGAACGGCGCTCGAAGATTCTGGATTGGTTTTCGACCAATTCGGTTGCTTCCACGCAGGATCTCGCCCGGCGTCTGAATGCGTCAATTTCTACCATCCGACGCGATCTGGATTCGCTGGCGGCGGACGGACTGCTCAAACGAACCCACGGGGGCGCTGTCCGCGTTCGGCAGAACACGACCTACGAGCAGCGGATGGAGGAAGCGCGCAACACCTCGGTTGAGGAAAAGCGCGCGATCGCGAAAGCGGCCGCCAGCATTCTGCAGCCGGGACAGAGCGTTCTCATCGACTCGAAGTCGACCTCGCATCTTCTCGCCCATGCGATTGCTGAGCTCGCAATTCCGCTCACTGTCATCACCAACGATGTCCAGGTTGCCGCGATCCTCGCTAACCGGGACCCGATCTCAGTGGTTGTTCCAGGTGGGACATGCAGGCACGGCGCTTACGTCCTTCTTGGTGAAACCAGCACCAAGTTCGTACGCGAATTGAATTGCGATCACTATTTTCTCTGTACGCATGCTGTGGATCCTAGCGGACCGACGGACACATGGCTGGATCTCGTCCAGCTTCAAAGAGCCATGGTGGGAGCCGCGATAGAGACGACGCTGATCATCGACAGCAGCAAGTTCGGCAGTCGCAAGATCTACAGCGTGGTTCCAATGAAGCAGATCAAGCGTATCATCACGGATGAAGGGCTACCGCAGGATGATCGCGACAGATATTCTGCACTCGTAGACGAACTGGTGATCGCGCCATTCCTTGAGGAGTCTCCTTCAGAACAGGAAGTGTAGTCGAAACCGTCCTCCTCCGATTATTTCGTCCGGAGATCGTATGATCGGCTCCCTGCCCTTTCTAAACCTTGAAC
Organism: Agrobacterium tumefaciens; assembly: GCA_025560025.1. NCBI lineage: Bacteria > Pseudomonadati > Pseudomonadota > Alphaproteobacteria > Hyphomicrobiales > Rhizobiaceae > Agrobacterium > Agrobacterium tumefaciens. The sequence continues at coordinate 233,360 of CP048488.1, read as the reverse complement.
TGCTTGAGGCGACGGCACGCATTCGAGGGAGGTTACCCTATCCAGGGAACCGTGTGAAACGGGCTGAGCTGGCGGCCATCCAAGAAGATCTCGAATTTGCTGACCTGCCCCAGCCCGAGATCGAGCTGGATATGGATGCCGGCGGCTGAAAGATCGTAAGTCTCCAAGGACGTCGCCCTTTGAAGTAACCATTCGATACTAAATAAGTGCCGCGGTTGGCATCTGGGCAAAGATTTAGTAGCCGCGCCACGTTGAGCCTGGCGCGGCGAAACGGTTTTCAACTCAGGCGAAGGCTGTCTGCTGATGGCTTTCCACACTCCGGTAGCTGTAGACGCGCTCGGCGAAATCGGAAGTGATCCTCTCTTCCTTGACGTCGCGCCGGACGGCTTCCGGAGAGCGGCCGGACGGCGAACCGTAGCCACCTCCGCCAGGTGTGATGATCTGGATCACCTGGCCTGCCCTCAACTGCACCGTTCCGGGTAGATTGTGTTCGTCATTCCCGAAATCGAAATCGGAGCCCGTTGCCTCCAGGCCGCCGTTCAAGCCCCACGGATGGACCGTGAAGCGGGCCCCGTCCACGTTGCAGCGGCAATCGGCCTCAATGCGGTAGACTCGGCGCAGGCCCATCCCGCCGCGCCAGGTACCTGCTCCCGCTGAACCGTTTACGAGTTCATAGCGCAGCAGTGTCAAGGGGTACTCCAGCTCGAGAGCCTCCACCGGGAGGTTTGAGGTGTTCGTCATGTGGACGTGAATGCCACTCAAGCCATCTGCCGTGGGCCGTGCGCCGCCACCGCCGCCGATCGTCTCAAGATACACCCAGAGAGAACCGTCCTCTCGCGTACCAGTGAACAGGGCACCGGTGCAGGCTCCGTTCCCTGCGGCCGTCACCTTCCCAGGCAGGGCCTTCGCGAGCGCGCCTTGCACCAGATCAGCGACACGCTGGCAGGCGATGATGCGGCCATCGACTGCCGCAGGATGCGTGCAGTTGAGCAGTGAGCCCAGAGGTGCCTTGACCGTGATCGGACGGGACAAACCCGCGTTCGGCAGGATCGTCGGATCGATGACCGCCTTGACCGCGTAGTAGCACGTCGCCAGCAGCGCGGTGTAGATAACGTTCAGGCCCGCAGGCACCTGCGGCGGCGCTTCAAACGCAATGTTCATCGCATCGCCCTTGATGGTGATATCGACCTTGAGCTCCATGATTTCGGAGAACTGGTTGCTGTCGAAGTAGTCGGCGAAGCTGTAGACACCATCTGGTATCGCTGCGATCCCTGCCCGCATCTTACGTTCTGCATAGTCCTGGAGTGCGTCCCCGGCTGCGAGCACCTTGTCAGCACCATATTTGGCGCAGAGGTCCTGCATTCGCTGCACGCACAGCCCATTGGCGGACATCTGCGCTCTCAGATCGGAGAGCCGTTCGTGAGGTACCTGGCAGTTCAGGAGAAACACATCCTGGAGATCCCGCTGCAGTTTCCCCTCGCGATACAGCCGCACGGGAGGCAACCTGATCCCTTCCTGATAGATGTGGGCATGACCGCGGTCTGCGAAGTCCGCGTGATGAGCGGTGTTCACGGCCCATCCGACCATCGTCGATTCGTGGAAGATGGGCTCGGCCAATACGATGTCGGGCAAGTGGGTTGCGCCTCCCTCGTACGCATCGTTTCCGATGAACACGTCGCCCGGTTTGATATCGTCGGCCGCGTAGCGTTTGTTGATATGTGGAATGATCCCGATGAAGCTGCCGAGATGCATAGGGATGTGTTCTGCCTGGCACAGCGTGTTGCCACGGTGATCGAACAGCGCGGTGGAGCAATCACGACGTTCCTTGATGTTGGTGGAGTAGCTGGCCCGTACCAGCGCCTCGCCCATCTCCTCGACGATTGAGGTCAGCGCGCTGCCAATGACTTCTACGGTGATCGGGTCGATCTTGGTCATGCCCGCGTCTCCAAAATAAGGTTGAGATAAGGGTCTACGGTCGCCTGCATGTTCGGGAGGACCACTGTCGTCGTATCCATCTGCTCAACGATCGCAGGGCCCTCGATGCGGTTTCCCGCTTTCAGCCTGTACCGTGCATAGACCGAGCAGGCGACGAAATCTTTGACCTCGTCCATGTACACGTCGCGCTTTCCGATGATGGCCGGCTGGCAATCCGGACCTTCGCTTTCCGTCGGAGCGAACTCGGCCTTGTTGACCAAGCCTGCCGCTTCCAGCCGCAGCGTCACAATCTGGATCTGTTCGCCTTCGGCAATGAAGCCGAACCGTTGCTGATGAGCGCTCTCGAAGCCCTTCACCATGGCCTGCAGCGTGTTTTCATCGACTTGTCCGGCCGGAACGTTGACCTGCAACTCATAGTTCTGACCGACGTACCGCATGTCCGCAGTGCGGTTGACGACGCGACGATCGGCTTCGATTCCTTCCTGGGCAAACCAGGATTCAGCTTGGCCCTCGAGCGTCTCGAACCCACTGATGATCGGCTCCACCGCGTCCTGATCAACCTTCATGAGCCGCGAAATGGCGAAATCGGAACGGAGGTCGGTCAGGAGAAGGCCGAGCGCGCACAGGGTGCCGGGCGTCAGCGGCACGATGATGCGGCTCATGTCCAGCTCTTTCGCAAGCCGCGCCGCGTGGAGCGGGCCTGCGCCGCCAAACGCCATCAGGGCGTAGTCTCGGGGGTCGTGGCCACGCTGGACGCTGATGAGGCGTATGGCCTTGGCCATGTTGGCCGTTAGCACCGAGATGATCCCTTGTGCCGTCTCCATGAGACCGAGACCGAGCTTGTCAGCAAGGCGCTGGACGGCATCGACGGCGAGGTCTCGCCGAACCTTCATGCGGCCGCCAAGGATCTCAATGGGATTGAGCGTATGCAACACGATGTTCGCATCCGTGACCGTTGCTTCGGTGTTGCCGCGACCGTAGCAGGCAGGACCGGGATCAGCCCCAGCGGAGCGAGGACCGACTTTCAGCAGTCCTCCGCTGTCGACGAACGCGATGGATCCACCGCCGGCGCCCACTGTGTGAATGTCCAGCATCGGAGCCTTGATCGGGTAGCCATGAACGTTGGCCTCGCCCGTCAGTTTGCATACGCCACCCTGCATCAGCGCAACGTCGCTGGAGGTGCCGCCGACATCGAACGTGATGATGTTTTCGAATCCGGCCATGCGGCCAACCGCCTGCGCTGCGACGACCCCCGTGCTCGGTCCAGACAGTACCGTGCGTACTGGTAGGCGGGCAGCGGTGTCGAAACCGATGACACCACCGTTCGACTGGGTCAGTTGCGGAGTGATCGTCACGCCGAGATCCGCAAGGCGCTGTTTCAGGCGTTCGATGTAGCGTTGCATTACGGGACCGAGATACGCATTTACCACGGTCGTGGAGAGACGCTCGTACTCACGAAACTCAGGCGCGACCTGATGCGAGACGCTGACGAACACGTCCGGCATCTCTTCACGCAGGATCTCGACGACCCTCTGCTCGTTCACGCTGTTCAGGAAGCCGTAGAGGAAGCAGACCGCGACAGCCTTGACATCCTCCTCCGAGAGCTTCCGCACGGCTGCTCGCAGCTTGTCCTCGTCCAGGGAGAGATCGACCGCACCCTCGCACGTGAGGCGTTCCGGCACTTCCTGCCGCCGATCTCGGCTGACGAGAACCTCTGGCTTTTCCGCGTGCATGTCATAGAGACTCGGCCGCTTCTGACGCCCGATCTCGAGAAGGTCGCGGAAGCCGTCCGTGGTGATGAGCCCGGTCGGCACGCCTTTCAGCTCGATGAGCGCGTTGGTGGCCACAGTCGTGCCATGGCCAAGGAAGGCCACCTGCGACGCCGTGCTGCCAACGGTAGAAAGTCCCTCGGAAACGCCGTTGGAAATCCCACGTGATGGGTCATCCGGTGTCGACGGGACCTTCCAGATGTTGAGCTTTCCAGTTTCGTCGTCGAACAGGCATACGTCCGTGAACGTACCGCCGGAATCAACACCAATTCTCAATGCCATGGTTTCACCCTCTTTGGCCAAGGTCCAGCAAGCGTATCAGGCTGCCTTGGTCTTCTTGAAACGATCGAAGCGGAATGGAGCGGGATCGACACAGGCCTTCGCCCCGGTCACGAGATCGGCCATCAGCTTCCCTGATCCTGGTCCGATGCCGAACCCGTGTCCGGAGAAACCACTGGCGATAAAGAAGCCAGGGATGCCGCCAGCCGGACCTATGACAGGTATGGCATCGGGGGTGACGTCGATGAGGCCAGCCCAGCTCTGCGTGATGCGGCTGTCTGCGAAGGCCGGAAACGCCTTTACGAGATGTGCGAACCCTTCCCTGTTGAACCGCTCGAACGGCATCGGATCGAGAATTCGCACCTGTTCGAAGGGTGAAATCTCGTCGGCCGCCCAGTATCGTGGCGTTCGCCATTCGTCGATGAACCTGCTGCCGACGCGCAGTTTCAATTCACCCCATCCCTTGATCAGTGTCGGCATGAAGTCGGAAAAGAGACGGAAACTGTCAGGGACGATGGGAGCGATGTTTGCGTTGCGCATCGCGATCGAGAAGCTTCCGTCGTGCCGGCGGCGGAACGAGAAGTTGTCAGCGCCGACGGGCATGTCCGGTACGCCGTCGACCGAGGTTGCGCGCGCGACTGTCGCGAGGATCTTCAACTGGGGGAAGTCGACACCCAGGTTACCGCTGAACAGTCTCGACCATGCGCCCCCCGCCAGGACGACGGAAGAACAGGCTATGCGCCCCCGCTCGGTAACGACACCGCTTACAGCACCCCCAGAGCGCTCTATCGATCGGACCGCACAGCCTGTAATGATGTGGGCTCCAGCACGGATTGCGCCGCGAGCGATCGCTGGTGCGGCCTTGAAAGGCTCGGCGCGCCCGTCTGTCGATGTGTGTAGCGCGGCAGTGAAGCCATCACTCATGCCCGGAAGGTGCTGCCTCAACTCCTCTTTTCGGAGCAAGCGCGAGTCCAGCCCATACGCACGCGCATGCTCGAGCCATGCCTCGTATTCGGCCTCTTGGCGCACATTGCGGCACAGGTAGGCGATCCCTGTCTGTGTAAAACCCGTCTCGTCCCCGATACGGGCGTTTAGTCCCTTCCAGAGCGAAAGACTTTCGATCGCGAGCGGAATTTCAGACGCATCGCGGCCCATCTGGCGTACCCAGCCCCAGTTCCTGCCGGATTGTTCGCCTGCGATGAGACCTTTTTCACAGAGCGCAACGGACACGCCCCGCTCGGCAAGTTCCAGCGCAGTTGAAACACCAATGATACCGCCGCCAATGACGACGACATCAACCTTCGCTGGCAATGTTTGCGCTGAAGGAACAGCGTCTGGTATAATACGTGACATGGTTTGAATACCGGCCTTTCAAAGTGTGTCTTCGAGCCGGCAGTTCACCAGCATCTCAGCCATTGCAGCATTGTTTGGAAGCTCAATCGCGGTCCGGACGAGTGATGCCAGCGTGTCGGGCTCGATCATGTCGTCCGGGCTGACCTTATTCGTGTAGGAACTCATCTCGGTGCGAACGAAGCTCGGACATATCGCAGTGGCGCGCACACCCTTTTCCCAAGCTACATGACGTGTCGTGTGGGTCAGGCCCATCACCGCGAACTTCGTCATGTTGTATCCGACGAAGGAATTTCGAACCCGCTTGCCTGACATCGACGCGAGATTGACGATGCGGCCTGATAAGGAGGCTTCCAGATGCGGCATGCACAAGCGCGTCATCCGGAGGGGGCCTTTGACATTGACTGCCCACAGCCTGTCGAGCGCCTCGTCGTTGTCGTCCATGAGGGAGACTTGCTCGCCGAGTCCGGCATTGTTCACGAGCGCATCGATCCTTCCAAACCTGTCAACGGCGGAGGAAACCCAGGATTCCGCGGACGCTGGATCATAGGCATCGTAGTGAGCGTAATGCACCTGATCGCTCTGGAGGCCGAAATGAGCTTCCAGCATCTTGATGTCGCGTGCGCCAAGACTGAGGCGGAATCCGTGCTCCGCTAACTCACGGGCAATGGCTAGACCGATGCCACGCGCTGCTCCTGAGATCATTACGACACGGGAATTGATTGGTTGCATTGCTGATCCTCCGGCCACGACCACTGATTACTCGTGTGTTTCGCTGCGACGGTAAGCGCGCTTTGGATTTATGACAAGCGGCGTCTGATAGAAATTTACAGAAAAACGTCAGAAAACTCCACAAATGAAAAGTTTCTGTCAGATATGTGGACGATCACTTGACGATGTTTGGCGATTTATGCCTTAATCGCGACTGATAAGTGCAAAAAGCACCCTATAACAATGGGAACGAACTCTCCGGCACCGGAGAGCCTATCGCAGATCGGATGACGTATGCCGGGTAGGGAAATTCTTCGGGTTGATAATCTTTCAGTTGCCTTCAAGGGCGACAGCGGCTTGCGGGCCGTGGTCAACAACGTCTCGCTCTCGCTGGTTTCAGGCGAGATCCTGGGGCTGGTCGGCGAGAGCGGCAGCGGAAAGACGGTTCTGTCTCTCGCCGCCATGGGATTGCTTCCGCGCAACGCGGTCGTGACGAGCGGAAGCGTGCAGTTTGATGGCGAGGACTTGCTGAAAGCGCGTCAGGCCACGCTGCGGAAGCTCCGCGGACGGCGCATATCAATGATCTTCCAGGATCCGATGGCGTCGCTCGATCCGGTGTTCACTTGCGGTGATCAGATCGTGGAGGCGATCCGCCTTCATGAAGCCATCACCCGCGGGCAGGCAATGGAACGGGCTCGCAGTCTTCTTGAAAGGGTTGGGATCGCGGATCCGGCCCGCTGCATGCGCTCATATCCTCACGAACTTTCCGGCGGACAATGTCAGCGTGTGATGATCGCGATGGCGGTAGCCTGCAAGCCCGATGTCATTATCGCGGACGAGCCCACCACCGCACTCGATGTGACCGTTCAGAAGCAGGTCCTCGGGTTACTGCGCAGCCTCAATCAGGAGATCGGCGCGGCCATCATGCTGATCACTCACGATCTGGGCGTAATCTACGAGGTCGCCGACCGCGTCGCAGTCATCTATCGGGGCGACCTTATGGAGGAAGCGTCGACTGCCGACCTCTTCGCGTGGCCAAAGAGTGCCTATGCTAAGGCTCTCATATCTTCGATGCCGTCCGTCTCGCAGGCGAAAACCCGCCTTCCCGTGATCGGACGAGACGCGACCGGCGCGATCGCAAGCATCGTCAATGAACCGCGGGCTCTGAAGGCGCAGGTTGCACCATCGCCGAAAGCAGAGATCCTCCTCACCATCCGGAACCTGACGAAGACATTCTGGACGCGGGAAAGCGCGTTCTCGACTCCGCATGCGTTTCGTGCCGTCGACGACGTCAGCCTCGAGATCCCGGCGCGCACGACAGTCGGGCTCGTCGGTGAATCCGGATGTGGGAAGTCGACCTTATCCCGTCTCGTCATGCGGTTGATGAAACCGGATAGCGGCGCCATCGAACTTCTAGGGACAGACCTTGCTGCCCTGAATCCAGAGGAATTGCGCATCGCCAGACGAGACTTCGCGCTCGTATTCCAGAATCCCTACGGATCTCTCAATCCAAGGCAGACGGTCAACGATCTTGTAGCTGCCCCCATCGACATCCACTATAATGGCCGCGATCGCGAGGCCAGGGTGGCGAAACTGCTCGACGCCGTCGGTCTCCCACGCGATGCCATGACACGCTATCCCCATGAATTCTCCGGGGGTCAGCGACAGCGGATCGTGGTGGCGCGCGCCCTCGCCCTCAATCCAAAGCTTTTGATCTGCGATGAGGCGGTATCGGCACTCGACGTTTCGGTTCAGGCCCAGGTCCTCAACCTTCTGCAGGATCTCCAGGACGAGTTCGAACTCACATACCTCTTCATTTCACACGACATGTCCGTCGTTCGCCATGTCAGCGACACCATCGCCGTGATGCAGAAGGGCAAAATCGTCGAAACGGGTTCCGCCGCCGATGTCTTCGACAATCCCAAGGCTGGCTACACCCGTACACTTCTGAGCGCTGTGCCCAAGGTTGGCGAGCGTTCGACCGCTCTGGAGGCGCATCGATGAAGACGCTGACGGTACTTGTTATCACCTTGGGGTCGAGGCTCGCCACCGCGCTGATCCAGCTCTGGGTCATCGCCACCCTGGTCTTCTCCATCATGTACATCATGCCGGGCGATCCCGTGCTGTTGCTTCTCGGCCCCGAGAGCAATCCATCGCCGGAGACGATCGCGGCGATGCGAACCCAGCTAGGTCTCGATCAGCCGGTTCTGACGCAGTACGTCAAGTGGCTGAGCGGTGCCGCCATCGGGGACCTTGGAAACTCGCTCGACGGTTATCCGGTGATTGACTACGTAACCGCAAGCCTGCCGAAGACCATGGAACTCGCCTCGGCAGCAATCCTGATCGCCGCCCTGATAGGCGTGCCGGTCGGCATAGCGGCGGCGCTGCGGCGGGGACGGTTCCTGGACGGATTGCTGACCTCTCTGTCGACACTCGGCATCTCCGTTCCGGTCTACATCCTCGGATCGCTCCTCATCCTCCTACTCAGCATCAAGCTCGGCTGGCTCCCCGCCAGCGGATACACCGATATTTCCCGCAACGTCTATCTGCACTTTCAGAAGCTGACGTTGCCAGCTCTGACACTCGGGCTCGGCCTTGCCGCCTCGATTGCACGCATGACCCGGTCCTCGATGCTGGAGATACTCGGGCGTGACTTCGTGCGGTCGCTACGTGCGAGGGGAATGCGTGAAGGCAGGGTGATCTGGATGCACGTGCTGCGCAACGCCTCCATCCCGATCGTCACCATCGTCGGCCTTCAACTCGGAAACCTCATGGGTGGCACCGTCCTGGTCGAGGCTCTCTTCAACTGGCCGGGACTGAGCACCCTCCTCGTGACCGCAGTCTCGAACCGCAACTACCCTCTCGTCCAGGGAAGCATCCTAACGATCGCCGCGCTCTTCATCCTCATCAACCTGTGTGTCGACCTCCTCTACAGCTTGCTCGACCCACGCATCCGACGGAAACGCGCATGAAGATCTCCATTCTTTTCCGTCGCCCGCTTGTCCTCGCCAGCATCCTGGTCGTCTCGGCAGTCCTGGCTACAGCGCTGATCGGACCTTTGGTCGCGCCACATGATCCGCTTCTCATCAACCAGAACTCCGTCAATCAACCGAGTTCGGTTCAGTATCTGCTCGGCACTGACGAGTTCGGTCGCGACATCCTTTCCCGTCTGCTGATCGGTATCCGGCCAACCATCATCGTTGCCGTGATATCGACGATCATTGCTGCCGTCGGCGGGACGGCTCTTGGAATAATTGGGGCGTACAGTCGCCCGACGCTTGCATTCTTCGTGATGCGCGCCGTTGACATCATGCTCAGCTTCCCGGCCATCCTGCTGGCGCTTCTTGCAGTTGGCTTCTGGAAGAGCGGAGTCGCGAGCCTGAGTGTGGTTATCGGCATCATCTTCATTCCGCAGTTCGCCCGCGTTGCCCAGTCCGCCACGCTTCAGGTCATTCGACAGGAATACGTCGAAGCGGAACACGCGATGGGGGCTCGCTACCTGCGAGTCGTGTTCAAGGCCATCCTGCCCAATATCCTGTCTCCGCTCGTCGTCCAGGGAACGTTGACGATCGCTGCCGCGATCCTGCTCGAATCTGGACTGAGCTTCCTCGGGCTTGGAATCGTTCCACCCGAGCCTTCCTGGGGACAGATGATCGGCACAGCTCGCGGTTACCTCAACCAGAACCCCATGTATGTCGTCTGGCCCTCTGCTTGCCTCGCCTTCACGGTGCTCGCAATCAACATTCTTGGCGACGCGCTCCGTGACCATCTCGACCCGAGATTGCGTGAAAACTAAAAATCTTAACTAGGAAAGGGAACAGCATGAAAAGACTCATTCAACTCGCTGTCGCGGCTGGCCTTCTTGGCCTCCCTGCGACGACAGCCCTCGCTGGTGGTACTCTGTACTTCGGCCTTTCGAGCGAACCTTCCTCGCTCGATACAGTGATCCAGCCGGGCACGTCTGGACGAACTGTGAAGCTCGCGATCCATCGCGGTCTCGTCAACTACGGCATCGATGGCAAGATTTCGCCGGAACTCGCCGAGAGCTACGACATCAGCCCTGACGCAAAAGAATTTACTTTTCATCTCCGACAGGCGACTTTCCACGATGGTTCGCCTGTCACCGCTGCAGACGTGAAAGCGTCCCTGGAGCGGATGATCGATCCGGCGGGCAAAGCCGCATTCCGCAACGAGCTTTCCATCATTTCGAAGATCGAGACTCCGGACGCGAAAACAGTGAAGCTCACGCTGTCCAGCCCCTCCATGGCTCTGGTCGATTATCTGGCGCTTCCGGAATCCGTGATCGTGCCTGCTGCGTGGCTCCAGAAGAATGCCGCGAACCCCACCGCCTCGCCAGTCGGTGCCGGTCCGTTCCAATTCGTCAACTGGACGCGCGGCCGCGAAATCGTCGTCAAGAAGTTCGCGGGCTACTACAAGAAGGGCAAGCCCGATCTCGACGAAGTTCACTACGTATTCTATGGCGACGAGAACACTCGCGTGAACGCGCTGAAATCCGGTGACGTCGACGTGATCGAATATGTTCCTGCGAAGGACTCCGCGGACCTGGAAAAGGGGCCCGGCACACAGCTTCTGCGCAACACCGGTCCGTTCATGGGGTTGCAGTTCAACACGAAGTTCGAACCGTTCTCCAAGCCGGAGGTCCGTCAGGCGATCTCATACGCCGTCGATCGTAGCGTGATCATCAACACGGCATTCAACGGATTGGGCCAGGCGCTCTGGGGCATCGCCATTCCAAAAGGCTACATGGGGTATTCCGAGGCGAAGGCCAACTACTTCAAGCATGATCCGGAGAAGGCAAAGGCGCTGCTAGCCAAGGCGGGGTATCCTAACGGCTTCACCGTGAGGCTGCTCGCGACTTCGCAGTACAGCTTCCATCAGAACACCGCCATCGCGATCCAGTCCGAACTGGCGAAGATCGGGATCAAGGTCACGCTTGACCTCCCGGACTGGGCGAGCCGGATGTCGAAGACGAACAATGGGGACTACGACTTCACCGTGCTTGGAAGCCTTGGCGAGATCACCGATGCGGACTGGCTGAGCAACTACTACTACGGTGGCGACAAGCTCGTCCGAACCAACAACTCGCCTTACTTCAACGATGCCAAGATCAACGAGCTCCTGGACAAGGGCCGCAGCACCGTCGACAAGGCCGAACGTGCAAAGATCTACGACGAATTCGTCGATCGCGCCCTCGAGTTGTCACCGCTCGTCTACTTCATGTGGCGCGAGCAGAGCTATGCCGTCAAGAAAGGTGTCACGGGCTTCACGAACATGCCTGGGTTCCTGACGTTCCAGTCGGGTTTCAGTATCGAGAACACAAAAATCGATTAAATTATGCTGGCCGCCGGAGGTCATCTTGCGGCGGCCAATTTATTCTGATGACCACAGTTTCGGGTCCGCTTACAACTACCTCGTCGTGTGGCCACCGTCTACAACGAGAATATCCCCAGTCACATAGCTAGACGCCTCCGAGGCAAGGAACAAGATCGCGGCTGCCACCTCCTCGGCTTTGCCGAAGCGCTTCATCGGCGTCATCTCACGCCAGATTGGGCCCCGAACAGGATGCTCCATACCTGCTCGTGACATGATCGTTTCGATATAACCGGGAGCAACAGCATTGACCCTAATATTATCTTCGGCCAATTCGCTTGCGAGGCTTTTGGTCATCATATGAACCGCAGCTTTGGAGCTATTATAAGCAACCTGATTCTGGGGAATATTTGAGACGATCCCGGACATCGACCCAACGTTGACAATCGTGCCGCCTCCCGTGTCGCGCATTGAATTGATGACAGCTTGCGAGCACCAGAACACCGAGTCGACATTCAATGCCATCACGTCGCGCCATTGTTCTTCAGTAAATAGAGGCGTGTCACCTCCGTTCGCAAGGCCGGCATTATTGACCAGAATGTCTATTTTGCCAGCATCTTCTATAACTTTATTGACGAGCTCCGTCGCCGCATCACGTGTCGTCAGGTCAGCAGGAATAAAAGTTACGGCATAGCCCGAACTCTGTATCTTGCCGCCGTCTTCATATTCCTCGCGACGCGCACTCAGGTAAAGCTTGGCGCCAGCCTCACCAAAAGCGTGAGCAGCCGCCAGCCCTATGCCGCGCGTTCCGCCTGTTATCAAAGCGACTTTTCCGTCTAATCGGAATTTTTGCAAAACGCTTCTGAGTTCCATTTCTTTTCCAATATCTTGGTGCGCCACAGTGAACCTGATCAGGTAGCGTCGTTGTGAGCAACCTACGCTGTGAAGCACAACGGCCGCGTCACGTGAGCGTTCGACCAATCGATTTTGACGCAATCGGCGGGTCCACGCCACGAATTCTGAAGACTTGCGAGCAAAACCAGAATGACCCAATGCCGGAACGCAAAGCTTCCTGCTGCTGGCGCTGAACAAATATCACCGCCTGTCCAACGCCAGGCGGTTAGCATTCTGACAATGCTACCGTGCTGAGATTTTGCCTCCTTTAGTACGGGGCATCGCCAACCGAACCGCGCGCCACTAGGGTCGCTGGAAGAAGCACCTCTTTTGCAGAGTTGGTAGCCTCACCGTTCAAACGGGCGATCAGATCTTCCGTGGCCGCGGTCGCGAGCTCCTTTATGGGCTGTGAAATCACTGTCAGCGGAGGAGTGGTCGCGGCGGTCCAGTCAGCATTATCGAAGCAAATGAGGGAAATATCGTCGGGAATCGAAAGGTTCATTTCCCGGACGACCTCGAGGAGAACCAGGGCCACCGAGCTGTCTGTAGCCAAAAAGGCAGTAGGACGATCTGAAGAACTGCATAGCACGCGCACTTGTTGCGCCAGATTGCCTGGATCCCAGCCGCCCAAAACTACCAGTTCGGGAGCGATCGGTATTTCAGCATCATGCAAAGCTGCGCGGTAACCGTCGATGCGCTCGCGAACCGACGAAATGAGGTAATGCTGCTCGCCATGTGCTGGAGCGTTTGACACTAGGGCGATACTCCTGTGGCCTCGTCCGATGAGTGTGGTCACGGCCTCATAGGCTGCACGGAAATTGTCGATCGCGAAGGTGTCAGCGGAAAGCACGGGGACCCGTCTGTCCAGAAGAACAATCGGACAGTCTCTCCCGGACGCGTTTACAAGATGCTCTACCTCACTGCTTGAGGTCGGTGAAATGATCAATCCATCGACGCGCTTCGCTAGGAGAACGCGCACCGCATCTCGCTCGAGTTCAATATCCTCGTCCGTCGTCGCCAGGATCACGACAAAACCGTGTGAGCTAGCTGTATCCGTAATGGCTCGGATAGCCCGAGCAAAATACAAGTTCTCAATATCGGCTATCACGACACCGATTGTCTTACTGCGACCGGTGGCCATGCTTCTTGCAAGCTGATTGGGTTGATACGCCAAGCTCGTGGCAGCCTCCTGAACCAGTTGCCGCGTTTGCGCACGGACATAGCCATAGTCACCGAGAACCCTCGCAGCCGTCGCGCGCGAGACACCCGATGCGCGCGCAACATCGGCTATCGTCGGAGCAGCACTTCCGCGACCTTTTTCAGCGATGAAATTCTTAGTTTCGGGCGTATCATCTTGGGCGATGCTGCGGTCCTGACATTGATTGTCATCTTTCACGAAAATTGAAATTCCCTCGTCTTAGACATTTTTCGGCATGCAGGGGGTACCTCCATCCCGGGCGACGTGACGCAACGGAAGAAAGTGTGGCCAGACAGCAGGCGCCTGCTCCAGACCCATTAAGACTTCTTCCTCAGATGAGGTGAGAGCAATTCGAGATCTGCCTCACTCAGCCTGTCTGCTGCATTGTTGCGCTGGTGCCAGTAAGGATAGAGCAAGGGGGGAATACTGACCTCATCGAGCCGTTCTCGTTCTTCGTTCGAAAGCTTCAGATCAGCAGCCGCGAGATTGTCTTTAAACTGCGCCTCAGTTCGTCCACCGATGATAACTGAGGTAACAACCTTGCGGCCCAACAGCCAAGCCAGTGCAACCTGAGCCGCAGAAACGCCGCGGCCCTCAGCAATCGATACCAGCGTATCAACGATATTCCAGAGGCGGTTTTCGTCGCGGATCGGCGGCTCGGTCCAGCCAGCAAACTGGCGGCTGCCTTCTGGAGCCGCTCGGTCGCGGCGGTGCTTTCCGGAAAGCAGGCCGCCCGCAAGCGGGCTCCAGATAAGCACGCCGATGCCCTGGTCGACGGAAATCGGCAACAGTTCATATTCGGCATCGCGCGCTTCGAGGGTGTAATGGATCTGCTGGCTTACAAAACGCTGACGTTTATCCTTCTCACTGACGCCGAGCGCCTTCATGATCTGCCAGCCCGTGAAATTCGAGCAGCCGATGTATCTGACCTTCCCTTGGCGAACGAGGGTATCGAGGGCTTCCATTGTTTCTTCCAATGGTGTCTGCCCATCCCATTCGTGAACCTGGTAAAGGTCGATGACGTCGGTCTTCAGCCTTTTCAGGCTCGCCTCACACGCTGCGATCAGATATTGACGCGACAGACCCCCGTCGTTCGGACCCGGCCCCATGTTAAAGCGCGCTTTTGTGGCGATCAACGTGCTGCCTTTGCGCTTTCCGCCGAGAATATCGCCGACAATCTCTTCGGACTTGCCGTCGGAATAGACATCGGCCGTGTCGATCAAGTTGACCCCGGCATCAAGGCAGAGATCCACAAGTCGCTTCGCCTCTGGTACGCCAAGATCGCCGACAGTTTTTGCCCAGCCGACGCCACCAAAGGTCATCGTACCAATAGTCAAGGTCGACACCTTGAGGCCTGAACGCCCTAATAAGCGATACTCCATAGTTTTCCTCCTCGTGAATTCGACTAAAAGCTACCGAGAATACTGGCGCCTTGATCAGCTGAGCTGACCAACGATCGACAGCGAGCGAAAAGCTCGCGACCAGTGCCATGCTGTTGCGACCGAAGATCGTGGCTTATGGCCGGACGCGCGTGGAACTCCTCCTCATCTCCGAGGAAAGTCAATGTGCCCACGTTGGCATCCAGCTTAATGAGGTCGCCATCGCGAATTTTGGCAATAGCACCGCCATCCGAAGCTTCCGGCGTGATATGGATCGCGGCCGGAACCTTGCCCGAGGCACCCGACATCCGTCCGTCGGTGACCAATGCAACCTTGAAGCCTCGATCTTGCAATACACCAAGCGCCGGAGTGAGTTTGTGGAGTTCGGGCATGCCGATTGATCTCGGCCCCTGGAACCGGACGACGGCAATAAGATCGCCATCGAGTTCACCGTTGCGGAACGCTTGCTGAAGCTCTTCCTGAGCATGGAATACACGTGCTGGCGCTTCGATGACGCGGTTCTCCGGCTTGACGGCAGAGACCTTGATGACTGACTTGCCAATATTGCCCGACAGCAACTTCAATCCACCGTTCGGGGAGAATGCGTGGCTGACCGGCGCAAGCACCTTTGGATTACTCGACGCCAGGGATGTCCGGTGAAACACCACCTCGTTACCCTCTAGCCCTGGTGTGACCGCATATTTTCGAAGACCTCTTCCCCAGATCGTATCGACGTCCTCGTGCAGGAAGCCGCCGTCGATCAATTCGCGGATTAGAAAGCCCATGCCTCCGGCGGAGTGGAAATGGTTCACGTCGGCAGAGCCATTTGGATAGACACGCGCTAGAAGTGGCACAACATCGCTGAGATCGCTCATGTCTTGCCAGGTGACATGCAGTCCGGCTGCTTGTGCAATTGCGATGATGTGAAGCGTATGATTTGTGGAGCCGCCGGTCGAAAGTAATCCCACAATACCGTTTACAATCGACCTCTCATCGATGATGTGACCGATCGGTGTATAGTTTTTTCCTCCGGCTGTCAGCGAAAGCGCACGACGAGTTGCCTCACGGGTGAGGGCTTCGCGCAAGGATGTGTTCGCGTTGACGAAGCTCGAACCCGGGATATGAAGCCCCATGATTTCCATGAGCATCTGGTTGGAGTTCGCAGTGCCGTAGAAGGTGCATGTGCCAGGCGAATGATAAGACTTCGCCTCGGCGTCGAGCAACCGCGCGCGGTCGATCTTACCCTCCGATGAAAGCTGGCGAATGCGCGCTTTCTCATCATTCGAGAGGCCCGATGTCATGGGGCCTGCCGGTACAAAGACCGCAGGAAGATGGCCGAAGGACAGCGCTCCGATAAGAAGCCCTGGAACGATCTTGTCGCAGACCCCAAGGTATACCGCAGCATCGAACATATTATGGCTGAGCGCGATCGCGGTGGACATCGCGATCACGTCACGGCTAAATAACGATAAGTCCATTCCAGGCTGCCCCTGCGTGACCCCGTCACACATTGCCGGCACACCACCAGCGATCTGCGCAGTCGCGCCCACCGCGTGGGCTGCAGCCTTGATGATGTCCGGATAGGTGCCGTAGGGCTGATGGGCGCTCAACATGTCATTATAGGAGGTGACAATGCCAAGATTCAGTGCTTCCGATCCGCTCAGCATCGCCTTTTCGGACGACGAGCATGCGGCGAAGCCGTGAGCCAGGTTGCCACAAGACAGCGCGGAACGATGTACGCCACCCTTTCTCTGCGCCTCGATAAGCTCAAGATAATTTTGACGCGATTGCGCGCTTCGTGCCGCTATGCGGCCTGTCACAGCTTGAATGGTGGTATGAACGGACATCTGATTACCCTACGACGCCAGAATATTTAAATGCCTGGCTTGAGCCAGCCGCTGCCCGGAAGTGGTTTTAGTTGCTGTGCGATCGGTGACACTTCACCGATGTAGACGCGGTCGTGCCTGGTGACGATGAACGCAATGTACTCTGCAACGTCCTCGGGCTGGAGCAGTTGCGAACGGTCATCGATGTGATTATCGGAGCGCTGCTGGGTATCAACGGCACCTGGGCAAACCGCCGTTGCCTTAACGCCGAACTCAATACCTTCCTGGTCCGTGGTCTGGGTGAATCCAAGCATTCCAAATTTCGAAGCAGCGTAAGCGCCGAACTTGGCGGAGGCGACCTTACCAGCACGCGAAACGACGTTAATAATATGGCCATGACGCCGATCGCACATGTGCTGGAAGAATGCTTGTGTGCATAGGAACGTGCCCTTGAGGTTGATGGCCATCATCCAGTCCCAATCAGCTTCCTTGATGTTCGGGATGGTGTTATGGATCGCCACGCCGGCGTTGTTCACGAGAATATCGACTGCGCCGAACCGGTCGAACGCCGCTTTCGCCAAGGCATCTACCTCGGATTTATGCTGCACATCGGTCCGCACGGCCAGTGCCTCGGGGCCGATTGCGCGGATCTCGGCAGCTACTGCCTCGACTTCGTTGAGTTCGATCGCAGCCAGGACGACATTGCAGCCTTCCTTGGCCAGCTCCAGGGCGGTCGCACGCCCAATGCCGCGGCCAGCGCCTGTGACGACGGCGGTTTTGCCTTGCAGTTTCATTTAATCACCTTCGGATTGATATTCCCGTTCTGGGTAAGCGCAGGCGGGAGAGTTGAACTTCGGATCATTGAACGCGATGTGATCGCAAACTGATACCGCTCTCATATGGGACCGCTCTCACCTTGTTGTCAAGAGTGTTCAAGCGTCGGCTTGCGAGCAATCAATTGTGCAAGGATCAGGAGGTGGACGGCGGCGTATTACCCGTGTCGCGTCCCCTGCTTTCGAAAAGCTGCGGGATGCTAACCGAGCCACGGCTAATCAGCGTCGCCGAAAGCAGGGTCTCTTTGGCCTGGCTCTTTAGATCGCCCTGAAGCCGAGCAATGAGTCGTTCGGTCACCGCTGATGCCAGTTCTTTTATCGGTTGCGCGATGACGGTCAGGGGAGGAGTAACGGCAACCGTCCAATCCGCATTCTCAAAGCATATCAGAGACACGTCATCGGGAACGCTCAGGCCAACGTCTCTTAAAACACCAAGGATCACCAAGGCTACCGCGCTTGTCACCGCCAGGAATGCGGTTGGGCGCTCATCGCTTTGGCAAAGCTTGCGCAGCTTTTGCGCAAGCTGTTCATTATTGCCGCCGCCGAAGAGGGCAAGCTTTGGGTCGTTCTGGATTCCCGCGTCGTGAAGCGCAGCCTTGTAGCCCTCCAAGCGCTCGCGAACGGGTGACGTCAGATACTTCTGACCACCTTCAAATCTTGAATTTGAGACCAACGCGATGCGCTTGTGGCCTGACCTGACGAACGTCCCTACCGCCTCACGAGCCGCCGGAAAGTTATCGATCGCAACCGTATCCGCCTTTAGAACAGGCACACGCCTGTCGAGAAGTACGAACGGGCAACCCAAGTTACGCGCTTCAACGAGATGATCGACGTCGACGCTTGACGCTGGTGAGACAATCAATCCATCAACTCGTTTGGCCAGCATGACCCGGACTGCGGAGCGCTCGAGCTCAACATTTTCGTCGGTGTTTGCCAAAACGACATCGAAACCGTTCGCGTTCGCAGTATCCGTAATCGCCCGGATAGCCCTTGCAAAATACAGGTTCTCGATATCGGCAACCACCACACCGATGGTCTTGGTGCGGCCGGTCGCCATACTTCGAGCGAGTTGGTTCGGTTGATAAGCCAGCCGTTTGGCCGCATCGAGAACCAGTTCGCGCGCCTCCGATCCGGCGTACCCATATCCGCCCAGCACCCGCGCTGCCGTTGCGCGCGAAACCCCGGCTGCGCGCGCAACGTCGCTCACTGTCGGCTGAGAGTTCGCGCGTTCACTTGTCTTCATTTGATTGTCCGCATTTTCGCTCGTCCCATCGTCAATAGCAGAGAATGAGTATCTAACAAAACACTTGACAGCACGCCCAAAATTGTGAGACCGGTGTCACATGAGAGCGCGCTCACAGTCTCAACTCAGAAAGCGAAGCATGATGACCAACTACCCAAATCTCGTCTCTCCCGATCCCGAATTCCGCAGCACCATCGAAGCGGCCCTGACCCAGCGAGAAAGGATCGCAGAGGTTGTCAAAGCGGCTGCAAAGGGCGCGCGAAATATTTTCCTGATCGGCTGCGGCGGTTCGTACAATGACTTCTCGGCGGCTGCCTACAGGTGCGATCGCAGCGCGAAAATCCCGACCTTCCACTTCAACAGTGAAGAGTTCAACCGCCGTTCGCCGGCACTGCTCTCCGCAGATTCCGTCGTTCTCGTCGCCTCACATAATGGTACGACGAAAGAAACGATCGAGGCAGCTCGCCATTGCCGTTCAGTCGGCGCCCGTGTCATCGGATTTACCAAGAATGAGACGACACCGCTCGCTGCCGAGTGCGATGACGTGTTTACCTACAATAGCGACCGGACCATTCTGGCGCCGAAGCAATTGCTCGTCGGCATGGTGGTGACGGCCCTCCTTCGAGAAACCGGCGCCGAACTCGACTATGCGGCAATCGAACAGGCTTATGCGGCCGTTCCTGCTGCTTTTGAAAAGGCGATCGAAGAAGCTGAGGCTAATCTTCACGAAACGGCGGTCGCCTTCGGTTCCGAACCCCTCACCTATGTGCTCTCCGCTGGTCCCAATCAGGGCGCCGGCTATGGCTTCGCCATGTGCTACCTCATGGAAATGCAGTGGAAGCACGCCTCGTGGTTCAACGCCAACGAGTTCCTGCATGGTGCTTTTGAAGTCGTTCAGCCTGATACCCCTGTCCTCCTGTTCAAGGGCGAGGACGATACCCGCGCCATAATCGATCGGGTCGAGACATTTCTTACCAAGAACACCCAGCGCTGCCGTGTCGTGGACTCGAAGGACTATAGCCTTCCAGGCGTTCCAGCGTCGGTGCGCGGGGAAATTACGCCTCTTCTCCTTTCGACATTGTCGAGGCGACTGGCCGAGCACTATCAAGCCGTCACAGGTCACGACCTAAACGATCGCCGATACATGTTCAAAACAACTTACTGAGGTCGTCAAATGCGTGTTTGTGGCGTGGGTGACAATGTTGTCGACCGGTATTTCAATCAGAAGCTCATGTTCCCGGGCGGCAACGCGGTAAACTTTGCCGTCCACGCCCAGCGCAGTGGACTAAGTGCCGCTTATCTCGGTGTCATTGGCACCGATTCCGATGGCGATCTCATTCGATCCAGCTTGCAGGCGGAGGGTGTTGAACTCACACGTCTGCGAGTCAAGGAGGGGCCGAACGCTTTCGCAACGGTGCACATGGATGACGACGGCAACAATCGCGTCTGGGGTCTGTGCGAGAAAGGCGTTTCGATGTTCAAACTCGACAGTGCCGATCTCGAATATCTGGCCGGCTTCGACCTTGCTCACACCGGGGAAACGAGCCAGCTTGATAGTCAGCTCCCTGAGATCAGGGAGCGCGTTGCGATCTCCTTCGACTTCTCCGATCGCAGTCTGGATTATGCCGCAGACGTCTTGCCCTACGTCAAGGTGGCGGCGTTCTCCAGATCGAATGCCAGCGATGATGAAGTGAAACACGTTCTGGACACGGCCCTTTCGGCAGGCGTCGAGCTCGTGACTGTAACGCAAGGGGCTCGGGGCGCTACGGTTTGCCACAAGGGCAATGTGCTCTTTGCGCCTGCGGTTCCGGTCGATGCAGTTGACACGCTTGGGGCTGGAGACGCGTTTCTCAGCCGGCTCGTGTGCCGCGTGCTGACTGGAGCATCGCTTAAGGACGCCGCCAGCGACGGAGCGCAATATGCGGCGCACATCTGCGGTACACGTGGCGCATTCGGCCACGCACGCACCATCACACGAGA
Organism: Agrobacterium tumefaciens; assembly: GCA_025560025.1. Lineage (NCBI taxonomy): Bacteria > Pseudomonadati > Pseudomonadota > Alphaproteobacteria > Hyphomicrobiales > Rhizobiaceae > Agrobacterium > Agrobacterium tumefaciens. The sequence continues at coordinate 212,632 of CP048488.1, read as the reverse complement.
GATACCGGCTTAACGTCAAGTCGATTTAAGGCTTGCGAGTATCAAAATAACAAGTTGGGGAATGCAATGTATCAAAACCCTGAGACGTCAGAACTGAAATTTCCATCCGACGCGGAGTATCGCAATCGCATTGAGCGCACCCAGGCGGCGATGAAGCATGCCGCCATTGATATTCTTGCCATCTCCGGCTTCGATTACCTGCGCTTCTTCACCGGCCTGAACGGTCTTCCGATCGGCAGGCCGATCTGGCTGGTGTTTGAACAGCAAGGACAGCCGGCGTTCGTTTCCCCTCGCAGCGAAGCCAAGGAGATCAGAGCGAGATGCACGACACCTGTCGAAGCTGAATGGGTCGAATGGGAAGAACCGATACCTGCGCCGATGTCCCATCAGGACGCTCTCGCGAAGTACATCGGCGAGATCGCACCTCATGCTCAGGCGATCGGCGTCGACTTCAACTCAACCTGGGCTTCCAACATCGAACTGGTGAGACAGGTTCTTGGCTCCGAACGCATAAAGGATGCAACATCCTTTTTGCGTGATCAGCTTGCTCTCAAGAATGCTGTCGTCATCGATGGTATTCGTCGGGCGACAGATATTGTCGGGCATCAGTACGCCGCCGCTCGTCAAGCCATCACACCTGGCGCCGCAGAATGGCAGGTTACGCTTGCCTCGCTTACGGCTGCTATCAAGCGGAGCGCTGAGTTTCTGGGTAACGACGCGGAACAGCCCAGATTCTGGCCGCACCAGATGAACATGGTCGGAAGTGGTCCTGAACGCACTGCTCGTTGCCACTGCTCTGGTGGTGGTCGGATCATGAATGACGGCGAGAATGTGCAGATCTGCCTTTGTGGCCAAGTCTTCGCAGGCTACGGAGTTTGTTTCGACCGACCTATCGCCGTCGGTTCGAAGCCGCTCTCTGCTGAGCTTCGCAAGGTAGTCGATTTCGCTCGTCGAGCTCAGGAAGCTGCTTTGGCGAAAATCCGACCCGGCGTCACTGCTGGCGAGGTCCATGCAGCCGCCGTCGACGTTATTGAACAGGGCGGTTGGGACAGCCCGTTTTTGCATCGAACGGGCCGGGGAATTGGATATTCCGACTGGGACGGCATTGAACTCAAGGCGAACTCCGCCGTTCAACTCCAAGCCGGTATGGTCCTCAGCGTCGAACCTGGGATCTACGTCGATGGTATCGGTGGTGCCCGTTTCGGTGACACCGTGCTTGTCACCGACAGTGGTTATGAGGTCCTGACACCATTCGAGCTTGGTAGGGACGTGTGATGAACGACCAGCCGCTACCCGCCGTCTCGTTTCAGGCTGTGACGCGCCGCTATGGTCCTGTCACTGCCGTTGATAAGGTCAGCCTGGATATCGCGCAGGGAGAATTCTTTGCCCTGCTCGGATCGAGCGGTTCCGGGAAGACAACCCTCCTTATGCTGCTGGCGGGGTTCGAAAGGACGACGGAGGGCCGTGTTCTGATGTCGGGTACACCTGTTTCAGACGTGCCGCCACATCGGCGGCAGATCGGTGTAGTCTTCCAGAACTATGCACTTTTTCCGCATTTGACCGCGGCTGAAAATGTCGCGTACCCCCTTAGAATGCGCGGTGTTGGGCGCAGCGAACGAGAAGAGAGGGTTAAGGCCGCTCTCAGCCTGGTTAATCTGACCGACCGCGGAGCGTCATATCCAATACAAATGTCTGGGGGGCAGCAACAACGTGTTGCACTCGCGCGAGCTCTGGTTTTCAGTCCTTCCATTCTCCTTATGGATGAACCCCTTGGCGCCCTCGACCGGCGGCTCCGTGACCAGATGCAGCAGGAACTGAAGCGAATTCAGCATGAGCTTGGCATCACGGTTATCTACGTCACCCATGACCAATCGGAAGCGATGGCCATGGCTGACCGGATCGGCATTATGTCCGGTGGAAAGCTGCTTCAGGTCGCCGACCCGGAGACAATCTACGCTCATCCGTCCAACCACTTTGTGGCACGCTTCATCGGGGAATGTTCGATCCTTCGGGTAAGTGGCACGGACGGAGGCAAGGGTTATGAGATCGGCGGTGCACGTCAGGCGCTGCCGTCCCCGGCAGACGGACCGTTCGATATCGTCGTCAGACCCGAGAACGTGACGATCCTCTCGCCATTGAAACCTTCAACAGAAAGCTCATTCGGCGTTTCCGCCACGATCCGGGATGTGACCTACCTCGGTGCTGGCTGGCGTGTCGCCTTGCAACTATCCGACGGGCAGTCCCTGCTCGCCAACGTCATGCGTGGAGATGATCTTGCCGGGAGCCTTACTCCTGGTGCGGCCGTCATCGCGCAGTGGCCGCCGGCGTCCGTCGCAATTCTTCCGACAGAAGGATGACCCTGAAGCGGAATTTTGAAGTGGGAAAACCCATGACATCCAGAGGAGAAAAACGATGAATTCGACCACATTCTTCAAGCGCATCTCGACCACTTTGCTTGCTGCCACCGGTGTCATCATGCTTTCGGGCGCCGCATCTGCCGCCGACCTCGTTATCTCCTCTTACGGAGGTTCCTTTCAGGAAGCGCAGACAAAGGCCTATTTCGACCCGTATGCCAAGGCGAGTGGGGTCAAGGTAACCGGTACCACTGGTACCGGATATGCCAAGGTCAAAGCCATGGTAGAGAGCGGCAATGTCACCTGGGACGTGATCTCCGCCGAGAGCCCTGCCTTCGCGAGTGAGGTGAAGGACGGCCTGCTTGAGCCGATCGATTACTCGGTCGTAAAGGCCGATAACATTCCGGAAAATTTCCGCACCAAATACGGCGTTGGCTACATGGTTTTCGGGACCAACCTCGCATGGAACAAGGACAAGTTTCCGAACGAAGTCACTCCGGCTCAATTTTTTGACCCGAGCGTAAAGGCCCGGCGTGTCCTCCCGTCTGATGCAACCTACTCTCTTGAATTTGCGCTGATGGGAGACGGCGTGAAGCCGGCCGATCTCTATCCTCTCGACGTGCAACGCGCCTTGAAAGTCATTGACCGGGTGAAAGATCAGGTCATCGGTTACAAGGGCGCATCCGACATCCAGGCTCTCATGCAGCAGGGTGAGGCCGACATGGTTTACGCTGGCACAGGGCGTATCAAGAACGCCATCAAGGCAGGGGCAAATTGGGGTTATACCTGGGAAGGCGCCCTTGCCGATACCGAATACTGGGCAGTACCCAAGGGTGCCCGGAATGCAGGTGAAGCGATGAAGTTCATCAATTTCGCCGCTCAAGCCGAACAACAGGCCGAACTCACGCGCGTGATCGCATACGGCCCGACCAACGTCGATGCGCTGAGACTCCTTGACCCGGCTGTTGCCAAGGATCTGCCAAGCTACCCGGCTAACGCCAAAGTAAGCGCCGTTCTCAACTCGAAGTGGTGGAACGACAACTACGACTCGGTGAAGGCCGAGTGGGCCACGTACATCATGCAATAAGTTCAGGCGGCGAGGAGTAACACAATGAAACAGAATTTACTTGCGAACCGGGGTCAAACTTTACTGCTGGTGCCCGTTTTTGTGCTCTTGCTCCTCGCCTTCTTCATTCCACTGCTCGCAATAGTGCCACAAGCCTTTGGCGGCGACGCTGTGGCGCGCTTCATGCGCATATTCGCAGGCTCAGTCTATCTTAAAATTACCTGGACGACCGTACGCATAAGCCTTGAAGCGACCGCAATAACACTGGTGATCTCGTATCCGCTTGCATGGTTCCTCAGCCGGGCAACCGGTATAAAGGCGCTCCTTCTCGGATTGTTGGTGCTTGTTCCTTTTCTGACGAGTGTTCTGGTGCGCACGTTCGCCTGGATCGCGATCCTCGGCCAGCGCGGCCTTGTCAACGGAACACTGCTCAGTCTTGGCCTCATCTCAGAGCCGCTCCCATTGTTGTTCAGCGAGCCTGCTGTTGTGCTGGCGCTCGTGCATTCCTCCATTCCAATGATGGTTTTCTCGCTCGTCACAGTCCTACGACGTATCGACGGACGTATTCTGCTCGCAGCAAATACACTTGGCGCTAACCCGCTACGCGCCTGGCTGGGAGTGGTTGTTCCGCTGTCGATCCGTGGCATTCAATCGGGCGTCATCATCACCTTCCTTTTCACGATCGCGAGCTTCATAGCGCCGGCACTTTTGGGTAACCAAAGGCAGCAAATGCTTGCACAGGTTATCCAATCGGAGATCGAGACGGGTGCGGATTGGGCCATGGCCGCGGCCCTTGGCATAACGCTTGCCATCGTTGCGACGATCGTGGTCACAGCACTGACGATGGTCGCCCGCTTCCTGTCGCGTTGGCAGCGCCCTGCCCCACTTTCTATTACCTCTCAGGGACATTCAGAGGAAAAGCCGGACACCTCTCTGCTTCGCCGATCGGTAGCGTTGCCGAAAGCAAATCCCGGACTGTCATCATTGTGGAGAGCGGGAAGCGCGGTTGTGCCAGCGATATACCTAGTGTTGATATCGTCGTACATCTTGCTTCCACTGCTCATTCTCTTCCCTGTCAGTTTCAGTTCGGCGGATGTCCTCATTTTCCCGCCTCCCGGCTTTTCGCTACGCTGGTTCGAAACGATCCTCGGCAGCTCCGAATGGATGGGCGCAGCTCTGACCAGTCTCCGGATCGGGATTGCCACCTGCATCCTCAGCCTTCTTCTCGCAATCCTTGCCGTGCTGGGCTTTGGTGGGCGCCGCTTTTGGTTTCAAGGCGCTCTGGAGGCACTTGTGCAGTCGCCGCTTAGTGTACCGGCCGTTGTCTTCGCGCTGGGGGCGTATTTGACCTTCGCGCGAGTGGGGTTGGTAGATACTGAGATGGGTATCATCCTTGCGCATACCGTGCTGATTTTCCCGGTTGTTTATCTGGTCGCCTCAGCAACCTACAGCTCAATCGATCCGGCGCTGTCACTCGCGGCGGCAAGCCTTGGTGCAAATCCATGGCGCGTCTTTCGCACCGTTGTCTTCCCCTTGTTGCTTCCCGGCCTCGCCATCGGCGGTCTTCTAGCAATGCTGCTGTCATTCGATGAATCGGTCGCATCGATCTTCCTGAGTGACCTTTCCGTCAAGACACTGCCACGAAAGCTCTGGGAAGGCATTCGCTTCAATACCAGCCCTGAATCAGCGGCTGTTTCCGCACTGCTGCTCGGCGTGACCTGCACGGTGATCATGATTGGCATGGCATTCACGCTGCGACGTCGAAAGGCAGCCGGGACGCCGGGCGCGATTGCCATTCTCGCACAGCCGTCGACAGACGGTGATTGATCCTTTCTTCGTTCGTGCCTCCCAAGGCAACTTGGCTGCCGCCGGAATTCGCCGGCGGCAGCCGGAGAGAAACTGAGCGGGACATTCCGCAGCAGATGAAGCTGAAGCAACGAAATCAGCCAGGAGATGGAGTGACAAAAGCTTGCAAAGACGCGGGCAAGGAAATGCCCGATCTCATCGACAATTACCGACCGCTTCGTCTGAAGGCGGTGGTGGCTGCAACGACGGTAAAGGCAAGCGCGCCAGAACCGACAGGCTGTGAGAATGCCGAGACAGGAAGCTTGCCATGGGTGTTTTCGGAGATGCCTTTTTCAGACTAATCCTGGCTGGTCCGGCAAGGGTGGATGCAGGTGGCGCATGCGCGCTCACTTACGGCGGACCGAAGCCTGATCCGGATCAGTCAGGTGCCTACCCAGTGAAGACTCAGTTGAGCGGCGAAGGGTAACCCGGACCCTACGGGTACCGGGGCCGCTATCCGCCAAAGAGAAAAGTTCGGTCAGGATATGGGCGGAGCGTGATGCTCGCTTTCAGGGAGGGGATGGGAATGAGAAGTTTGAGATCGGTTACGGGCGCTATATCCGGGTTTATAGCGAGACGGGCACCACTTTCCTGCTCTGCAGTGGACAAATTGTTGTCACGTTACAGCATCCGCGCAAAAGTACTTCTTTTCGTATTCCCTTTTGTTATCAGCATCTCTGCCGTTGGCGCCCAATCGGCCGCAGATCTTGCCAAGCGTACTGAACAGCAGGCAGCTTCGCTTGAAGAAACTGCAGCGGCAGTGGACAAGATTACAGCCACCGTCCGTTCCTCAGCCGAACGCGTCAGGGATGTTGAACAGATCGTTCAGGAGGCAAAGCAAAGCGCTGACCTTTCGGCGGGCGTTGTCAGGAACGCTATAGATGCAATGGAGCGCATCGAGAGCGCATCGCGTCACATCGAGCAGATTATCGGCGTCATTGATGAGATCGCCTTCCAGACCAACTTGCTGGCGCTCAACGCCGGTATCGAAGCCGCCCGTGCCGGTGAAGCCGGCAAGGGCTTCGCGGTCGTCGCTATGGAAGTCCGTGAATTGGCGCAGCGCTCGGCTGCTGCTGCTCAAGAAATCAAGGATCTGATCAACAGATCAACGAGTGAAGTCGGCTCTGGTTCGCAGTCGGTCCAGGAAACCGGCACGGTTTTGGCGAAGATCAGCGCGCAGATCGCCATTATCAGTCAGCATGTCGAAATGATTGCACGCGCAAGCCACGACCAGTCTGGTGCGCTGCAGGAAGTCAATGCAACGATCAACCATATTGATCACATTGCCCAGCAGAACGCTGCGATGGTGGAGGAAGTGACAGCTGCGAGCCTTGAGCTGGCTGCAGAGGCCGACACCCTTACCACTTTGATTACGCAATTTCAGCTTGAAGCGAAATCGAAAACTGCCGTCGGCCGAGCTGCATAAGCACGTCTGCTCTGGTGGTCTAGACGGCTGTTCTCCGATCGACGCCCGGTGTGCAGTGTACTCAAAACGAATGGCGCCTTTATGAACAAAGGGGAATGAAAATGAGAAAGACAAGATTGATCCAAGTCGCAGCCGCCGTGTCGACCATCCTGGCTCTCGGCACGTATTCAGCCGCTTTCGCAGCTGACGTTGTGATTGCGTCATCGGGTGGCGGATGGCAGGAAGCGCAGGACAAGGCGCTTTGGGCGCCTGCGGCCAAAGCTCTAAATATTACTTACACCCAAGACACTTTTCAGAATTGGGCTGAGGCCCGCGCACAGGTCGAATCTGGTTCCGTGACCTGGGATATAATCCAGATTGGTATTGCTGACGAACCGCAGGCAAAGGCCGCTGGTGTCCTTGAGAAGCTGGATCCTGACGTCGTCAACAAAGCTGACTTCCCCCCGGGCTCTGTCACAGACAACTTCGTGGCCAACAGCAATTACTCGACACTCATCGCCTGGAACAAGAAAACTTACGGCGACAACGGCCCGAAATCGATGGCTGACTTCTTCGACGTCAAGAAATTCCCGGGCAAGCGGGCTCTCTGGAACCAGCCGGTGGGCATGATCGAAGCCGCAGCATTGGCATTGGGGACCCCTCGTGACAAGGTTTACGAGTTTCTCTCGACCGAAGAAGGCCGCAAGGCATCTATCGCCAAGCTGACAGAGCTCGCGCCAAGTGTGTCCGTGTGGTGGGAAAGCGGTGCACAAGCAGCGCAGCTGATCAAGGACGGCGAAGTGGACATGATCATCACCTGGGGCGGTCGCGTACAGGGTGCGATCAACGATGGTGCGAGCTTTGCCTACACCTTCAACGACGCGCAGCTCGGTACCGACGGTTATGCCGTTGTGAAAGGCGCTCCGCATCGCGATGCAGCCATGCGCTTTTTGAAGGAAATGTCTAAAGCCGAGTATCAGAAGGATCTTCCGAACTCGTTCGCAACGGCTCCGGCAAACATGAAGGCGTATGACCTGGCGAAGTATACGCCTGAAAAGATGGCGACGATGGCGTCCGCTCCGGAAAATGTCGCTGTCCAGTACTCAGTCGATCCGAATTTCTGGGCGAAGTACGCAAAGTGGGCCTCGGAAGCTTACGACAACGTCCGCTCACGCTGACTGCTGACCCTGTCCAGCCCTTTATTCCAAAGGGCTGGGTCTCCAGCTTCATTCGCCGCACTTTGTGGCAGCCGAATAGCCAGTCGAATGAAGATGCGCAGTTGTCCCGATGAAGGATCGAACATGCAAACAAAATCAGAATCTACCAACGACAGACTACAACCGTCTTCGCTTCCGATTACGGTCGCGGGCGTAACAAAATCTTACGGCGCTCTTCAAGTTCTGTCGGACATCAATCTCCATATCAAAAGTGGGGAATTCCTGACATTGCTGGGTCCTTCCGGATCTGGCAAGACGACGCTCCTTATGACGCTCGCCGGCTTCATACGCCCTGATCTCGGATCTTTGAAGTTTGGGGAAGAGGAGGTGGTCTTAAAGGCACCTCATCTTCGGCGGGTGGGGATGATGTTCCAAAACTATGCGCTTTTCCCGCACATGAGCGTCGAAGCGAACATCGGATATCCTTTGAAAATCCGAGGTGAAGATCGAGCGACGATAAAATCCAAAGTTCAAGGCGTACTTGAAACGGTCCAGCTGGGTGGTTACGGACACAGAAAGATTTCCGAACTCTCGGGCGGCCAACGGCAACGGATTGCTCTCGCTCGGGCGATCGTCTTCAAACCGAAAATCCTCCTCATGGACGAGCCGCTATCTGCGCTCGACAAGAACCTCCGGGAGCTCATGCAATTGGAGTTGCGCAACATGCATGAGCAACTCGGCATGACCACGGTTCTTGTGACGCATGATCAGCGGGAGGCTTTGACGATGTCAGACCGCATTGCCGTACTGCGGAATGGCAAGATTGCCCAGGTCGATACCTCAGAGACTCTCTACTCCGAGCCAAACTCCGAGTTCGTCGCATCGTTTATGGGCGAATCCTCCTTCCTCGCGCTCGATCACGACGGAACGTCGTTCTCCTTTCACGGCAAGCAGATAGTGGCGCCAACGGCCAACAAGGAAGGTGTCGCTCGCCATCTGCTCGTGCTTCGTCCAGAGAAGCTTGATTTCATTCGTGACGAAGATCGTTCCTCCTACAATTCCTTTGATGGGACCGTTGAGAAGATCTTGTTCCAAGGAGAGAGCTGCCTGATACAGGTCAAACTGACGACAGGCGATCTGATACAGGTCCGTCGAAACCTGCGGGAAAGCAATAGATCCATTCTTCCCCACGTCAATGATCAAATCATTCTCGGCCTTCACCCTAGCGAAACCCGGATCGTGGCGGGAGAATGAGACGATGACAACCTCTTTTGTAACTCCAGAATATCCTGATCGCAGCGAACTCAATCGCAGGGCTTTGCGGACCGACCAGCGAAAGGAAGCGCGAAAGCTGGTTGGCCTGACCCTGCCCGCAACGCTGGTACTACTTGTCGCACTTCTGGTCCCGCTCGGGGTCATGACGTACCTGTCTTTCGTTGGCGAAGACGGAGGTTTCAGTTTTGAGAATTACACCAGGCTATTCGAGAGCGGCATTTATGGAAGGATTTTCGCCACAACATTCATCGTCGCATTTCTGACGACGGCGATCGTCGTCATAATCGGTTATCCCCACGCCTATCTCCTGTCTCAGCTGCCCGCAAGTGTGGCCGGCATCGTTATGCTCGGCGTCCTTATGCCCCTGTGGACGCCGGTCCTGGTGAGAACCTATGCCTGGCTCGCCCTTCTCCAGAGCAAAGGGATTATTAACAATACACTCGTGCACCTCGGTGTTGTCACCGATCCGCTTCCATTGGCGAACAACCTTACGGGGACTTTGATCGGCATGGTCCAGGTGATGCTGCCGTTTCTTATTCTGCCTCTATACGGATCCATGAAGGCGGTGGATGCCAATCTCATGTACGCCGCCTCCAATCTCGGCGCCAAACCGTCCAGAGCATTCCGGGACGTTTTCTTCCCCCTCTCCTTGCCTGGCCTTTCGTCAGGCGCGCTGATTGTGTTTGTGCTTTGCCTTGGCTTTTACGTCACTCCCGCGGTTCTCGGCGGAGGAAAAGTAATCATGGTCGCAATGCGGATCGACGCAAACGTTCGCATTTACTCAAGCTGGGGCGCGGCGAGCGCTCTGGGCGTAGTTCTTATTCTGGTTACAGCCGTGCTTCTTGGCTTGGCCTACTGGAGCAGAAATCGGTTTGGGGGATCGAAATGAATTGGTTCACACGAACGGTTACACCTACGCAGATCAGAAACGTTGACCGCCTATGGCTGTATGCGATCGGCGCCTTGGGCCTCATATTTCTACTGGTCCCGACACTGATCGTCATTCCAATGTCCTTCTCGGATTCGCAGTATCTAGAGTTTCCGCCGAAAGCCCTGTCGTTGAAATGGTACCAGAACTATTTCGGATCCTCCGAATGGATGCGGGCAACGCTCGTGTCCTTGCGGGCAGCTTTTCTAACTTCAATCTTTGCAACGACAATCGGTACCGCAGCCGCTTACGGGACCTGGGTCGGCACTGCGAGATTCAGAACGCCACTTTCCGGACTTTTCATACTTCCACTGTCTGTACCGAGCATCTTGGTGGCCATCGGGTCACTCTTCGTTTTTTCCAGACTGGGTTTGGTCAACACGACGTTCGGCCTGGTTCTGGCTCACACCATGCTGGCGATACCATTTGTGTTCATCGTCGTAACGGCCGGCCTGACGTCCTACGATTTGAACCAGGAGATGGCCGCAAGAAGCCTTGGCGCATCTCGCGTCCGGGCATTCTTCACAGTGACGCTGCCTCAGATCAAATTCTCGGTCATCACCTCAGCCCTGTTTGCGTTCTATGTTTCCCTCGACGAGGTGATCGTAGCGATGTTCATCTCGACAGGCACAGGCGGAACACTCAACAGGAAGATGTTCAACGCTTTGCGTGACCAGGTCGATCCAACAATTGCGGCAATCTCGACATGCATGGTTGCCGTGTCCGTCATCCTCCTGCTTCTGGCGCAGAAATTTCAACCTAAACAGACAAAGGGGTAAATGGATAATGCCTTTTAAACGCCATTGGGGAGCTGCGGACTGTCGGCGCGGATAGTTTACCGCAAAGATGCCGACAACACTCACATGGAGATGAAGAATGCAGCACTGGCTGGACAAGCTGACTGATCTTGCCGCGATCGAAGGCGATGAGTGCATCCTGAAGACCGGGCTGGCGGACATCGCCGACCATTTCGGCTTCACCGGCTATGCCTACCTTCATATCCAGCACAGGCACATCACCGCCGTGACCAACTATCATCGCCAATAGCAATCAACCTACTTCGACAAGAAGTTCGAAGCGCTCGATCCGGTCGTCAAACGCGCGAGGTCCCGGAAGCACATCTTCACCTGGTCGGGCGAGCACGAGCGGCCGACGCTGTCGAAGGACGAGCGTGCCTTCTATGACCACGCAGCCGATTTCGGCATCCGCTCCGGCATCACCATACCCATCAAGACCGCCAACGGCTCGATGTCGATGTTCACGATGGCATCGGACAAGCCGGTGATAGATCTCGATCGGGAGATCGATGCGGTCGCAGCCGCCGCAACCATCGGGCAAATCCATGCCCGCATCTCATTCCTTCGCTCCACCCCTACCTCGGAAGATGCCGCATGGCTCGATCCGAAGGAGGCCACCTATCTGAGATGGATTGCCGTCGGCAAGACGATGGAGGAGATCGCCGACGTCGAAGGGGTCAAGTACAACAGCGTCCGCGTCAAGCTACGCGAGACCATGAAGCGCTTCGACGTCCGCAGCAAGGCCCATCTTACCGCGCTCGCCATCCGGCGGAAACTCATCTGAGAGTTCGGCGGGAAAGATGCCGACCAGATCGTTCGCTTGGCCAAACGCAGTGCCGACGACTCTGCCGTGGTGGTTCGCAGTGCAGTCGACGCTATGGCTCGTATAGAAGCCGTGTCACGGCAGATTGAACAGATTATCGGGCGTTATCGATGAGATTGCGTTCAGACGAACCTCTTGGCGCTCAACGCTGGCGTTGAGGCCGCCCGAGCCGGCGACGCCGGGAAGGGTTTCGCAGTTGTCGCCCAGGAAGTGCGGGAGCTTGCTCAACGATCCGCCAAGGCGGCGCAGGAGATCAAAGGCCTCATCAACAGGTCGACCAGTGAGGTAAATGTCGGCTCCCAATTCGTCCAGGAGACGGGCACGGTTCTCGCAAAGATCAGCGCGCAGATCGTCACGATCAACCAGCATGTTGAAATGATCGCGCGCGCCAGCCACGGTAATCCCCCCGTTTTTAACGGGGCTCAGCAGTAGAATTCATGCTGCCATTTTCAGTTTTTGCCTCGGCGTGATGCCGCCGATAGCCATATTGGGTCGATCATTGTTGTATGTCCAGAGCCATCGTGTGGCGTGATCCTGCACTTCCGTGATAGTATCAAACATGAAGCATCCCAGCCATTCATGCCTGACCGTGCGGTTGTACCGCTCGACATAGGCGTTTTGCTGCGGCTTGCCCGGCTGGATATGAGCGATGATGATGTTTCGTTTCTCGGCCCATGCCAAAAGCGTGCCGCTGATGTATTCTGGGCCGTTGTCCACCCGTATGATACCCGGTTTTCCGCGCCATTCGATGATCCGGTTCAGAGATCGAACAACCCGCTCGGCTGGCAACGAGAAGTCCACCTCGATCCCGAGCCCCTCCCGGTTGAAGTCGTCAATGACGTTCAAAGTCCGGAACGAGCGACCATCGGAAAGCTGATCGGCCATGAAGTCCATCGACCAGGTCTGGTTGGGCTGCTGCGGCACTGCCAGTGGCTCCGGTCGTTCCCGCACCAGGCGCTTCCTGGGCTTGATCCTCAGATTCAATTCCAGATCACGAAAGATACGGTAAACCCTTTTGTGGTTCCAGCCGAAGCCTTTGATGTTACGCAGATAAAGGAAGCACAGGCCGAAACCCCACGCCTTCCGGGCTGTCGTCAGACGCAGCAGCCAGTCGGCAATATCTTCGTTCTCGCTGTCGAGCTTGCGTCCATAGCGGTAGCACGTCTCGCTGACCCCGAACGTCCGACACGCGAGCGCCACGCTCACCTTATGATCTTGAACGGCTTGCATGGCCATCTCCTTACGCTGAGACGGCCTCAGCGCTTTTTTCCAAGAGCTTCCTTCAGGAGATCGTTTTGCATGCTCAGCTCGGCATACATCTTCTTCAGCCGACGGTTCTCGTCCTCCATGCTCTTCATTTGCGAAACCATGGACGCGTCCATGCCGCCGAACTTTGCTCGCCACTTGTAAAACCTGGCATCGCTCATGCCATGCTCCCGGCAAAGCTGCGCAACCGGAATGCCGTCCTCCGCCTGCTTCAGAATTGCCATAACCTGCGCGTCGCTAAATCGTGATGTCTTCATCCGAATCTTCTCCAAAATCATTGTGAGAAAATTCTACTTTTAAACCCGGTTAGTTTGCGGGGGGATTACCCCCGTTTCATGCCTGGAGACACCGACCTCGTTGGCATATCGCAACTTTCCCTCAACCGCCTGACACGCGATCTCAATGTCTAGCCCAAAAAGAGCCTCGGATACCCTACGCCAGCAGAAGTATTCGCCGTCAATTTGCAGGCTGCCCCCTTCCCTTCAAGCTGGCTATGATGCACTTGGATTAGGGCTTCCAAAAAAATTTACAACCGAACAAACAAACAAATACAGAAATTTAGACAATAAAAATGAATTACAACCGCATATATCCTGCCATCAGTCATCACAAAATCAACAATTAATGAGTTTTAATAAAGTACAGAAACAGACGATAATTTTAAGTCGGTTGACTGTCTACGCGATAAAGAAATCGCGGACTACAGCTCCTCGAAACATTGCACTGGGTCAATAATGCAGCTTTCTCCTAATTTATTAATCATGACGCATCGAATGACGCGAGTGTCATTTAAGTCAGAAATGGCCGACAACGAAACGTATTCCGCACTAAAATCAGGGGCTCGACGTGGACATGATTTGGTATCGCTTACTACACGGTATAAATAGCTCAAACTCCTATCTCAAACCTACATCCAACAGCCCACGCAAAGACAGTCTACGCTTCCTGTGAAGTAGTTTCAGCATTCAAAAATGGACCTGTCCAAGCTAAACTCGCCATCACAAGAGCAATATCACCATCGAGTGCGACGCGCGCAGAATGCGATGATGCAATCCGGGGTCGACGTAATCGTCTTGTCTGGTCCGGACTTCCATAATTATTTTACCGGGCTATGGGGTCTGCCGGTAGGCAGGACAGTCTGGTTAGTGATGCATCAATCTGGAAAACCAATTTTTGTCGCGCCCCGTAGTGAGGCGTTAGAAATAAAGGCGCGATGCGAGACCAAGGTGGCCGCGGAGTGGTTTGAATGGGAACGGAAAATAGCTGGTCCTATGGCACATCAGGATGCGCTCTCTGCGTGTATCAGCCTGACCACCGGCTCGATCGGTTTGGACTATAACTATACGTCTGGTTCAAACCTCGAATTGATTAAGCGGACGTTTGGAGCGGAGCGGGTCAGGGATGTGACATTGCTCTTGCAAGATCTCTGGGCCTGCAAGGATGCAGAAGGAATTGCAGCTATCAAGCAGAGCTGCGACATTGTAGGTCACCAATTCATGCAGTGCCGTCAAGTTATTTCACCCGGGACTTGTGAATGGCGTGTCACCCTTGCTAGCGTCCAGACTGCCATTGAAAGAAACGGTCAATTGCTGGGTGAAAATGAGGAGCTGCCACGTTTCTGGCCTCATCAACTAAATATGGTTGGTAGTGGTGCCGATCGAACAGCAAGATGCCACACTTCCGGTGGCGGCCGGATAATGCAAGACGGCGAACATGCACAAGTTTGCTTATGCGGTCAGTTGTTCCGTGGGCACGCAGTCTGTTTCGACCGCCCTCTCCCTGTTGGTTCAAAACCCTTGTCGGGTGATATTCGCAAGGTTATAAAAACAGCGCGTGACGCGCAGTTGGCTGCTTTGTCGGCGATACGTCCGGGAGTGATGGCAGGTGAGGTCCATGCGGCTGCAGTGGCTGTAGTGAACAGAGGTGGATGGACAGACCCGTTCTTACACCGGACTGGGCGCGGGATAGGATATTCAGATTGGGATGGGATTGAGCTTAAAGCCGGCGCTGAGACCGTGCTCAAGGTAGGCAATGTTCTCAGCGTCGAGCCCGGCATCTATGTCAATGGCATTGGTGGAGCGCGCTTCGGGGATACCGTGCTAGTAACTGAGACCGGATATGAGGCCCTCACTCCGCTTGATCTTGGCAAAGATATTTGACGCATTTATTAGTATACGTTAATCTAGTGCAGTATTTTCTATTCGCTCTTTATGTAATCCGTTACAATGAATAAATATTAAAATCCGATGATTGACTGCTATTTGTATTAAATCGTTTTTAATGGATAGTTTTATTATGATACTTGTAATATCTCGATTAAAACATAGATAATAATAATATTTATTTAATATTTTTGCGTCGCACATTGCAAATCTATCTGAAATTACAAGATATCGACAACATTATTTAAGATACACAGACATTAACCCTGAGACTGTTGGACATCAACGGGTAGATTCCTTCATGCATAGCACCTCATTCTTGGGGACAAAAGCACGGTTTGGACGTTCAATTGCTGCGCGAACGAGCTTTGCTATATCCTCGGGTTGGATCATCTCATCAGGTCCAATCAAATTTGTCCAAGAACTCATGTCAGTCGCAACGAAACCGGGGCATATGTCAACGGCCCGCACGCCATGGTCCCATCCCACATGTTGAGTTGTTTTCGTGAGGCCTGCCAGCCCATGCTTGGTCATATTGTAGCCAACCAAAGAATTCGCTACACGCTGGCCAGACATTGAGTTGAGATTAACGATACGGCCAGAACCAGATTCAATCAGATATGGCAAGCATAGCTTTGTCATGATCAGAGGGGCCACGCAGTTGATATCCCATTGCTTTTGAAGCAGCTCAACATTGATCTCTTTCTCGAGGTCAACATGATCGCCACAGCCAGCATTGTTTACTAAGCCATCGATCCTGTTAAATTTTGCGATGGTCGTGCCCACCCAATCTTTCATCGAGCTATGATCCAGTGCATCAAAACGTGCGTAGTGAAGAGCTTCGTTCTCGTCGCCAAAAGCTGCTACCAGGTCTTGTATGTTACGCGCACCCAGACTTACTCGATAGCCGTGCCTGATAAGGTCTTCTGCGATGGCCTTGCCTATGCCCCGAGTTACGCCACTGACCATAACCACAGGACTTTGGATTACACGCACAGACCAGTTGTCAGCAACCAGACTGAAATGTAGAACACGCCCGTTGGCGGTATGCTCGTCAGTTATAGCAGCCCCTAGTAGTGCCGCAACAACCCTGAGTACACCTCCATGGGCGACGAGAAGCACGTTTTCTCTACATCCGTGCTTGAGAGCCTTGGCGACACGGATTGAGAAGATTTCAGTAGATTCACAATCGGGATAGTCGTCCTCAAACATTTGAAGCGGGCCGAAGCCCCCTTCGTGTCTACCAAAATCCCGCTCCTGAAGATCATTTGCAATCTGGAAGCTGGGGCAGCCCGGATTAGCGATGTAGGCAGTCTGAAGTGCACGTAAAAGCGGTGAACAGACAACACCGCTTATTGGAAGCGACCGAAGAACATTGCCGGCCAACAGAGCCTGGCGTTCCCCTTTCGCGTTGAGACCGATGTTCGTTCCGGAACCCTGCACGCCCCAGAGCTTCTCACCGTTCACGACAATTTCTTTCTCGTTGAGGTCGGTCGCGCCATGTCGGATGAAGTAAAAACTTTTGATACCAGCGGGGGCCTTCGCAGAGCCGAGGTAGGTCTGAGAAATTGGCATTTTCACGTGTGGAAGATATGAATTTTTTTGAGAAACTAGATAAGATTAATGAATATCGGTGTTTTGGTTTTTTCTTGTGGCCGTCTTTGTTTATATTGAGATTTTTCAAATCAGTGCGCAAGACATGACGTAAGTATCTGAGTCAGTTTTTATTTTCTATTTTGGTGGCTTATTTCGGCGCGTGGGACATGGCAACCGGGCCTGAATTTCGCCGGTATTCTGTTTCTATTCCAACTTTTTCTTGATCCGCAGCCATTAACGACTTTTGAATAGATACTCCGACACGCCAAGCCTCGCTAGTCAAAAGTGTACCAAACAACGCTTTACAGCAAGAACGGAATGCGCGTGACGCTCGCGGTGACGCCATTTTGCTCTTTCAGAAAAGGATAAATAGCCTTGCTTCCTATTATATCTTCCCTAATTACCAATACATTACACTAGCATCTGAATTTCATAACCAATCTCGATACACCAAATCGATGGACATGCTGTATGCACCCCTCTCAATCGGATCAGCCGAGATCGCTCAACAACTCGACCCTACAATCAGGCAGCTTGAAAATGTCGCAGACGCCGGGCGCCGTGTAGCCGCCACTGGACTGAGGCAGGTGTTCTTCGTATCTGCTGGTGCTGGGTTGGCAATCGGAAAAAGCTTGAATGCGTATACTGACGAGGTTGCGCAAAACCTCCGCTTCATTAGCTACGCCGCTTCGAGATTCGTGGAACTAATGAAAGCCAACCCATCAATCGCTGATGCTCCAGACACATTGATTGTCCTGTCTTCAAAGTCTGGGAAAACTCCAGAAACTGTAGAAGCAGCGAAGCGCCTGAAAAACAAACCTTGTAAAACAGTCGTCTTTACAAAGTCCCAAGACACTCCGCTCGCCTCATATGATCACAGTGCGTTTTTCACCGGGGAAACAACCCAGGCTTTCCAGGCTACCTACATGCTAATGGCGTCATTTACTGGCGGTATTTTGGAAATCAAGGAAAGTTGGAGCTTTATGCCAGCCCTAACTTCATCCCTGAAAGCGCTACCGGTGGCATTATTCCATGCTGCAAGGAAGTCTGTGTTGGCTGGAGAGGCATTTGCTGAAGACTTCAAGAGTGATACCCCCCTTTATTTCATAGCCTCAGGATCTGGCCTACTCGTCCCGCACGCTTACGGGCTTTGCGTTCTGCAGGAAAGGTTCGGGTTCGACGTGCATGTTGTTAACGCCACTGACTTTTTCCATAGTGTCGTGGAGACAGTGCGTCCTGGTACGAAGGCGCGCTTTATTCTCACCGTCCCAGGAGATGGAAGCCAGGGTAGCATGCTGGATATAAAGACTTTTTTTGAAAAAGCCGCCAAAGACTATCCGGTAAGCTTTCACGTGCTTGATACCAAGGATTTCGACACTTCGGGCATAGACCCAGAAATCCTTAAAATCGTTGGCGCCCTCATTTGCGAAGCTTACCTGAAACCTTGGACTCCCATATTGGCAAAGGCAACCAAACAAACAATGAATGATCCGCTCCTGCATATGGGGCGGTTCAAGTATTACAACTGCCATTTGGGCTGAGTTGAAGACATGCTCCTGTCAGAAATTCCGTGATCTTACTCAATATTCAGTAATCACGACCCATGTCCTAAATGTGTGTGGCTTTATCTGTGTTTGTGTTGTTTCAGCAATTTATGTAACGTTTCCTTTTCTTATGAATTTTCAAATACATTATCGATAGTACTATGAATATTTCATATCGTGGATCGTCTCAATCACAATGATGCGTAGTGACCCGATAAATAATTTAAGCGTCCTTAATACCAATCCTAAAATAATTGAAACAAATAAAATTTTTTTGTAATTTTTATGATAGCAAATGGATTCTCCAGCAAGCCTGCAACAAAATATTGTGTATTTCTAAATAGATTTGGAGATTAAAATCTCAAGAAAGCAAAATTTCATTTAACAACACAGTAATTTAGTACATAAATCAAAATTATGCTTAACCATATCCATAATATTAAACAGAATTACATTTTTCAACAAAATGTTTTGGGATAATATCCAGTAATCAACAATGAAAACTACGGCTTTTATGCCCGGGGAGGAAATTACACTGAGGAAGGAGAAGATGACGACGATGAAGACGAGACTGGCGGAGCGGAAACAAGAGATTCTCAGACAGGAAACCTTATCAATTATCCGATCATTGCTTTAGGGTCATGCCATCTTTCGGCATAATTCCCGTCGACGACTCCTAATAAAGTCGGCTAATCTATGAGAGTGTGCTTTGGATCTTTGTTATTCTTCATGTTTCCAATGTCATCTAGTAACGAAATAAATACGTTATCTTCGTCTAAAAGCAGGGAATTTTTTCGGAAAACATCACCACCCATCATGGGTGTTTCTTGCAGTTTTCGAATCTAGCCTGGTAACAATCTAACGGGCGTCTATTTCTAACCATACCGTGAGATTGTGATTTAAATTAATTCAATGAACAACTTAACATCATTACTCTTAAATAAGAATATAATTATCTCTAAGTTTTACCGGGTTCGATTGAATATGACAAGAACTACAAGTTCAATACTATTGCCTTATTCCTTTAATACTTAATACAACGAGGTTCTCAGACACACCTTGACATAATAATAGATTTTATAAGCACCTCTATGATGCAACTACTAGAATGACATAGACTTCGAAACCCGGCGCCATTAAAACTAGACAGCACCATCTGACTCCACGTCATCAAGAGCAGCCTCAGGGAGGAAAGCTGAACAGCCCACAGCGATCAAGTGATAATCCAACGGTTGGCTGGCGTCTGGCATTCTCCTTTTCCAAATGTCCTTGCTTTGACCAAAAGTGTTCCGGACGGCTCCTACGTGCTTGAACTCGTTGCTGGCCTGAATTGTTAGAAAGTACGAGGACGAGTGTTCATTTCTGCTGTAGTTGATCCGACCACCGTCTCCGCTGAAGGCTTGCAGTTGCTCCCTCACCTGCCGGAATGTATAACTGTCAGAATAGGGCTCCAACGTCGTGGCAATCAATCCATCAGGAGCATTTGAAACTAGAACCATGCTTTGCCGGCATATCCGATAATTCTCTTCATCGAGATAGACGTACAGAAATTCCCCGCTAGGATCGATGATGTCGCCAGACTTAGTGTGCAGATCGGTTTGGAACTTTTTTCGATAAGCTTTTGAAAGCTCCGAGAGTTCATCCTGCAGTTGATCATCTTTGCCATGAGAAAGGCATGGTACAAGCCAACCTTGCCGAGTCATGCTCTTTCGATCCTGCGTTTTTAAGAAAAGAAACAGCTGAGCTTGGCTGCAATGGTAACAATTAGTGTCAAACTAAATATTAATAGGCAAACTGAAGACACTCCCCGCAAATTTCGCAGTTTTTGTCGCTTTCACGAATATCCGTGACTTTTTGCGCGAATAATGGAAATGATTCCCGGTGTATAAACAACGTATAAGAACTTATTTATAATGTTAAAAAAGGTGTATTTACTCTTATTCGTTCGATGACGAAAATGGAAGAACATTCATAAAACTTATGTTCTAAATGAACACTTAAATAGGTTATTTTACAATCATATCTATATCCAGACATCGTAATTTTAAGACGCAGTCTAGTATTTCCAAAGGAATTAAGAAGCTGTTCGCCAGCATAAATTTTGAAAACAGGATGATGTCTGAAGCACTTGCCGCCCTGCCACAACAAGACAAAGCTAAAAACAATTGCGAACATCTTATTCAAATGAAGACAGGTGTGACGCGGAGCTGGTGCAAACTAATACATTCCGAATGGATGACCTTCGAATCCGTCGTAAGCGGCTGCGTTAACTCGAGGGAATTTCTGTTCTTGTCGGCGTGCATGGATGAGATACTCCTGAGCGATCCCATGAATCAACTTATCCTCCATATCTGCGTCAAGCTGCAATAGCATATCGGATGTGATCTGGTTCTGGCTAGCAAACAACATGGCATATCGATATCCATCGATCTCTTTCAGTATGGGCCTCAGCCGAGGCTCTTTCCAAAGATCAACCAACTCTTGGATAATAGAAAGGCCTGCAGCGGGGCGTAACATCTGCTTAACTCTGGCCTTGGCCACGTTCATGAAGGTCTCCTCGTCTGCTAACTCGCGGCGAATAATATGCCAACGAAAATCCGCACTCCAATAACTGCTTTGCGCCATGCACTTGAGCAACGAGATAGATCCTCCCTCAAGAATAAGCCCGCCGTGGGCCTCATAATTATACACCTCCCCCATCAGCCTTTCATGAGCTTGCTTGGCTGCGATGATACCCTTCACCAGAGGCCGATCATCAAGGTATAGACGGCTCGTTCCTTTCAGTTCTTCCACTGTTGGTCGTCCGCTTCCGGTTGACAGCTGAGGACAACATTGGACCCGATCGAGCGAAAGGACTGGAAGCCCAGTCTGCTGGGCAAGAGCTACCGCGGTCGACGTCTTTCCTGTGCAAGTTGGACCGAAAATTAGACGCAGATCCATAAGTTTTTTGCGGTATCTTGAATACAAATTGATTTTTGGATTAGAGAAGTGTACTACCAGAGGCGGTTATATTGCCTCCTCGAGATTCCTTATTGAAGAGCAACTGGCTTTACCGTCTCCCCAAAGGGCAATTTGTTTTTCAACAAAGTGTGGGGCATGGCTGTCTCCTTGAAAGCAATTTATCACTAACGAGGGCACCCTTAAGTCAAATAAGGCTGACTAAATCAGCAATACAGAGGCAGCTATTCATGCCACTCGGGGACGTTTTTCCGCGCTTTACTGCCATTTGTCTGCGCTGATTACACCATTTCTGGCCACAGAGTGAGATCTTTTGTAATATTTGATTAGGTGAGACGTCAAAATAAGGGCGACTATTTCACAATTGACGTAAATTTCCCTCTAGTTAGGCACATATGATAGCAATTCTTTAACAACGGCGTCTATTATTTACTTCTTGCAGTCGTTGTCATTGTAACAGAATCAAAGATATGGTTGAAATAACAGTGCCATTTCAATAAATGCGACAGTTAATATTTTAATTATACATCATCATATTATGGCACGCTTCAACATCATGAAAGATCAATACAATAACATACATTTTTTCTTTTACGCCATTACCTTCGTTGTTGAAAATCAAGATTGCATTAATATGCAATTTATAAAACGTGCAATACTTGTAACAGGATCCGTAGATTAATTTCTATTGCGGTAGTTATATCTCTTCCAAGAGTGTTCGAGAGGATTGTCCTTTGCCAAAATACCTCCACAATTGTGGATAATTGCACAGACGGCGTTACACGCGGTCTGAATAGCGCCCTCCACCCATCCACCGGTGAAGGAACAACTGCAACCCGCCAAGTAAACTCCGGTATCATTAGTCATGTCCAGCGCTTGAAAGAAAAGTTCTTCAGAATAAAAATCCTCGCCACGCCGGTTGAGTTTGAAAGCTCCCCCGGCATTCTCGTCTGTAAGCCAATCATGTTGAACAACATTTTGGTCGTAATCAGCGCAGGCGGGAACTAGATGCTGGGCAAACTCCGGGAAAGATCTCGAAATTGCGTCCCGCAGCAGACAGAATCGCTCTTTTTTGTCGGGAACCGCCAACAGCTTGTGGGAGTCGTCCTCCCATGTATAACTGATGAGCACCAGACCTTTACCATTCGGATCCTGCGGCTCATAGTCCAGGCAGTACACTGCTTTTGCGATCCCGTCCATGAGGACACAGGACGGGAGGATATGGTCTAACCAAAATTTTCGTTCAGTCAGCAGGAAGAGTTTTGACGAGCCTGTCATATGGCTGTTATCAACCGCTTGGTTCACTGGTGCACGAAAAATGGTGGTATCGCATGTCAGACAATGCCTGAGTTGGATATTTGCGAGTCCAGATGTAACCACCACCTTATCATAAAGTTCAGATATCCCGCTCTTAAGCCTTATCTTTATTTTTGTCTTTTCCTTCTCAATCGCCCTGACTTGAACATGGCGTATACGCTGGCTTACAGACACACCGTTAACCACTTGAGTGGCTATTCGACGTGGAAGTTCTGAGATTCCTTCAGAGCACATCCGCTGATTTTCTTCATATCCGTTTATGACCAAGCGAAGGATCTCAATAAACCCGCTTTCAAAAACTGGACCAAACCCGCCAGATCCTATTCCCATTAGCTTGAATAGGTCCCAATCATGAGGGAAACTCCATGTTTCACCACCAGGAGGATGCGTGCCCAGAAAGATCCTCTCTATCGCTGAAGAGAAGGACTCCCTCCCGAAACGGTTCAGCCAAGTTTGCCAGGAGTCATGAGCCCGCCTAATGTCTCCTGATTTCAAGGCTTGAGTAATAGCAACAGGCGAAGCCAACACAATATCTCCCTCATGGAAACCGTCCTTCAAGAACGCACGCCAACCGCTGTAAACGCGATGGAACAGCTTCGGTGGCTGCTGCCCGGCTTTCCACATGTATCGGAGGCCTTGGTAGACCAAGTTAGTGTCGACTGTGCCGGGATTTGGGAACGGCCTCATCGAAGACAGGCCGTACCGCTCGAGGAAGAAAAACAAGCACGATGCAGCAGGAGGAAATCGCATCGCCCCCATTTCGGCCACCACGCTGGGAGCGTCCTTGAAAGCATGTGACCAAAGCTTGCCTCCAACCCGATCACTTGCTTCATATATTGTAACATCGTCTACAGCAGCATGAAGCAGTTCGCTTGCCACCACGAGTCCGGAAATGCCAGCGCCAATGATCGCCACTTTTGGCTTAAGAACATCTTCCGGAAAGAAGCCGATCCGTCCACTATCGGAACATTGGTCAAAAAACGATCTGTAGTCATAGAGCAAGTCAATTGTTGGAAAGGAACCTGCCGAAGCCTTCAGCATCAGGTTTCGACCATAAGCTACCATGTCAAATGGTACGGCCTCTTCAAGGGTCAGGGTAAACCCGGTAACGCGTTTCGTCGTGCCTTTCTCGTACGGCGGCATTTGCAGGGTTCGGGAGCGGGCAGTCTTAGAGATTGAAATGGCCACGAAATGACTAAGATCGCTGGATGCACATCTTTTACCGCTCAGCAAAAACAGGGTTTGGAGAAGTTGTGCTTCGGAGAAATCCATACAAAATGGTGCAAGGTCGATGGCAACGAGACCACTCACTCTTGCTCGCGCCCAAGGTTCCGATTCAAGTATCCGCCCCAGAATTTCCTTGCCAACATAGATGTAAGCGGAGAGGGCTGCTACCTTCTCACCAGCTGAGATCTCGGGAAAGCGACCGTCGGCCAGCCTTTTGCAAGCTAACCCAGCGCTGCACTCGCCGGAGATTTGAGTAATCCTCCTTCCCCTAGAAGCTTCACGTTCTGAGAAGGCATCGGAAACCCTGCGGTCCAATTCATCAGCCTTATCGACCATTATCAGATCCACCATTTTGGTAGAGAAATGATCGCACTGGTTATCAAGGAGAGCTGAAGCTGACATTGCTAGAAAAGATTGGTCTTTGTGTAGATAACTAACGACATCAACCGTTTCTATTTAAGTTGCAAATCGGGGAACATACTGTTCATTGACATCGCAATGGAAAGCGACAATTTGGGCATTTTTTAATACAATATTCACGCAGGTCCACCTCGCCGTTCAATCAAGTTGAATATTGATTGATACAATACTGTTTCCGTTTGAAAAAGCGACCTTAGTGCCTCCAATGATTAGTATCATACGCCGTGATTGCGGAATTCCCTCCAATAATCGCGCAATTTGGGTCAAAGCGCGGTATATTTATTTAATCTGAAATGGCCCTGAAATCCCCAAACCAGAAAAATGGTGCCCATTACCTCGTTAGCACAAACCCTAGAACGCCTGAGACGGAAAGACTACTCCTGCTTAGAACTAGTAGAAACTCTGATAGCGCGTTGCCAAGCTGCAAAACCATTAAATGCCCTTCTGGCTACAGACTGGGATGGCTTGCGGCGAAGCGCCAAAAAAATTGATCGTCATGGAAACGCCGGATTAGGTCTTTGCGGCATTCCACTCTGTTTTAAGGCGAACATCGCGACCGGCATATTTCCTACAAGCGCTGCTACTCCGGCGCTGATAAACCACTTGCCAAAGATACCATCCCGCGTCGCAGAAAGACTTTTTTCAGCTGGAGCACTGCCGGGTGCCTCGGGAAACATGCATGAGTTATCGTTTGGAATTACGAGCAACAACTATGCCACCGGTGCGGTGCGGAACCCGTGGAATCCAAGTCTGATACCAGGAGGCTCAAGCGGTGGTGTGGCTGCTGCGGTGGCAAGCCGATTGATGTTAGGCGGCATAGGCACCGATACCGGTGCATCTGTTCGCCTACCCGCAGCCCTGTGTGGCGTAGTAGGATTTCGACCGACGCTTGCTCGATATCCAAGAGATCGGATAATACCGGTCAGCCCCACCCGGGACACCGCCGGAATCATAGCGCAGTGCGTAGCCGATGTTATAATCCTCGATCAGGTGATTTCCGGACGGTCGGCGAAAATTTCACCCATGCCGCTGAAGGGGCTTCGGATCGGCCTCCCCACTACCTACTTTTACGATGACCTTGATGCTGATGTGGCCTTCGCAGCTGAAACGACGATTCGCTTGCTAGCCAACAGAGGCGTAACCTTTGTTGAAGCCGACATCCCCCACCTAGAGGAACTGAATAGTGGGGCAAGTTTGCCAATTGCGCTTTACGAATTTCCACACGCTCTAAAAAAGTATCTCGACGATTTTGTGGGAACAGTTTCTTTTTCTGACGTTATCAAAGGAATTCGTAGCCCCGATGTAGCGAACATTGTCAGTGCGCAAATTGATGGGCATCAAATTTCCAACGATGAATATGAACTGGCGCGTCAATCCTTCAGGCCAAGGCTCCAGGCCACTTATCGGAATTACTTCAGACTCTATCAGTTAGATGCAATCCTTTTCCCAACTGCACCCTTAGCGGCCAAAGCCATAGGTCAGGAGTCGTCAGTCATCCACAATGGCTCAATGATGAACACTTTCAAGATCTACGTGCGAAATGTGGACCCAAGCAGCAACGCAGGCCTACCTGGGTTGAGCCTTCCTGCCTGCCTTACACCTGATCGCTTGCCTGTTGGAATGGAAATTGACGGATTAGCGGGGTCAGACCACCGTCTGTTAGCAATCGGGGCAGCATTAGAAAAAGCCATAAATTTTCCTTCCTTTCCCGATGCTTTTAATTAGCTGTATGCCACGCCACTTATTGTCTAATAAATCTGCACTTCAGTTAGCATTATCTGAATGTGATAGAAATTTCTTCAGACAGGCTTGTCGTTCCCGAAATCAAAACAGCTACTTGATATATATATTCTACAGTTATTGCGTCTCCACGGAACAGAATACGCATTATCTTTTGACTCAATAGTGAATTAGATTCCCAAATAAAATTAAAGTAGAGAATTTCGTAGGCTGCACCTACAATTTGTTTTGAGCGCCAGAACGGCTCAAAGATTAGACAGGGGCCCCAAGCCAAAAATATTAACCATATATATCTTTAGCAAATAATTTATCACTCATAAAGCACGCAACAATACAACATAGAATTCATAGTACATATGGGAAATACGCTGATTATCTTAATGCTGGCTACAGCATTTTATTATCATTACATAGGATCGATACATTTCGTTACAATCGGACACTGTTGCTTCATCCCCGCTGACACACCTCTGCGCATTAGACCAAGCGCTTCAACAAGAAGGTGGGAGCCATTGACCACCACACCTTGGGTTCTTTTTCAGCCCGTTATCATGAAAGAGGGCTTTGCCGACCGCGATTATTTCAACACAGAAAGGATCAACCCGGGATGGCGCTAAGAAGCTATCGCAGCCGATCTTCATATGCGAGAAACTTGGATTTTGAAGCGAAGTAGGAAGGAAAGCAATATAAGCATCCAAATCATGTGTTTCATTGCTTGTATTCTGACAGACGTTGTTGTGCCACGACCTCATAGTTTCTTTTGTTATTCCTTCCGCATAGGGTGGAACGGTGGAGATGACTACGCCTTCGTCGGAAACGCCGTCATAAAATCGCTTGTGTGCGTACTTTCGCATTGCTTGAAACGAACAATAAACGTACATTAGTGAATCATTGAGTATAATATACAGGGGTATACCTGCTGGGCCTGGCAAGCAAGCAACTTCGCAAAAGCGCTTGACCACTTCATCTATAGCTGGATCAATGGGAACATCAGTATTAATGATGGAATTCATCCAGGAACGTTGAGCAGGTATGAGATCCTCTTGTGCAAAGCTGCGATAAGCAATCTCTGTGTGACGTAGGACGAGTTTAAGTTCACGCCGATCTTGTATATTCGAGCTGTCGATAATGTTGAATATCGGTCGACTGTGATACATATCGAACTAGTTACTTATTTTTGAATGTAAATTTCAGTCACAGTCAATAATTAAACGCGCTTCAGTGCCCCTTATATTGGGCGACTCTATAGCATCAATCACGGGATTGGTTTGAAATTAATTGAGTCGAATCTCAACACCGAAGTATTTCGTCCTTTTACCCTATTAAACTATTTATCTTGATGGAGGATTTTTCAAAAATGGGGCCTGCCTTTCGCTGAAAACACCGACAAAGGTGTGATGTTAGGTCGAAAATTTGAAGATTTGCGCAACTAATCGGATAGTGGCCGACAAATTGACGCCGAAAATAACAATGACTGATTATCCGTGGAGTGATTCCAGCTAAGTTATGCCCCACAATAAAATATTAGCTAAAACTGTCAGCATTTGTGCATTATTTAAGTACTCCATTTGGCAATATCTATATACTCCACGACAAATTTTGCTTGTCACTTTTAGATCGAAATCGCTGCAATTCCCGCCGTGCACCCGGCAATTCGCTTTAGCTCGCAAATGGCTGTGAATGTAAGAGTACTTTATATTTTACTCACCATGTCGTGTCGTAACCTCCCGTTTTTTTGCGCAGGTCCTTTGTCAACGTAAGCCACTCAAGGTGGAAGGAACCGTTTGGCCGGCTTGGACACTCCATTGGGATCTACCAGAAAACGTTACTCCCCCCGAGGTTCTCGCACGCCATTCTGTCCCAAGGCTTCTAGAGCGGCTCGAGGAAGACCTGCCCTTACAGGTCATTGAGCACAGAGGAATGTTCAATTTAGGGAAACGAATTCAAGAATGCACCGCGAGCTCATTGTTGGCCGCGCTCGGGCAAGGAGGACGCAATCTGAGCGAGTTGGACGTCTGTTTAACTTCAGATAATGTAGCTATCGTTTCTCATGATCTTAACACTTGGCGAGTGTCTGAAAAGTTGGGAGATAAGCTTTTCAATGAAATTCACTCATCAAAAATCAAGGATGTACCTGTTATTATTCGAGAGGTATCAAATGGGATAATACAAGACAAGTATCTTGAAACCATTGATCATATTCCTTTGTTAACTGAAATATTCAGCAAGGTATTTTTGGCTAATCCAGATGCCACCATTTTCCTAGACGGTAGGAACTACGAGGCTCACGTGATTGTGGCTTGGCTTAGCCACCGGCCGGAATACCATCAAAGAGTTGTTGTACTTTTCTATACATTTGAATACCCACACGGCGGTGCCTTCGTTGATGCAGTTTTAAATGCCCAGCCCGCATCTGCTTGGAGGAAATCAATCGCCCTGATGCCCGCTCTTTTTCCTGAAGAACTGTGCCGACTGGCCCGTCTGCGTCAAGTTACTGAACCCACAGTCGATGATTTGTATTTGGCAGGCAAAGCCTGGTTTGATTCCATGCTAATGCAAGACATGAGGATCGTGGCGGCACATGTTGTTTTCTCCGGGGTGACCAGAAATTTGCTGGGCCAAGTTGTCGATAAAGATGTCTTGTTGGCTTTCGATTCAGATCAAGCCGCAGTGAGACTCGCGTATTCCCTCAAGGAGGATACGATGATTAGAGCTAAACGCCCTCACCTGAAGTTTGCTGCGGTCACTAGATGCTATGACTTCGCAGCCCTCCTGGATTCCGGCGAGCGGGGTGAATTCTCCATCGACATTAAAACAGGCAGGGCCCGACGTCATGAGACAGACGAGCGGAAACACATACGTTGGAGAAAAGGAACACCAGGAAATTCGGCAACAATTGCGGACTGGGTAATCTCAGATCGACCTGAAGATGAAATGGCTATCTGGGAATGGCGAAATCAAGGAATCGATCGTGAAGTTTCTCATCTAAGTCCACACTTGGATCTTAATATAGAAACGTCAAAATAAAAGTCTCGTAATTGAAACAATATGTTTATTAATTTCGATATATCAATGTGTTCACGCGTATTCTAAATTGCAGTGGCATAATTGGAGACCAGGTTTCTATTTTTGCGGCACGCCGCACTCGGTGACCCTTGGCCACGTCCATTTGTCTTTACGATTTTTTCAAAAATGCGATAATTTCGGGAAATCACTTCAAACTTAGTCGCTCGGATTCTCGATATTCAATAATTGAACTGCGAAATTATCGGGTTTGTGTTCGACAAATAATACCTATTAAATACCTATCTGATTACCTGTAGCAAACAACCATGTTCTATCAATATAGCATGATCGCTATTTTAAAATTTTTATTGATGGCCATATCAGCCAATAAAACATTTGTTTCAACAACATCACAAGGACCGCACTCGAACATAGATAATTATTTAAGCGAAAGCACAACCAGACAGCAAATTAATACAGATTCAGCGATTAAAGTAGAAATGCTTTGAAACAGATCGGAGCTTCTTGAAGAAGCGCTTCCAAGGTCTATGACGTTCATTCGGCACTCGATTTCCCGAAAGCAAGGGTTTGCAAGGATGATCTTGCGTCGGGGTCAGATTTGGAGGCCGCACGGGGTACACGGCGTCGGCTCCTAAAGCCGCTTCGGCCCAATTATCAGTTGTCTCCGCCGTTGGAACGTTGCGTGACAATTCGACACTGGCCCGAACATGATTCAAACGAGAACTCTCCCCGACGCTTTTCCAGTCCCAGGACGAGCCATCAGCTAGTATTTCGCTGAACAACGCTCTACCGAACGCGATGATGTGGCAAGGGAGTTCCAACCCTCCTTCTCGTAGAAAGAATTGGACATTTTCGCCACCCAGGTAAAACCGCGGCCCTCGCCGGAAAGCCGTGGTGGGAAGGAAGGCCACAAAATGACTCAAGTCTTCTTCGCCGGTTCCAGCTTCGACGCGATTTCCATCGCGTAAACGCTTGAACAAACATCGCACCATTTCGATTGTAACTCCGGTTCGGTAAGGAGCTAACGTGCATGCGAGAAGGTTCGCCCTTCCGAATTGGCAAAGATCCTTAGACTGCACATGACTCAGCATAGCTTCCCGGGAACAATAAACATAGATTGGCGCCGCGTCTTTACAGATCACCTCCTGCTCTGCGATGGACTGAAGCGTCGGCGGACGAGGAAATGGGAGACGAAGATATAACGCGGAAATTTCGTTTTTTAGCGCGCTCTCTGCCAATCGTCCCCGCCAGTATTTCGTCCAAATCTCCTGATAAATCAGGAGATTATCGCGGATATAGATATGATATAGGATGCATGCACTGGTCAAAAATAGATGCATTTCCATTCTGTCATTAATAAATTCAAGACTAAGCGGAGCGAAGCCTGGACGTGGTGGAACCATCATATCTATTTGCAGAAATGGTCTTCACCTCATCCGCTCAAAAGGCTTTAAATAGACCCTGAATCCAATTACACAGTTCGTCACACACAAGATAACTTTCGCTTACGACTATTTCCCGCTATTCATTGACTTTGTGTGGCATCAAAACGTATATGTCGTTATATGTATGGTATTCTTTTAAAACTATAGGTATCCGAGGTAATTGCCTGGGAATAAGAACTTTGAACAGCATGTTTACTATTTTACGACATATCGCACTGTTCTGTATGAATATTTGTTTCAAAAACACAAACAAACGAGATAATTTATTTCGCTTAGAAAGATGCTACAGTGCTTGAAAACAGAACGTAGTACATAGTGGCAATAGCCCACGATCTGCTGCCGACGTGCAACAGCAGATTATCATAACTTAAAAGATATTTCACAATAAACCGGTAAACGGCGATGCGGACCTTCTGGCTTCATTCCAACGCTTAGTTTCTTACAGGCAGGTGTTTGTCTTTCCGGTGAAGCAACAACGCAGAATTCCAAGACCAGAAGGCCTTTTTTTGGCAGCGGGATAGGCCAAACCAACCGCTACGACTTCAAAATGAAAGCGGGATCCTGGGAGCAGCGCAAAGAACTTATGAACATAACGATCATTGTGAACCTCATAAACGCTATATGGCAATTTCAGAAACGACTTGCTCGGGAGAAAGGCGACATAGGCTTCCAAAGCATCCGGAAGGAGGCAAGACCCTGGGGATATCAGGTTATGCCCATAGCGGACCTTCTCACGCGTCACGCCTGCATCGAAGGGTGACATGGAGCACACGACCGAGCCGATCTCTGAATGAAAAGACACAATACGTTCTTTTGCATATTCCTCAAGCTTCCTGCGAGGACAGTAAATGTAGAGCGGATTATCATTCACGGCGATTGTGTCCAACGGCCCCAACCTCGGTCCGTGCAAGCATGCACACCTGCTGAACCATGTCAGGATTCCGGTCACAGCATCACCCGGATCGTCGTAGAGTACGAGTGACTTGACCCAATTTTTTTGGGCATCAGCCAAGGTTTGTTCCACAAAATTGCGATAACCCACGACTGCTCCGATCAGCACGAGCTTGGCCTCTTCGCGGTTCCGGATCCGCAGCAGGCTAATCACCCTGAAAACAGGACGCTGATATACCATCATTAAGCTTTATGAGGGGTGTAGCATCCGGAGCTCTTTGGAGCCCCAGAGATTGAATCTTGCTTTATAGCTGAAAAACGCATGTGCAGGGAACGTGATCATGGTAATTTTACGGCTTTATACTGTTGAAATGCCTTCTGGAAACAGCATTCCTGTCTGTTAAACTACAAACAGGACCCGTTACTTAACTATTGGATGAGCGTAGGGCCGTTTTTTCGATAATTGACATGTGAATGACATAAAGCAGGTTTCGAGCTTATCGAGGTGATCCTTATCGCCACATTGTCAAAAAGCATCCACCATAGTCCTATAATTGCTGACAGACACGTAGCGTGCCTCCCTGGCTCATCGCAAAATTGAGGCTTGTGCCTTCGCTTGGCTCGTGACGAAGCCAGCTTTCGATGCCCGAAAACGATGGCCCACATTGTCTCACGAATCATTACGATTCTGTCAAAAAAATACGCTGTTTCACCAGGATGAATTTTCAATTTGTGTAAAATCTGTTCAATAAATAATACTTCCTCAAAGATGTTTCAGAAAAGCATCAAGGACTTATTTTTATTAAATTATTTTTATCACATTCTTATCCTTGCATGAAACATGCATCCATATCATTACATGTCTCATCGGGAGATACACAGTGGCACTAGCATGGTTATATTGATCCCATACACTAGGGTTGTTTTCTATCCATGAATAGAAAACAGATTAAGTGCTGATAAGGTTCTGTAGTTCATCGAAGCTGAGATTTGGCAAACCAAATTCCTCGTCCGACTGGGAGAACAGCGTCTTCCCCACTGCGACGATGTCGTATGGGATTATGTCGTTCTCTTCTCTACTGAAAACGACAAAATGCTCCTCCGCGCCACCACAGGTGGTGATTTTGGACATGCTGATCGTGAATTTCTTACTGGGCAAAATGGCCACGAAGCAGCTTACGGCATGCGGCATGCTATAGGCGCCTGGCAAGATACTGTTGAGTACGTTCTTGAGCTCCTCTGCTGGAATATCCGTTCGGTATGGTGGGAGTGATGAAGCCAGCACAAATTTGCGATAGCACCGCAATAGGGTTTTTCCTTCGACGTATTGCGATAATAAATTCAGGGAGGTGTAGATGTAGATTGGTGAGTCATGTTGGCAAATTCTATCTGGCTGGACGGCGCCAGGAATGCTGCAACACGGCGTGAAGACACAGCTTTTGATTGCGCGCAGAGTCTCTTCGTCTAGGCCGGATTCGGACAGGACTCGGACAACCCAAGATTGCTGGAAGGGGAGAATCTTTCGAGTGAGGAAATCCCTATAATTTGCGACCGCCGCGCATAGGCTCTGCTGAAGTTCTTCCAGGGAGGTGTTTGCGAACAAATCAATTGTCGGAAAGACGGGGCGATCATCCCCTGAGGGTATCATATTTTGATTGTAAGACATTAGTGAGGTGTGCATGGCCGAAGGCTAGTGGCCCTCTATTATAACACTCACCTGCCCAGTGATTGTCAAACATCGCAATAAAGAAAGTTTAGGTTACTATTTCGCTCGTGCCGCACTTGTCAAAGTGGGAAGTGAGCATATCAACATTTTCAAACGCTTGTTCCCAGAACACCGACGAATTCATTTGACCGTCACCAGAGCTTTGATGCTACTCAGATATTTGGGCACCGCGATGGGACCCGTGAAACAGCCTGGGTCCACTTTTGAATTGCGTTGCTCCTGAACATCATACCAACTGCCACGATAAGGACTTGTTTTTCACACTTTCGTGTAAATCAATAGTCAGCAATCGAACCTGCCGACAAATTTGAAAATCTCTCAACAAGTCTCGCAATGAGGTGAAACTGCTGTGTTCGAAACACGGAAGCAACCATGTTTCGGTTGGGTTGGAGAGGTTTATCTTAGCGACTCTCTTTCAAGAACGCGTCCCATGCCATACAGCCAGTCATTCAGGCAACGTCGCGCAGTTTGTCATTTCGCCCTACAATCACAGCGGCGCTAGAGGAAGCGACAGATTTTCAAATGATAGCTGGCTTTCCGAGAGTCGAGTTAAACTGTTGATGTGGGTTCTGCGTGCCAGATTGAATATTTCAATTTCATTGATACAGTTAAATATTCCGCGTATATGCCTCCCCTTTCCTTTAACGTTATGAACGTGCTGTTATACCATTCCAAATGGAAAAATACAAATTCGCTGAAATACCAACAATTGAAATTCATTGAATCGCACTTGGCTCTATAATATTACACGATCCGTCGTACAGATTAAGTCATTGGCATCATTATTAGGCGAACGGCACATTTTCTTTCCGAATAGAAAACTCGTTTTCCTTTAAAAAAACAACTGACTATCGTCTAGTCGACGCCGCTGCTTTGACTTATAGGCCAAAACAGGACCGAGACCCACGCGGTGCATTTTTATTCGGTGGATTCGAGCACAATTAATAAAGGAGCTTTTGCATTCCCTGGATGCCTCAAGCTGTGCCAAGTTATCAATGGAGAACCAGAACACTCCGGTTGAGGCGATAGAAAGAAAGCTCAAAAGCAGCTGGCTTCACTCCCTCCATGTCAGAAAAATCCTCCCTTCACCCTTCTTGGGAGGACCTTACTCTTACATCACTGAGGAAACCGATGTCGGCCAAGAAGCAGACTGCATTCGAGGCCATTCCGTCACTCCACTGCCAGAAGATGAAGGCATGGTATCACATCATATGCAGCAGATCTTTTGTTCAACGCACCAGCCAGCGGCCCATGACCATGTAGATGCGTTTGCTTTAAGAGCAGCACCGGAACCGGCCGTCATTCCTGATGAAGATATTGCCGACAAATCTTATCGTCCATTCGCCAGTTCGGAGAACAGCTTGACGGATATCCTCATGCGCATGCCCCTATCCACGCGAAACGCTTGGGCCACTCAAGCGCGCAAGGAAAGAGACGACGCCTTTCGAGTTATTCTTGAACTCCCCAGCCTGCCCAAAGAAGTTAAAAAGTACCTGCGTCGAAGCGCGCAATCCATTCAAACGCAAGAAATGAGGTGGCAACTAAAATGCCACCTACCCCTTTCGGAGAGGGGTCTGTTCTGGCTTTGGTTGGTCATAATGCAGTTGGCGGTTGTCCTGCCCGACATAGTATCTGCCTCACTTGGAGCGGAAGTTGCCGTCTTGCGCTCTGGGCCTATTACTCTGCAAACACAGCTTATGGTGCTTGCGATTTTTGATTATCCTTGGGCGGACACGAGGCTCGCCGCTCACCTGGCTTGCGAAGTCTTCCTCGGAGGATTGCCAGTTTTAATTTTTGGCTTATTCGCCATTGCTATGCCCCAACATGAGGGAACCACATTTCACACCGCCAAAGATGTAGCATGGAAGGCGTCACTATGCATTCTGTGGCAAATGCTGATGCAGAACAGGAAGAACATCCGGGATTTATTAAAATACTCTTTCTTGCGGATGAAAAGGATTTCTACAGCTCAGAGTTCCGATTTCACTTCTGAATACACAAGATTGAGGAATTCCAGCGCCATCATCTATTCCTGGCTCGACACCTTTGAGGTGAGTAACCGTCTCCGTATTCAGATCGGTTACCACAAACAAGACCATGAAGATGCCCTGAGGGTTCTCCGGTGGGTCGGCCATATTGCCGACGATAAAGACCGCAATCCTCGGGGAGGCAAAGCAGGCATACTAGTAGCAATCCTGACGATGGCTGGCCTGATATGCCTCTCTACGTTTCCAACCGATGCCTATTCAGGCCTTATTGCGGCGGCCAATCTTGTGCCGTTAGCTGCGCGGGCCGCTGTTGACGTTATGGATAATTCGCAAAGCTCGCACGATCTGTTGCGCCTTTTCACCGCAACCGCCGGCGTAAGTTTTCCAAGCACTTTATTCGTGCTGGGCAATTCGAGTTACTGGCTTCTGACGAAAAAAACTTTTCTTGCTGGGTTCGCCAACATTCATTTCTGGATAGCCTTCGTACTGATCTTTTTCCTGAGCCTTTTTCCCAAACTTTGGGGGAGACTATTCATGCACGTTGGCTCGAGACTCCTCAATGATCGTTCAGAGCCGACGTTATAGAGCAAGATGGAAAATCTGTACCGTGATATTATTATAGAATCCTGTATATCAGACATAGGAAGCAATTTATGTTATCTATCTATTCTCTGTAATATTGAATTACTTATATAAGTTTCATATTTTATAATAGTCTATATATCTTGGTATATAAATGTATTTATAACTTTAAATAACTCGTAAAATAATTATAACTGTAATGACTCCGCGCAATATTTACACATAGACACACACATCATCTCATTGATGCTTGGTAATAATTGTCATTAGATTGTTTTTATGCATAGATGCACTCGAAATCAGCCAATTTTAGACAAGTATCAAACGGATGTGAATTCAGTACATTAAAAACGTCCGCAATGTGTTATTAAGTTGTCTAAGCGTCAATTTGTTTACACCACAATATATCCTGCCACCAGCCAGCCAACAGCTCCCCGACCGGCAGCTCGGCACAAAATCACCACTCGATACAGGCAGCCCATCAGTCCGGGACGGCGTCAGCGGGAGAGCCGTTGTAAGGCGGCAGACTTTGCTCATGTTACCGATGCTATTCGGAAGAACGGCAACCAAGCTGCCGGGTTTGAAACACGGATGATCTCGCGGAGGGTAGCATGTTGATTGTAACGATGACAGAGCGTTGCTGCCTGTGATCAAATATCATCTCCCTCGCAGAGATCCGAATTATCAGCCTTCTTATTCATTTCTCGCTTAACCGTGACAGGCTGTCGATCTTGAGAACTATGCCGACATAATAGGAAATCGCTGGATAAAGCCGCTGAGGAAGCTGAGTGGCGCTATTTCTTTAGAAGTGAACGGTTGACGATATCAACTCCCCTATCCATTGCTCACCGAATGGTACAGGTCGGGGACCCGAAGTTCCGACTGTCGGCCTGATGCATTCCCGGCTGATCGACCCTGCCGCTATTGCCCGCCAGGCCGACCTCGATGCGATGAACATCGAGATATACCACTTCGCCAGCGGCGAGGCGCGCCAGCTTCGAGACAAGGGCTTCGCGGCATTCTGCTACCTGCCAGCCGGACATCATGAAAAGCTGATGCAGTACGGCATCAATGTCGAAGCTCAGGTTATCCAGGGAACCCGCGACGGGGAGCTCGACCAGTTTCTCGGAGATGATGTCGCACAGGTTGCAAGGCTGAAAGAAGAAGCAAATGGCTGATCAGAATATGCCAAAGTCTGCCGAGCAGGATACCGCTGCCATTGTCGAGAAGATCGCCCGCAAAGCCGGCGAGCGTGCCCTCGATCACTTTCGTTCCCTGTCGAGCCTTCCCGTCGAGACAAAGGGACACCTCGACCTCGTTACCGAGGCCGACAAGGACGTTGAGGCATTCCTGATTGGCAGCTTGCGGGAGGCGTTCCCCGATGATGGCATCATGGGTGAAGAAAGTGGCGAGATTCCTGGCGCCTCCGGGCGCGTGTGGGTCATCGATCCGATCGACGGAACATTCAACTTCGTCCGCGGCGGCCAGAATTGGGCGATCTCGATTGGTCTGTACGAGAACCGTCGTCCGTCATTCGGCGTGATTTATGCACCTGTTCGAGATCTGATTCTGGTCGGCGGCAAGACCGTTCCAACACGGTTGAACGGTCAACCGATCAAGCCGCTGCCAGCGCTTGATATGTCGCGTGCCTCGACCGGTTTCAGCCGCTTTATTTCGGATGATCTGAAGATCAGCTTCCGGTTCTGCGGCGCCGCGACCTTGTCGATGATCGAAGTGGCGATGGGCGAGACCGACGGCTACGTGTCGCTCGGGGATTTGACCTGGGATGTGATGGCGGCACTGCCGATACTCGGCCATCTCGGCATCTCCAATACGATCGACTGGGACAGGATCGATCTCTCGTCGAAGCTCCGTTTTGCGTGCGGAAGCGAGGAATTCCTCAGCAAGGTGCGCCCACTGATCGAAAAGGTCTCAGCGGCCGCGTAGTCGAAGCCCCGGCGCTTTGATTGAACACTTCTTCGCAATCGTGGCGCAGCGCCTTTACAGGCCGCGGCGCCGCTCAAAAGCCGGATGCGGTTCTTGTTTCGAAGGAATCCTGCATCGGAAAGGAATATTCAGTTCGTTGAACG
Source organism: Agrobacterium tumefaciens (assembly GCA_025560025.1). Classification (NCBI taxonomy): domain Bacteria; kingdom Pseudomonadati; phylum Pseudomonadota; class Alphaproteobacteria; order Hyphomicrobiales; family Rhizobiaceae; genus Agrobacterium; species Agrobacterium tumefaciens. The sequence goes on along the minus strand of CP048488.1, from coordinate 175,003 downwards.
CGTCGGCACCCGCGCCAGGGATGACCGCTACGCTTTCTCAATTCGAGGGTGGATCACGCCATGCCCGGTGAACCTGCAGGACAAACAGCTTTAGCACGACTGGCAATGGTAGCTGACAAGCTCTGGACCGGCGAAATCAGGACCCAGTACGCCGCTATTTGCTATCGGCGAACCGATGACAGTTCAGGCCCAATCGAGGTTCTCCTTATTACCAGCCGGGGTACCGGGCGCTGGGTATACCCAAAGGTTGGCCAATGGCGAAAAAGAAGCCGCATGAGGTCGCAAGCCAGGAAGCCTGGGAGGAGGCTGGTGTCCGGGGACGCGTCCGAAAAAAGGCTTGGGGTCATTACACCTACGTGAAGAGGCTTGGTGACGGCGAGTTCATTCCGGCAATGGTCCAGGTCCATCTTCTCGATGTCCAGCGGATGGAAGACGACTTTCCGGAACGCCATCAACGCGAGCTTCAATGGTTCAGTCCCCGTCTGGCGGCATCGGCGGTCGGCGAGCCGGAGCTACGCGGCCTCTTTGCGAGGCTCGAAGAACGAGAAATCCAACGGGCCGCCGCCGTCGCCTCCAAAGCGGATTAAGCGCCTCAGAACTGGAAATCATTATGAACAATATTATCGCAACGGGCTTCAATACGGCATCGACGGACGGCGAGCTTGACAGCCTCGAGAGAGAGCTGCGCCGCCTTGAGGCAATCGGCGTCGACACGGTCGAACTCGCCCTTTCCAGCCTCGATCTGATCGCAGGTGGCCGCATCGTCAAAGAGCGTGCCGATCGGCTCAGAACCCTTCTTGAGACGTTTTCCTTCCGCTATACCGTGCACGGCCTCGTGTCCTCGAACTTCATGGACCCGGCAACGCGCCGGCACCAGGTCGATGCTGCCAAGGCACGGGTCGAGATTTGCGACAGCATCGACGCCCGCGTTCTCGTCCAGCACGCGGGCTTTCTGCGCGCCGATCAGATCGCTCAACGCGCCGGCGCTGACGAGCGTCAATGCGAAGCGCTGCTCGAATCGGGCGAGCATGCCAAAGCGTACGGTATTCGCATCGCCTTTGAGAATATTTTCACAACGGAGCCGGGCCAGTATCGTCAGACTCCGGCCGAAGTTGCCGCAACGGTGAAAGCCGTCAATCATCCGGATGTCGTAGCCCTGATCGACTTCAGCCACGCCTACCTGGAATCCAACTATCGCGGCCTCGATTTCCGCGATCAGTTGCGCGCCATGGCCCCGGTCCTTGGGGCTCCCGGTCGCCGACTGTCGAGGCGGACCGCGACGACAAGGATAGTTGTAATCACAGATGGGGGTATGGAATGCAGCACTGGCTGGACAAGTTGACCGATCTTGCCGCAATCGAGGGCGATGAATGCATCCTGAAGACCGGGCTCGCGGACTTCGCCGAGCATTTCGGCTTCACCGGTTTTGCCTACCTTCACATCCAGCACAAGCATATCATCGCGGTGACCAACTATCACCGCGAGTGGCAATCAACCTATTTCGACAAGAAATTCGACGCCCTCGATCCGGTCGTCAAACGCGCAAGATCCAGGAAGCATGTCTTCGCATGGTCGGGGAGCAGGAACGGCCGGGGCTGTCGAAGGAAGAGCGCGCCTTCTATGCGCATGCGGCCGATTACGGCATCTTTGCGCAGCTCATTCTTGACCAATGCCGCCAATCCATCATGACCTTTACGGAAGTCGACCGGCTTGCTCGCGACCATGATCCGTACGCGGTTCGACGGAAAGATCATGCCGGAACCGCGCAGGCACGCGCAATAGCGGCAATGCGGGCGGCAGACGCACCTTCTTCCAGGCGGATGGTGACAGCGCCGACGATGATCTCAGGGCGGCTAGTTTTATTGATCAGCGGCTCCGCAACGGGTGGATCGATGACTACCGCTGCGAACTCCACTGGGTCATCGGGTGCAGGTAGAACAAGCTTGCCCTGCCGCGCCATCGTTCGCCAAGTCGAAAGGCGGTTCGCCCGCAATCCATAGCGCTCGGCGCCCTCATTCACCATCGCGCGCCAGGTCTCAAGCTTTCCGAAACGATCTGCGCCTTGACCTCGTCCGGCCAATGCCGGTGAATCTCACGTCCAGACTTCCTGGTTGTGAGAAACTCCAATGTACTCTCCATGGAGAAACTCCCGTTGCTCGTCCATGGAAAGCCGATCACAGATTAGGGCGGCGAGAACAACGGGGGGGGTAGGACATCGGTTACGCTGAAGCCCTGTTTTCCGGCATAGGTATCGCGGGGCCGCACGACACGGCAGGTGGGCTTTGATGAGACACTCACGGCGTTGCTCCTATGGGCTGGCGGTTCAACATAGCTACATTGCAAGCTACACAAACGTTCTCGCAGAGTCATCTAATATGCGTAGAGGCTGCGCAGACGGATGTCACAACTCTGAACTATTCCTCGAGCACCACCTCGAAGTGGTGTGTTCCGCACATCTTGGCCTGTTTCAATCAAGCCACTGGGTGGACACTTGAATCGGTAATTTCATTCTAAAGTGAAAGCCCTCCTGACATGGAGCGCTCTCGGCTCCGTGAGCTTTCCAAAACCCTCGGTCGCTCATGATCCGCCTTCGGCAAAGGACCCGGTAATGGCACACTAAGCAGTTCATTCAGTAACGCTTGCTGTTCCGAATTTGTCAAATGGTCGCCTTGCATCGAGAGTTCTGGTCGTGTTTCTGAGACGCGCGACAAGCCCGGTTCGCCAAACAAAGCCTGCGGATCAAAGCGCTCACTTGTCGCATTGGTCGAGTGATCGCGTTCCAAAGGCCCTTGCGAATGTTCATCGAACACACTCTCCGACACTGAACTCGTTCGCACCAGGCTGTCTCCGGAAGCTCCACGGAGGCTGTCCTCAACACGCCCGCCTGGTGCGCCATGTACTTCCAAAGGCGGCGGGACTGGCACGCTATGCAGGAAACTCAAGAGCTCTTGCTCGTTTGGATCCGACTGATGATTATTGATCGGAAATAAGGACATCGGCGGCGCTTGGGAATCCGTTCTGCCGACCGGCGATTGCGGATCGGCGGATGGGTTTATCGAGGCCCGCCGCGAACCTAACATCGTTATTCTTTCCGGCGATCCGGGAAACGACATCTCTGTTATTGACCGGCTTGACCGGAAGAGATTTCCCCGCCTCTCACTGAGGTTTTTTTCCTCTTGCTTTTCCCTTTCATTATCACGCTGGAGATTGACCGCCACTGGCCCTTTTTCCGACTTAGCGCCTTCCCTTGGAAAAACTGGATCTGAGGCACGCACATTTGACGATGGAGGTAGTGTTTGGGAACCGACCCGTCGCTCGGAGTTCGGTTGCCGAAACAAGGGTGAATTTTGTATAACGCCATCAAATCGTCGGTCTTTTGCAGGCACAACCCTAGGCTCAGCCTCATCACGACGGCCGTCTCTAAGAGAGTTGACCAGATGCGACTGCGGCGCCGAATCCACATTTGCCGTCTCCCGTGGAGGCGATCTAGGGATAACTGCGCGCTCTTGCCAAGCCTTCCTATGCTCAATGGATTCCGAATTTCGCAGCTTCTGAGCGTCGTGTTCTTGTTCACTTAGCGTCGTCAGTTTCCGACGAACCGTCACGCCGAGTATCTTTTTTGAGACTTTTTTGATATCAGCGTTCAAATACGCTGTTTCACTCTTGTAGATCTTACCGAACGTATGCTTGGTGCTCGTCAATTGCCCGCTAGCCTCATCGTAGACAGCCGATCGCTTGTTGAAGAGCCGTCGATGACTCGATATATCTCGGCCAAGTTCGTTGCCCTCTGTGTCTAGCAGGGATCTATAAGATTTGCTGAATGCGCCACCAAGTTTTCGAATTGTCGTCTGAGAGGTCTGACGATCCACGGCTTTCGTCGAATTCTTGGAAAAGCCGAGACGTTTGCTGCCGATGAGCTCGAGGTTGCCTTTTTCGTCCCGCTCAAAAGTTTCCTGCTTGGAACCTTTTCGACGGGTTAGTTCACGAAAGAGCCGGTTTTCCGGTCCGCTCCGGTAGGGTGTGCTGACCTTCTCGGAAATAGGTTGAAATAGCCGATTTCGGTTGACAAACTGCGTGCGGAACAGCAGGCCATTTTCGTCTCGTTCCCATTTTTCTTCAAAGCGTCCGTCTTTGTATTTCACATGCTTCGCGCGAAGTGTACCGTCCTCGGCATAAAGATGGCTGCTAACGCTCCTCCAGGTCTTCTTTTCGTGGAGACCCAAGTAAACATTGCCAGTCTCTGCGTTACGCTTCAGAACCTTTCTTGTTTTTCTTATTATACCATGCTCGCGCGTTAATTCTTTTGGGCTGTCGACCCGAAGCTGTTTATTTCCAAGCATTTTATAGCTTATTTCGCCTCGAAAGCCGTCTTCCAGCTTGTCGATTATCTGCATATCGGCGACATATTTTCGCTTCTGGTCCGGCGTTTCGAGCCGGGCTAGATTCCTTGTTGCCTCCTCTTCAGTAAGCGAGGCTTTACGCATTTGCTTAGAAAGCCGCTTAGCAGAACGGCGCATGTCAGCCGTAAGCGACTTCGCGACACTCTTCTTCGTCGTGTCGACCATTGTTGAATCCTTTCAAATGCATATTTTGAACTAAAGGGCTTCGTCACTGACGCGGTATCAGGAAATCTACAGACTGTTTACGGTTGGGCCGCGCGGTCGGCTTTCATAAGTCCGCCGGCTGTCACTGATGGGGGGCAATGCTGGCTCCGGCCGGACAAAAGCACGTGAATATCTATCGGACGGTTCAGCGAGAAGCTGCGCTGCGTCGCTCGGTAATTTCATCATCAGGCGCTCATATTCCACAACATTAGTGTAAGTGCCGGTTCTTTGCCCCTTTTCATTGCGATCCGCTATCAGGACATCTTTTTGAGACAGTTGTTGCAACTTTTCCGGGGACAAATCTGGAACCTCACGTAAGTTCGGGCCATCCGCAACAATAACCGCTGCCTGTCTGTCAAACTGCTCAAACTTGACACTATTCGCATGACTTTGCCGACCCATCGACACGGGCAGACCAACTTTATCCATCAGTTGGGTAAAGTGTTCGGGGTCGGAATATTCCAGTCTTGAAGGTGACATGTAACGGTTTCCGTCGCGAGCAAGGACCTGAACTCGATCCCACAACTTTCCCTCTTTCAAGGCTTGCGTCCAAGGGGAGTTGGGTAGGTTTTGCAATAGGTAGTCAACGCTTACATGGCGATCGCGAGTCATGCCTCCCTGGCCATCTGGCTGCCTTCCCATATTCACAGTCGCAGCCGGAAACTGCTTGTTGTGAGCTCGATTCTCGCCGGCGAACTCTGCGAAACGGATATCCGCACTGCCCCGCTCCCATGATTCCAAATATTTGGAGTCATGCATAATCCCAGATTTGGATTTGAGCTTGATCTCGGTATCGCTACCGTATTTAGTTTTGATTGCGCGTTCGAATTCCTCAAATCGCTTGTTAGCGTAAGCGTCGCCCGCAAACCTGTACGAGAAATGTATATCATTTTGCGGGGTCTTGATTAAGATATCCGGCAGCAGTGAACCAGCTTGAAACTGGTGCTCATAGCGTTTTTGAATTTCTCTGCGCCCGTATTTCTCTGTTTGTATATATCTATCCTCAGGCCTCAATTTATAATTTCGGTCGAGCTTAATATTCTTGTCTGTTTGATAGAAGATGTCGGTGCCAGTGATGCCCATCTCTGCGTGAGCGCGATTCCAGACTTCCAACTTGTACTGAAAACACTGTTTACTCTGTTCTCTTGGCTCCAGGTTATGCAATTGTGCAGCCAATTGCTCCGGGATATCGATCCTCTCGAATGCGAGGGGCGGGGGATAGTAGTTGCCGACTCCATCCCTATAGAGCCGGCAGCTCGCATTGAATTCCGCCTTGGTGGGCAGATGATCGAGGTTACCTTTAGTAGTACCTGCGAACTTGTCTTGTCCGGTTTGCCGCACAAGAATATACTCGTCGGTACGCCGATCATGGCCTGGTAAAGCCATCTTCGCGAATAAGTTGGATAGCTCATTTTCAACCTCAGACCGATTGCCTTGAGCGCTGCTAGAAACATGACTTGACTGAGAATCGAGCATGTCCGCATCCAACCGCGGGCCGAGATCATCCGTGTGAGTCGGGCTTCCGTGCATGTTGTGTTCGGGAGTTTCTTGGCTACCCGTCATATCAATTTCGGACATCCCGGTGGAATTTACGCCCTCCCTCTTCTGGCGCTTCAAATTCACGAAATCAGAAGTTTCGACATTGCCTGCTGCGGTCTCAGTGATATTTTCACCATTGCCTTCGGCCTTCGGATCCATCGTCTAACTCCTTTTAGCCGGCTAGGTTTTCTTCGGGGAGCGGGCAGTGAAGGACAAAATTCTCCAGTTCAATCATTTCGAGATCCAAACTCGTAAAGCCATTTGACTGGTGATGGTCGCTCAACTCCTCTTTGTGAATTTCTTGCGGCTTCTCAACCGCCAAGACAGGCATGTTTTTATTCGCATTTAGCTTGATGATCACCATATCATTGTTTCTCCTACAGAAATTACGATTTTCCTAGTGCCTTCCGCTCCGATCCTGCCCAGCCCAAATCCATCGAACGGAAAATTATCGGTGCAAATTAAGGTTTGCTCCATCTTCATGGCCCCGAATGGCCCGGTGCGAGTGTAGGGCCTCCTGCACAACTCTCTTCAGACGTGGCGCATGCTTTGCCGGAAGCCCACAATCGTCGACGGTTTTCATCTTTCTCTTGAACCAAAAGTCGCTCAAAACAAGTCACACAGTGAGGTTGTCGGTTTGCCGCCAGGTCAACTTGACTATCGACGTAAGCGGCTTCAGCCGGTAGCCTGCGCGGGACGAAAGCCGTCCGATCAACATCATCACCGTGCATTGCTTTCTAGGCTGCTGCAGCGGCAGTCACTCTTCGGACACAATCAAGACTCCTAATAGAATTGAGCCTTCGGTGAATCTACCATCCGAGCCTCCGTCATTAAACGAATATCGCGTTTCATATGTAATTCTTGCCAAGTCACGGAGTTAGCACGACTTTATCGAATAAGGCCGCAGGAGATAGTGATCGAGTAACCGGTGCCGTGTGAATGTAATTCTTTCGGAATGCCACAATGACTGGTCATTCGGGATCCCGCCGTTAGCGTTTACGGTGTTCTGCACGGCCTCGACCCCACGGATCAGACTCTTCGCTTGTCGAGGGGGATAGTATTCCTCGACGCGCCTCGACAATCTCAAAGCGCCCAGCAAATCCCTCATCATCCGCCATGCCAAATCTCCAGCTCTTGCCGGAGACGTATTGGCACGGACCTCAATGCTCAGGAATATCCGTATTCAATGGGATGGAGACGGCGGATACGTTGTACGGTCGCAAATTTCGGCTCTCGGCGAACTCAAGTTTGCCCTATCATCCGACGATGGCGAGTTGTGCAGTTCATTCAAGGTCGATCGAGCGGCATCAAGAGCTTGGCGATCCTCGCCAACGGAGACGGAAGCGGCTTGATGCGCGATCGTCATCTCCGACTCTAGCCGCTCATCGCGTTCGTTTCGAAGATGACTATTGGCATCTCCTCGTTGCGACCGGGAGGGGTTAACGGGAGGATTCTGCCAGACTTGTTTATCGAGGGCGCGTTCCGCGGCGCGTAATCTTTGAGCGTCAAGTTCGCGTTTGCTTAAAGTCTTCAATTCTTTACCGACCGTGACGCCCAGGATTTTCCTGGAGACCCATGGCGGACCCGCGAGAACTTCATCTTTGCTGAGAGAGGTTGCGCGGCCCCTCGAAAAATCGACCATAACGGGAATATGCCATGAGATCGATCGCACGGGGCTTGGCAATAGAAGCTGTCGTGCGTTTCTCCGCCGATTATTTTCCAGGGACGAGACAAGCAGATGGTGGATCAAAAGTTGAATGGCACTGCTGTCAAGAAATCGATTGCGAAGTCCGTAACAATCATTGTCTAGGCGACTTTGTCAGCGATTGAACGCTTTGTCTCTGCCTCGATCGCGCGGATCATAAACCCGTCGTTCATCGGGCTCGTCGGTAGTATATTCAACCTTAGCGGTCGACGATTGAGCTTCCAAAGGTGACGCGCCAATTAAGCCGGCGGTCCGGTTCAACGCCGCAACGAGTGCCTGCTTTTTCTGCCGTACACCAAGTTGTTTGGCGTCCAGATCCTTCTTTACGTCGTACAGGGCCAAAAACCGCTGATACACTTGACACTCACGCTCGAGAGTTGGCCATTTTCCGGTCAATGCGGTCTCGCGGGCAAGCACAGCTTCCGTTTGCCCACGAGGCCCAAGGTGTAGCAATGGGGGCGCTTGTTCTTTGCTGGGTGGTGAAAGGACCGGATCACGACTCACTGTATAGTTGTAGCTAATTGTCGCAACTTGAATTGGCATGGTAACCCCATCGGGCGTTTCACTTTGGAGACCATGGGTGGCGAGCTGGTGCGCGTAGCCCAGCTGGTTCAACTGGTACCCATTTGAAGCTGTTGCACCTTCCGCGGACGCAACAGGGTCCGACAGGGTTGCCCTTTGATCTGCGCGATAGCTCGCATCATCTGGCCATCCGCGCCCGACCAGTCCAGTCCGTCCTCTTCCTGTCCCTACGTGTTGCCGATGAAGCTCCTTGTATTCGAGGTATGCCGGCATTGGCCTTTCGAGACGACGGCCTTCTTTGGTCGCCCGCAAAGTATCGTGGACGACCTTAAATCCGAAAATGTGCTCCGATTCGTATTTCCCGGTCTCTGTAGCCAGCCGAGCTCGTTCGTTTTTCCGGCTTGCATAGGTACCAATATTATCGGTTCGCGGCCGAGTAGTTTGTTCCGACGGAGAGGGCTCAGCCGCTTGTCCGCAATCTTCGGACAACAGTCCTTGCGCACCGAACTTGCCGCCGTGAATAGTCGCGTTTACTGCCCGGCGGCCTTTGGTGCCTAATCGCTTAATTTTACTGACGCCATCCAAACGATTACATTTGGCGATGCTTTCCGTTGGATTTGCATCCGGTCCAGGCGACCCGAAATTTAATGCACGCCTCGTTTCCAATTGTGAGCATGCCGGTGATTGCAGGTGACTCGCCTCTTGTGCTGCCAGATATGCGAAGGCGGGCCGGCCTGAATCTGATTGATTACCCAAAGCGCGGTTGGACTTGTTGGCGCCACTCGATTGCGAAGTGGGGCTAAGCGCCTCGGCTTCCGCAAACGGATCATGTTCATCGGGAATCCAGGCCAACGGATCAAGATCCGCAAGGCGCGCGTTCACCACAAGATTTTGCCATCGCGGTTGGGCAGGCTGCCTCCACCTTCCATACGCTTGACGTTCCGCATCCCCTAGCGACATTCCCTCGTATAGAAAGACTGGCGAGGATGTCTTTGCAAGTAACGAATTCGAAACCGAAGAGCTTGCTATGGAAGCCTGGCGCGCATCTAGGATGAGGGCTTCCCATGACGGTCGTTCCGGTTTGCTCCAGTTCTCGTATGCAGCATGCTCGGGTTCCCCGAGCTTCATTCCATCATAGATAAATGACGCGGAAGAACTCTTCCGCTGGTCGGTCGAGTCCTTCAGGCTGGCCTGTCTTGCATCGGGCCGAAACTCTAAGTTTTCTTCAAGGGAATTGTGCTCGTCTGTAATCCAAGAAGGATGGTCGAGTTCTGCCATGCGTGCATTAATGACGAGGTCCTCCCACGTGGGCTGAGCGTCCTCTTGCCATTCTTTGTAGGCTTGCCGTTCCCCCTCACCCAGCGGAATTCCCTCATACTCAAAAGTCGAGGAAGACCCTTCTGAAGCAAAGAGCCAGGCGGAGCTGTCAATTGCATCAAGGCGCGCCTTAAGTACCAGGTCTTTCCACGTGGGCGGCTCCGCGTTGCCCCAGTTATCATATGCCTCGCGCTCGGGTTCTCCGAGCCTCATCCCGTCATAGTAAAACGATGTAGGAGAATTCTCGTCCTGGTCGATCGGTTTTTTCCGCTTGCGTTTCGACGCTTCAGACCGAAACTCCTCGCCTTCTTTGAGGGGATTGTGCTCGTCTGCAACGTCAGCACAAGGATCAGGTACCGCCATTCGTGCGTTGACAACGAGGTCTTCCCATGTGGGCTGAGCCTCCTCTTGCCATTCTTTGTAGGCTTGCCGTTCCCCCTCACCCAGCGGAATCCCTTCATATCTGAAGATCAAAGGCGACTCCTCGCCCAAATCGGGGAGCCAAGCGGAACTGTCGATTGCATCAAGGCGCGCCCTGAGTACCAGATCTTTCCATGTAGGCCGGTTCGATAGACACCAGTTCTCGTATGCTTCACGCTCCGCGGCGCCAAGCTTCATGCCATCATAGTCAAATGATGCAGATGGATGCTCGCCGCGATCGGTTTGGCCCTCAAGCGAGTCGTCCGCCGGACGGTTCCTGGGCTCGATTAGATTAAGGACAGGGGTAGCTCCGGCGGGAACTTCGGCAAGCGATGCAGTCGAACCGCTAAGATCGACGTTCGGGTTTCCTGAAGGTCTCATGGCGATATCTGCTTAATCGGCAACCTCGGGGTCTAGCTCCGCATTCGATACAACCGGAATATCTGACGACGCCCCGCATCGAATGATTCCAATGTGAAAGGCAGCTTGAAGTCATTTCACCGAGTGCGAGGACGCGGGTCCATATCGTTGCTGAAGCGCAATGATCTGCTCCAGCAGCTGCTGTTGTGCAATCATAGCTGGAGCCATTTCAGCTGAAACACCGAAATCTGGCACCACGCCACCGGCGTCTTCTTTCACCTCATCGCTTTCAATAAGGCCCTGGGGGACGTCAATTCCAGTTGGGAGGCTGTCCTGCTCGTCATCCATTTCACTGTTTTGCGGTGTAGCGGCTTCCATATTATTAGGTATCGAATCGATGTCACCTAAGCCCTGCGCCTCCGTGACGGCGGCTTGTTGACTGAGGTCTTGCCCATCCCGATGGACACCTTCCGAAAGCATCAAAGATGCGGGCTCAGGGAGGGCGCCAATTTGGCATTCGAAAAGGCGCCTCAGCATACGATCGGAATAATATCGCACCTTTCGTAGTTTGAGAGGCGGATGCCCTTTAATAAGGACGATTTCATTGTTATCGTCAAGCAAGCGCACTTGTTCGGGGCGCAAAAGCGGTGCCCCCTGATCGGAAATCTGGATGTTATGATCGAACATTCGGGCTTGACTGTATGAGGTCGAACGCGCCTTGAACGTATAGTCGCCGATAGCTTTTGAGATATAGGTCGGTGTTTCGTCGTCGGCCGTGGCCATAAATACTTGCACGCCAGTGTTACTGAGAAAGTTTTGTTTGCCCGCGTCATCGTAGGTGCCCGTCAAGGCCGAGAGACTCTGAATAATAAACATGAAGCGGCCTTTGTAACCGGCGATGGTTGTAATCGCGGTCTCGATTGCCTCAAGCTTCCCCAGGTGTTTAAATTCGTCAAGGAGAAACAAAACTTCATGCCGCTCATCTTTACCTGGCAGTGATCGCTGCAGAATTGACACGACCTGCTGAAAAAGGAGGCGCATCAATGGCGCCACGACCTCGAGGTCGTTGGGGCTGACGCAAAGATAGACGCAGGTCCTCTTCCGACGCAGATCATAGACGGAAAAATCTGATCGACTTGTCGCTGCTTTAACCAATGGATCAGCCCACAGGTTAAGTCCGCCGTCGCCGAGCACTGATGTATAAGAAGTCAAAATTTTCGTGTCGTTACCCGCCATATTGTCGAAAATACGCTGAGCCTCTTTATTTCGGCTTTCTTCCGCGAGGTCCGCAAAAAGTTTGTACTTCTCTCCAGGTTGAGCAAATAAGTCGTAGACCGCACCAATTGTTGGCGTACCGCGCTCAATACAGGTAAGGATGCCCGCAACGAAAAGGTCCCGCGCGCCGTCGATAAAGCCTTCCGCTCCCTTGCCTTTGGCCGTGATGAGGTTTGCGGCGAGGCGGCGCGTCTCGGTAAACTGCCGCTCGGGCGGTAAAGCTGCAATATCGAGGACGGGATTGTAACAATGAGTCCGTCGCTCTGGATCCAGAGGTGAGAACTTGAAAACGGCGTCGCCGCCCGCTTTGCGTGCTCTGGAAGTCAGCTCAAAAAGCTCGCCTTTGACGTCGAGGGCTATCACCGAACCCTTGAAGGTTAGGAGCGTCGGAATAACGACGCCAACGCCTTTGCCGGCGCGCGTTGGCGCGACAACAAGACTGTGAGGCTGTTCGCCATTGGTCAGATAGCTGCCGAACCAACGAGGGCCACACGTCTTGCCAAAGATCGGCCCCTTGATACCATTATAGCGCTGCAGGTAACCGGCGTGCCGCATTTCGCCAAATCCCGCCCAACGAGCCGTGCCATGATGCTCGTGATTGCGAAACGATATGATAAGTTGGCTTAACAGCACAACAATAGACGTCGAGACGACAATGGCTAAACCGCAATAGAAGACGGGGGTCGCATGACCCATATAGAGCGGGGTCTCGTACCAAAAGGCGAAGACGCTAAACGTCATCATCGCTTCGCCATTGAAACCATGGCGAAATGTTACATAGAGACTTGCCGCGCAAAAACCGGCTGCCAGCGAACATAAGATGCTGACAGCTAAACGCTGGGGCGTAGTCTTGCTCGAATTCATCACTTCACCGAGATTCTTCGATCGATCGCAAATAGGGCTTTTGATTTGGGTGTTGCTGCGAACAACACAGCCTTTACCGCCCGTAACCTTCACGTGAACGCGAATCCAATCCTCTATAAGGGTGTGTCCTGCGATCACGGTCATCCCGTTTCCAAATGTCGTCTATTGCCGAATGTTCTGCCGCATGACTAGCCAGTTGTCGGTCCGCGCTGGGTCTAGACATCACGTCGCGAACGGGCGTTAACGCGCGAGTTCTACCAAGATTGTCATGCCCCAAAGCAGGAGCAGGGTCACCAAGCCTGGCAGCGGTGTTTTCGACGTCATTTCGCGCCCTAGAACTGTCAACGGCCGGCTTCACGTAAGTGTTCTCTACCAATTTGTCACAAGTCTTTTGTGCCTCGTAGAACCACGATGTAATCGGCTGATTGGCATTGGGAACCAACGGGGTAACCGATCGAGGGCTAACCCGGGGTGCAGAAGAGTTGCCCAAATCAAACCGCGTATCGGCTTCGGTCGAGATTTTTTGCTTCCCCTTTTCAACAGCAGTTCTTGCGATCCGCTCCGACTCTTCGATATGGGCCAGATCGGCATCGGTTAGATCGGGGAAATCGTCAAGGCTTGCTTGCGATGTCTTCGGTGAACGTGAACGCTCGCCATTCAGTCTGGTAAGACTCACACTATCGATCGGCATCTTCTCCGCGCGTTCGACAACGCCTTCTTTCCGGAAAACGTTGTCTGCTCCCGCTCCGCGCAAATCTGGTACTATATTTCGCACTGATAAAGATCTGTTGGAGTGAGATTCGACTAGTGCGTCGATTTTTGCCAGTTCGGCCTCGGTGAAATCAGGGAAGTCATCGAGCTCCACTCCTGAGGACCTCAGCGCTTGCGGTAAATGCCCGCCACCGCGACCAAAAGGTACCTCCCAGTTAGTGGGCACCCCGTTCGCCCTGTCGGACACGCCTTCTTTCTGGAAAGCGCCGCCTGGTCCGCGCTCACGAAAGTCCGGTGCGGCGCTCTCCCCGGCCGGGGGCCCCTTGGAGAGAGATTCGAACACCGCATCGACTTTTGCCAGGTCGGCGTCGGTCAGTTCAGGGGAATCGCGGTTTGTTTGTGATAACTTCTGCGCACGCGGTGAAAGGTCATGATGGGATCCAAGGATTGCGGCGCCAAGGGCACCCCTCCCCTGTTCGCTCGAGCGGTCACTGCTGACATCGTCGAGAGTTTCAGTGTGTGCGCTATGAGAACTTGCCTCAGCATTCGAATTAGGCGTTGTTACGGTAACTGAAAGACTCTGAGCTTCGCGCCCAAGATACCGGCTGTCCGCGGAATCGCCGAACTCCTCCAGCCCTCGGAGCGGTGACGAAATGGTGTTGCCTGAATTCCTGGTCGTCTCGCTGCCAGTATCCCTCTCGAACCATTCTGCGAGTGGGCCTGAATAGAGAGCGGAAACAGGAGTGCCATCGGGAAACGTCGAACTTTCCTGCGCAGATTTCTGTGCTCTATCTGCCGATGGCTGAACATTGTACACGCCCGGTTCCGGCGCGCCTTGCCAGTTCGACGAATGCGCGGCCCGGTTCACGGGCGAAGATGCCGAGATAGTATTGATCTCTATGCCTAAGCCGTCTTGCCTCTTTATGGTTAATCCGCTTGCATTGCCGGGATACTCAATTTCGCGCGGTCGCTTTATGCCCCTTGCACTTAAATCTGGCAACGCACTGGCTTCCCTGTCTTGTTTATTAAGATTTTCCCGTTCAAGCTCACGCAGATACTGCATACCGGTGCGGAAAGAACCGCTTTTTTTCCGCAAAATTGCGGATAGGTCCGTGCGGGCTTCGGATATTCCTGGCGGGATTACGGGATCCCGCAGACCGGCCGCTCCCAGTCGTCCGCCACTCGCCGATGTTTCTTGGACGCCGTGCGGCATATCTTCAATTGGCGGTCGCGACAAAGCCGTTGGGACCGAAGTGTCCCGACCGTCTTCTCCAGCAACGATTGATTGTGCCTGGATGGGGATCCGCGCGGTCCCACGCCCTTCATCATTCGAAGCCACAGGAACGGGCCACGCATAGTGTCTGGTGAACTCTTCATTTGCCATCACTCGGTCCTTCTCTATCTCCTATTTCCCCCACGCCCGTCCTTGCTGCGCTCATCTCTCTCGCGTTTGCGTTCACTCGGTTCTCCATCATCATCTTCACGCGGACGCTTTGAAGGGACACCTCTCCGTTGCTGGAGGTGGGCTGTAGCAGACAATGAATCGGTTGCGGTGCTGGCCCGCGTCGTGGCCGTCGGTGGAGATGGGCGAGACGTTCCAGCTTGCCGTACTAAGGGGCCACTACTGCCATCCTGTTCGCCGGCGTTCGCCTGGGGCCCAACCGCGATGCCTTCCAATGTCACACGTTTTGCTCCACTCGGCCCTCCGTCGTCATCATGAGGACGCTTTGCACGCCGCTGCCGGTCGTGTGTCGTGTGCGTGGCAGCTTCAGTTGCTGCGCGAGGAATATCGGGAGTGCGGTTTGCGCTCTCCACACGGCCCTCGGCAACACGCGAAGAGCCGCTCCCTATGTCGTCCGCGAGAATGGTTTCGGAAACGAATGGTTGAGCAAGGCGCTCCGTCTCCAATGCAACCCGCACAAGGACACCGGCTTCGTTGCTGACACCAGCTGGCTCCTGGAGATGAACTTGCGACTCATTCTGCCGATTGTTGGGCCGAGGCATGTCCTCCGGTCCGCCCGCGGATGCTTCAAATGGGGATGTATCGAAAGGTTGGCTGAATTCTGGATGATCTCCTTGCGGCGACGACTGTTCCAAATCCGCGTCTTCGAAACGGATTTGGCGAGCCTGCTCCCGCTCAAGGCGCCGATATTGGGCATAAGTGATCGGCCGCTCGGTGATGCCACGTTCTGCTCGTCGGCTCGCATCGAGGGCAATGCCATGACGAAGTGAAATCTCGGCCATCTTTATGCGCAGGGCGTCGTAATTCAGTTGGGGATGGCGCCGAGATATCTTCAGCCAGCCGTGTCCTAAAAGTTCGCGCCGATTGACGACGACATGCAGATGTGGGTGGTCGCGATCGATGTGGAAGGCCGTAAGATAGTTGTATCGGCCCCCCCCTGCGCCTGACCCAAACATCTCGGCTGCCCACTCCCGGCTCGCCGCATAAGCCGCTACCTGGCTTGTACCCGCGGGGAAGCTTACAATAATATGGGTGGTCAACTCCTGTTGCCTTTCCTCGTCTGGCTGACTTTCGTCATAAGTTCCAGTCTCTTGAACCCAGCTTCGGGCAAGTTCGTGGATTTGATCCGGTGGCAGGGGAATATCGAGATGTCGGGCTGAACGCTGCAGCTCCAGCCTGCCCTTCCGGGATAGATACTCCAACTGATTGATAATTTGTTGAAGGGTCTTGGTGCCACCTCCCGGCACAATGCGAATGATAACTTGAGCTCGATCGGGCATCGAATATGTTCCCCGCCAAGTGCTACGTCAGTGCTACAAGGCGTCTTTCAGCAGCGAGCAACCGTCGATCCGCCGCCGTGATACGGACAAAATGGAACGGAGCAAGCCGTCGAGGTCAGCGAAAGATTTACCGAAGGCGATACGTTCAACTCGCAAAGCCTCCAAATCCATTGTCGGATTTTCGGCATAGGCAGATAGCAGCGCGGCAATGTTGCTTGAGAGTGTTCCTATGGATTGTAGTATGGCCTCCATCCTATGACGAGTCTCTGCGTCGATTTCAAGAAAGCCACCAATGCGGCGCACCGCAACCCGTATGGCCATGCTGTCGGAGAGGCCCAGCAAGCGTGCCTGATGAGAAAAACTCTCATATTCGGCCGATCTTAATCGGGTACTGACGACCTTGAAGCCTTCAACCTTCACGCATTCGCGCTGGTTGACGGCAATGTCACTTGAGGTGGGCCTACTGCCTTGCGACATAGCTTCCTCCATAGAAGACGGAAAGATCTGAACTTGCCCCGCCGTAGCATTTCCTCGTCGTGGCAGATGGGAATCTAGCCATATACAAAACGAAATCAAGAACACATAAGGGATATTTATTTTTATATTATTACAATTGAAATTATATTACAATAAAATTGAAATATAAAATCAGGTAATTACTACATTACTCATGAATTATCGCAAAATCATACACACAAATAAAAGTACAGACGCACTTCCGCTTCACAAAATCGACAGGATAAGGACATGAAACTTCTGACATTTTGCTCCTTCAAGGGAGGAGCCGGCAAAACCACGGCACTCATGGGTCTTTGCGCCGCCTTTGCAAGTGACGGCAAACGATTGGCTCTCTTCGACGCTGATGAAAACCGACCACTAACGCGATGGAAAGAAAACGCCCTTCGCAGCAATACCTGGGGCTCCTTCTGCGAAGTCTACGCCGCCGAGGAAATGGCACTCCTTGAGGCGGCCTATGAGGACGCCGAACTCCAGGGATTTGATTATGCGCTGGCCGATACGCATGGTGGTTCGAGCGAACTCAACAACACGATCATTGCCAGCTCAAACCTGCTTCTGATCCCGACCATGTTAACTCCGCTCGATATCGATGAAGCATTGTCGACCTACCGCTATGTCATTGAACTGCTGCTGAGCGAGAACTTGGCAATTCCGACAGCCGTATTGCGCCAACGCGTGCCGGTTGGTCGATTGACCACATCGCAGCGCGCGATGTCGGACATGCTCGCAAGCCTTCCAGTTGTACAGTCTCCCATGCACGAGAGAGACGCATTTGCCGCGATGAAGGAACGTGGCATGTTGCATCTCACATTGCTGAATATGAGAACCGATCCGACAATGCGCCTCCTCGAACGGAATCTCAGAATCGCCATGGAGGAACTCGTCACTATCTCCAAATTGGTTAGCGAAGCCTTGGAGGGGTGAAGATGGGAATTCGCAAACCCGCTTTGTCTGTCGGGGAGGCCAGGCGGCTTGCCGCCGCTCGACCCGAAATCGTCCATCCTTCTTTGCCTGTTGCCACCCAAAACTCGACCCTGCCGCAGCCGCCTGAAAATCTCGACGAGGAAGATCGACGACCTGCCCCAGCCACCGCCAAGCGTTGTCACAGCTCTGATCAGCAATCGATGCTGACCGTGGATGCTTTGAGTTCGACGACAGCGCCAGAAAAGATCCAGGTCTTCCTTTCAGCGCGCCCGCCCGCGCCTGAAGTATCGAAGATATATGACAACCTGATCCTGCAATACAGTCCTTCCAAGTCGCTACAAATGATCTTGCGCCGTGCGCTTGGCGATTTTGAAAACATGCTGGCGGATGGATCGTTTCGTGCGGCTCCGAAGAGTTATCCGATCCCTCACACAGCTTTCGAAAAATCAATCATCGTTCAGACCTCCCGCATGTTCCCGGTCTCGCTAATAGAAGCCGCTCGCAATCACTTTGATCCATTGGGATTGGAGACCGCCCGGGCTTTCGGCCACAAGCTGGCTACCGCAGCGCTTGCATGTTTCTTTGCTCGGGAGAAGGCAACGAACAGCTGATCTCTCAAAAGATAGGACCCATCCAATCACTCCGCAGTGCTGAGTTTTTCGGATAGTACCGAGGAAAGGCAGCTTTGCCAAGCCGCATAGCAATCTGCTCACGTTGGGAACAGATTGCTAGAGGCGAAATGCACCTCTACCTCAGGCCGCCATCACACCCCCGTACGAAACATCCACGTCAGCGTCAAAGAAATAGCCAGCACCTCTTGCAGTCTTGATCAACTGAGGGGTCGTCGGATCCCCCTCAAGCTTCCGGCGCAGCCGCAAAATGAGGACATCAATACTTCTGTCATACACCTCCTCCTCGCGTACCCGACTGGCGATCAGAAGCTGCTCCCGGGATAGGACGTCGCGCGGCTTCTCCAGGAAAGCAACCAGGAGATTAAACTCACCTGCCGTGAGTTTCACCTCACTGCCCTCTTCCGAAATCAAGCGGCGTCGCCTGAGATTAAGTGTCCAGTCAGCGAAACTAAATGAGCGTCGATCTTTGGTTCGCGCGACACTGGGCCGCACGCGTAACGCAACACGGATGCGCGCCAGAAATTCCCGCGTCCCAAAAGGCTTGGCAATAAAATCGGTTGCTCCCAACTCGAGCGCAATAACTTTGTCCGCCTCTTCGAGGCGAGCGCCGCTAATAATTATGATTGGAACATCGGACTTCGTGGCCAGACTACGAACAATTTCAAGCCCATCTTCGCGACCCAAATTAAGATCGACGACCACGACATCGACCGTCTCGGAGCAGAGTACACGATTGAACTGCTTGCTGTCGGCTACCGCAGTCACCTTAAAGGCATGGATCGTAAGATACTCGACTATAAGATGCCGCATAGCGACATCGTCATCGATGACAAGAACGTGTTTCAACGGTTCACCTCTCAATCTAGGATCCTGGCCAGCCATTTGCAGCTCAACAGAATTTATACACGTAAAGATTGTATTTGTTAGACTCCACTCTTTAATTTTCTCTCACTACACGGGCATTTCGGCAAGATTTCGACCAAACCGCGCACGACAGAAATGCAAACTAGATGTCTCCGTTTGATGACAAAGATTGCTGAGCATTGCTACAAACGTAATTCTACAACGTGCCATGCGGCATTTAGAAACATGGATCACAACTACTGCTGGTTAAGAAGATCGCCTATTGTCTCACCGCGCCGACGCGCATCGGCAGCGAGCCAGATTTCGCCCACCTCGTAAATGTCACCGTGGGCACGGAAGGGTACGATGACATCAACTGCGGTTGCGAGCATGTCAATCAGGGTGCGATCTTCCAAGCTAGCCCCCTGAGCGCTGCTTTTCACGAGCGAAAATAGCTTTTTGAAACCTTGGACGGGATTGGCACCATGTATTGTGGAAATCGATCCCGGATGCCCTGAGACGACTTCACTCAGATAAGCCCACGCGGCATCGTCGCGTATCTCGCCGAGCAGTATTCGGTCCGGTCGCATGCGCAGGCTAGCCTGTAGCAGGTGCTCAGCGGTCACTGCGCCCAGCCCAGCCCCATTCTTAGAATAAAGCAGCCTTACGTGGTTCTCGTGTGGAATGACGAGTTCGAGCGTATCTTCGATGGTAATCAGCCTTTCCTGCGGCGGGATAGCGTTGATCAAGGTCTTGCTCATCGTTGTCTTGCCACTCCCGGTGGGTCCGCAAAGCAGCATCGTCAACCGACCAACGACACATGCGTGCAGAAACGCCTCCAGATCCCCGTTGTCATAGTACCGAAGGATAGCTTCATCATGCTGATCATGCCGTTTTTTTCGTTCCTTCCACTGATTCCACCTCGGAGCATCGTAACGGGACGAGACTTCTTTGAGACTAGAAACACGGGAACTTGGCCGTCGAATCGTCAAGCTGACGGTGCCCGATGGTACCGTCGGCGGCAAACAGATCTGCAGCCGCTCGCCGTCTGGAAGTTCAGTTGCGCAAAGTGGGTTGCGTGGTCCAACGTCCTGTTTTCTCAGCGCGCCTGCTAAAATAGCGATATCTTCGAGATCGTCATAGGAGACAGGCAAAGGGAACTTGAGGAAGGCGCCGGCCTGGCGCACAAATGCCTCCCCAGGTCGATTTATCGCAACTTCTTCGGTCCGCGGGTCATCGAGCCATTCCAAAATCGGCTTGAGAAGGATTCGTAATTGCGGATCCACCTCCATTTGTATCGTATCTCCATCTGTAAGTGATAAGTTGAATTCGTTATGGACGGCGATCCCGCCCCCGCGCCGCGCGACCAGCCATACGAAGCTGGTATATGCCTGAGAAATCGAGATCCCGTGCGACAAAAATGGAGACCGTGTCGCCCTGATTCTTCTTCAGGGTTGGCGGTATGTTGATCGTGGCCTTGAGGGCTGTGTCTGCCGTTTGTTCACCGTTATTCTGGACGCTGTTGAAGCTCGTCCCTCCACCCGAGCTGCCAGCGTAGGTGCTCGCTGCCTGGAAGGCACCTTGGACGACACTCAAGAGCATGGCCCCGCTAAAGCGCTGCCAGAAGTGATTGTCGACGGTGCCCGGCAATCCCGAGCGACCGAGTTCGTCAGCGCTTGGTGACGCAAGCGAAATCATGGCATGGTCGGGTGTCTCCGCCCGATCCCAGAGCACAAAAACACGCGCATCTCCCTGTTGCAAACCGCGCTGGATCTCGCCAACAACGGTGGTGCCGCGATCAAGAAGCACAACGTTGTTCGTTGTTCCACGAACATCCCAGGGTAACACGCATTTTACATAGCCTGCCAGACTGGTGTCGATTGCCGTTTGCAAGATACATGGAATAATCGTCCCCTCCGTCACCATGAAGTCGGGATGAGGCAAGAGCGTAGCCCTGGTGGGCTGCAGCTCGGTGGGCTTCATGCGTATCGAGAGATCATTCTCGGCGGACACTTCGACCTTCGGCAAAGGACTGTCTTCCCCATTGCCTTCGCGTCTTCGGTCCGTTTCGCCTTGTTGAACGCGCTTGCTGGTCCCTTGATCACCACTGGTGTACGCAAAAATCGGTGTTTCTTCCGGCCGCGGCTCATGCCGTTCCGGCTCACTTCGTGCTGGCGGAGGAGCAGTCGGCTGAACAGCTTCCTGGGCAGCCGGAGGATCAAGTGTAACGTCAATCGGAGCCGGATGAAATGGCTTGGTGTTCGTGGCGATCATGGTTGACGGGGGTGCGTCCCCGTTTTCCTTCTTTTCACGCCCGCCAAGCCAAATGAGGCTAAGTGATAGCGCGAGAACTACACCTCCTACGATCAACTTTTGAGCCCCCGAAAGGCGCCGGTGATGTGTGTCGGAGACCAGGGACCCCGACGCATCGACATCATGCGCCGATTGCTGATTGTCGTCGTTCATCCTCTCACCTCCTTTAGGACGCGCTTCACATCGGGCCTCACAGTGCCCGTCTCCGGCCTGCGGCCGACGGGATCGTAGGCGGTATTCCAAATGCATAATACCGTGTGGCCATCCCTCAGACGCCAACCACGGGAAACCGAAGAAATCTCGACATAGCTCCCTTTGACTGAATAGTTAGCGACAGCTTCCTTTCCATCCGGATTTATCGTGTAGATGGAGGGTATGCGTACATTACCTGGGAAGTGAAATACCGTCGTAAATCCATCATCGAAGACTTCGAGCGGCAACAGCGAACGATCGCCCTGAGCGACATAGTGCCAATTCTTGTCCTCGGCACCAACGGTCGCGGCAGGCTGCTCCAATAAACCCTCTGCTCTCTGTTGATATTGCGCTTCCGCACGTATACGGTCTGCAACAGCCTTCTCTTGTGCCGCCTTCTGGCGAGCCGCTGCGTCATCGGCAGGGTAAGCGAATTGTACGCTATAGTAGAGATCGGCCTGCTCTTTATCGAGGTGCGGCAGCGTCTTGGAAGAGATGCTGAAAACGTAGCGTCGCATACCGGCGTCACTCGCAGTTAGCACGACCACTGGCTGGGGTGGGAGAACCTTGCTAGCCTTGAAGAAAAGATAATTTCCGCGCGGAAGGGCCGCGAGATCTTTGCTATTGGAAACGGCAACAGCTGTCACCGTTTCGTTAGCCCCGAAAGTAACAACCAAAGTGGCTCCAACCGCCGTTGAAAGGCGCACCACTTGATCGGGATTGTAAGCGAGATAACGCATGCGCGGATCAAGTCTGCCCGCCGTTGGCGTGTCTTCAGCCCTCGCGCCAATCGCCGCAAAAAGTAAACATGCCAGAGTGAGAAATGCTTTTTTCGTCATGGTTCGCTGTGGCCTGCGTTCGAAACGGTATCTTCCGATGTCTGGTAGGAGGTGACAACCAAGCCTCCCGGGTTGGTCAGTCTCAATCTGCCGGGCAAGCTGGTCACCTTTTCATAACGAACCGTAGCAGTCCAAGTGCTCGCCATCGGCATTTTGCCGTCAACGATGAGGGTTCGCTTATAGCGAATTTGCTGCACACCCGGAGTAACATCATTCGAAGCGATGTGTTCGACCTCTAGCCTGCCGTGTTTGCCGAGGATGACTTGAGGCGAAGTTGGATTGGGATAATTGAAGAATTGCTGATAATTTTGGCGCACCATTGGGGCGCTGAAGTTCGAGACCAGGTCATAGGCGTACTGGGCGGTATCGGCATCATAGCTCTCGCGCAGCCGAACATACTCCCACAGTGAGGCGTTAACGACGGCCTCCTCTTGAGTTGCAGGCAATCGGGAGACGGACACCTCGCTGTCAACGGTGCCATCCGGCCGTATCCAAAGATATACCGGCACAAGCCTGATCAGCGGCACCATGGTGGCAATTGTGAAGGCTTGCGCAACATTCCCCAAAACCGCGATGGTTGCGACAGCTGCAATGACCTTGGAGAGGCGCCGCGCTGATTTCGCACGCGCAGTTTGGAAAGCTTCCACTTCCTTGTAGTGCTCAGCCAGGGTTTCCCGCGCTACTAGCAAGGCGTATTCAGACCCCTTCATGGCGACCACCTACGTTGCTGAGCTGAAGATCTGACGGCGTAGGCTGCCATCGCCCCACATTCAGCGGGAATATTGGGCCTTTGCAGCTCGCCAATTTATCGTTTGTCTGGCAGCCGCCTAAAGCGAGAGCCAGGCACAGCAGGCAATATTTCATAGAGTTCTCCACCGACGTGAATTTTTTTGCGGGACCTAACGACGATCGACCTGAGCGAAGCGACGGTACAAGCTGTTGGCAGATTGGGTCGCGCCGCTCCAATAACTGCCTCCGATGTTGCCGGCGATTGCCGGCAAAGCGACAATGAGTGCGTCACCAGTCAGAAAGAACATGTCGAGTTCGTAAAGACCAATGATCTTGGCCGCGGTCGTACCGGCAAGGGTGATTACACCAAGCATAAGCGTGAGTGCAGTCGCTTCGGTTAGGATGACTATTGTCGCCACGAGGTTTAGCAGGAGAAGTAGGAGACCATAGGTGATAAGTTGCCCGATCCACTTTGCCGCGATGTCGCGCGTGCGATCAAAGATATATCCCGTGAGGATCAAAGGGCCGATCGCCAGAAGCACTTTCGTGAGAATTCCGACGGCGTCGTAGATTCCGAAGGCAGACCAGAGCGTGCCGTAAAAGACCCACTGAGCCCCCTGGAAAGCAAGGATATCCTGGTCATTCATCGGGCCGATTTCAGATGCAATTCTCTGAAATGCAGCTTGGGTTAGGGCGAACATTGTATCGAGCTGAGCGGGAATGGTCTGCAGAGGCAGGCCGCTGCCACTAAACTGCTGAATAAAGTTTGGAATCGTCTCTTCAAAGACTGAAACCACATAGTCGTGGTAGTTGGCCTGCCCGACGACGAGGGCAACAACGACGGTGACCGTGATCACCCGAGTGATACCGCCGCGCGTGTCGATTTCGCCACGCATGACCAGAATACCCTGAACGATAATCCAAAGAGTGACGCAGGCGACCAATGGCGCGCTCACCGCCTCTTGGATCGTCCCAAGCATTGTGTCCAGGCTTGTCGTAAAGGCTAGATCGAAGATCGTATGAATGGCCGTAAACGGCGCCGGGATCGTGAAATTCATCGTTTGGACCTGACCTTGACTGGCTTGTCGCAGAATGTCGGATACAATGAACTCGCATCCTGAAATGTGCAGATGGGCGGCACGAATAAGTCGCCCAGTCTCAGGGGACGGCCCCAAAGATGACCGCAGTCTTTTGATGCTCCTTACGTTGAGCGGCCGCCTCTTCCGCCTCATGAAGGCCAGCCTGCGCGGTGGTCATCGTTAACAAGCTGGTCGCCTGTACATTTTGAATCATTGCGTCATGGATCTGCTTGAGAAGCAAACCGTTGGTAACGGTTGCCTGCATGATATTGCGAGAGCGAGAAAGCTGTGTCGAGGTCTCGGCATTCGCTGTTAAGCGTTTGTCCATCGTCTCCAGGTTGTCAGCCGCAATGCCCGCGCTATTTGCGGAACCGGTGATCTGCGATCGCAACAGATCCGCTTCAGCGTCGCCACCAACTACGGCGCGATCTGTATCGGTGGTGATCGCACGTGCCGTGGTCGACATTGGCATTCGCGGCGAAAACATTTCCGTGTCCAAGTCCCTGGTCGAGGGATACTGATTTTTTTGGTTGAGCGAAGTTAGTAGGCCGGTGACGCCATAAGCCGAGGTTAACATCGCCACCATCGTTATGGTCTGTTCGAGATTTGCCGCAGTCTCGAGCGCCGTCGCCAGCGTCTCAGCTTCCGTCGCCGGATCGCTGACAACGAACTGCGCCCGCGCGGGTCCGACCGAAAGAAGGCTGACGGCCATGGCCGCAGCAACAAGTTGCATGATCTTCATAGTTCCCCACCTTTGATCAATCTTTTGCCTCGTGGTAACGAGCCATAAATTCGCTGAGCCAGGCTGATGGGTTGTCCCCCTGTACTTTGCGAAGCTGATCCGCGAAGCGCACCGTGTTGGCGCGCCCCGAAAGTACGGCGACATATTCGCGCATTTCCCGCAGATCGAATTCGCAGACGACGCTTCCGCTTTCTCGTTTAAGCAGAAACTTCCGGCTACCTACTGCCATGTCTTCACGGATCGCCTGAAATTCCTTTTCAGTACATTTCAGTCCATCGATGTAAGCCGATCGATCTGCCGTGGGTGAAGGATAGAAAATCTTCGTCATACATTGCGCGACGAGACTGGCGCCTAGCTGCGATTCCAGGACATGCTCAGGTTGCTGCGTTGCCAGTATCAGCATCCCATTGTTTTTGCGGACAGTAAGCAGGAACTTGTCGACGACCGCCGCAAATTTAGGATTTAGCAAATAGGCGCGAAACTCATCGCAACTCATCACAAACCGACGGCCGTCAACCATGGCTCCAATGCGGTGCAGAAGATATGCTGCGGCGGCAGCGCATACTTCCTCATATTCGAGAAGATGCGTCATGTCGAAACCAGTAATCGAAGGATCCAACTTTACTTCGTCGAGCTCGCCGTCGAACGCCCAGCCTAGTGCATTGCCACGGCACCAGCGTTGGAGTCTCGCTCCCGCCCCTTCGGCGGGTCCATGCAACAAAAATTCGCGTAACCCCGCGATTGAGCGCATGTGGGGATCAAACGAGAGCTGCCGATGGATACCCCGCACCAGACGGCGATTTTCCTCGGGGGATATTCCTCCACGGCCATCGCTCTCAATGAGCGCCACGATCCATTCGCGCAGAAAATCATGTGAAGCCGCTGTATTTTCCAGGCCACGCAATGGCGCCAATCCGCTCGGCGCTCCTCTACGGAGCGCCAAATATGTTCCCCCGGTGGCGCGAACCAGCAGCTCACTGCCGCGGTCCTTGTCGAAGAGGACAACCGCACCCGCGCGGTCGACCATGCTCTGCTCGAGCATCGCGAGGATAAAGGTCATGAGCGTCGTTTTACCCCTCCCGATGGGACCGAATATCGCGGTCATGCCGACATCGTGCTCGTGCGGGATGTAGTCGAAAGGGGTTCCACCATTGGTACGAAAGCGCGCAATCGCGTTGCCCCAGTGACCTGAGCCGGATCCCTCGGGAAAATTCTCGAATGAGACTAAACCAGCGAAGTTGCGCGATGTGATCGCTCCCGGACGCGTGCGCCACTTATAGTTGCCTGGCAGCTGCGACCAATAAGCCGCCTCCATGCCGATGCCCTCTTGGACAACAACAGCTCCCGCATCCGCCAATCGCGTCCGGGCGCGGGCACCTCTATCTGCAAGATTATTGAGATCATTTGCATATATGCAAAGACTCACATGATGCGCCCCCAATACGAATTCGTTGCTCGCTAGTGCGTCCTCCGCCTCGGATAACTTGCTGATTTGGGTGACGGCTTTGTCGCCAGAACTCAACATTTGGCTGGACTTGAGGCTGAGCTTCGAGTGGGCTTGCGAGCGAGTCAGAAACGAGAAGCTCTGCGTCAGAACAAGCGGAAAATCGAGAGACAGTAGCACGTTGAGCATACCCGGTCGCGTCGTTGCGGGGTATTCGCGAAACGAGTAAATAGATCCCACATAACTATCTTTTGGTGTTCGGATCTCGAGTCCCCGCTTGCCGCAAATAACTCGGTCGGTATAGATCGAGGCGCCGAGCGAACCGCTAACGACGGGAACCGGCGTGAATCGACCAGTCATTATCAGCCGCAGAGCTTCTCCAACCTCCGTAAAAAGCACATCTTGCTTCTCACGAATACCAAGACGACGCAGGCCGTACGCTTCGAGAGCGCCAGCGACAAGATGCCAGAGATCTTCCAGGTTCCTGGTTTGAGCTGTGAGATCGTTTTCTTTTTGTCTGTAGCGTTTGGTGAACCTTCTCCTCACTTTGCCAAGCGCGGCCCGGGGAGACACGATCAGCGTAAGGAAGTGGTCATTGCGAAGGAGTTTGCCGGAGAGAACGCGCTCCTCAAAAGCTTCGCTCAGACTGGCGGAAAAAGCGCTGCGGAAATGTCGCGCGGGTGACGGCGGCACATCGTCATGACGTACGAGGTGAGCATATATTGACACATGATCATCAGCGATATTGCGCAAGAGCGTATTAAATGCACGGCAACGTGCATTGCGCATTTCGGCATCTTCGAGTTCGAAGGCCATGCCACTTACGTGCGCCATCGTCATGATCGATCCATCTTCTAGAAGGACAATATGGTCGCTGACGTGCCCGACGTAGGGTAGATAGACCTCGCCAGACCTTTCGGTTGTGCCACTTGCTCCGAGCATTACGCCATTCCTCTCCCTCGCGCGGGAACCTTGATTGGATTTGGGCTAACGCTTGCGCCGCCCCAAATCAGACCATCAACGCTCCTTCCCGCCGTCTGCAAAAAAAGTAGAACGACGCTGGCCGCGTTATAGTCTCGTTCCACCACAAGCCGCGCTCCGAACCACAAGGGCACGAGAACGACTTCGTACAGCGGGTTCTGAACGATGACGATGACAAAGCCGGCAAACATCACGAGTAGCCCCGCCAACGTCAGCGGCACGCCAAGAAACAATGCGGGCCGTGTCGCCGCCAAGTAAAGGGTTGCTTCTTCCAGACGATCATTCATTAGCCACCTCCAGTCAGCGTTTTGCCCAGGAAGCTGGCTCCAAACATGATGACAATGCCGCCGACGACGCCGGCAACGAGACCGAGTGAAGCGCGACCGAACATCCAGGAGATTCCGATGGCCACGATGCCAAGAACAGCGAGTGACTGGCCGAACGGACCAAGGATAAACGTGCATATGTTGTTAACCATTGTGGCTGGGTCAGTGCCGCCACCTGCAGATTGGGCCGCGGCCGGCCCAGAGGAGAAAATGCTCCACCCCATTGCACCGACCACGCTCGGCGCATAGCCGGATACCATGCGCATCACCGCGTTCGAGAGCGAGAGGCGATTCAGATGTACACGGTATCTTTCAAAGCATCGCATTATTGCGGACCTCCTTGATTTAAGTCGAACAAGAGTTGATCGTCGTCTTCGGATTTGCGGTTGTCCTCGTCTGGCGGCGGAGGCGGACCGGATGACCCGCCAGCTCCGCCCTCCGGGGAACGACGCTTATATGCCCCCCAAACATCCCATGTTTCCTCGGATCCCGGCTTCTCACGATCATCTTTTGGACGCGCGGTTAACGGGGGGACGAGCTGTTGAGCGGCCGTTTCAACTTTTCGCACGTAGCCGTTCGCGAAGCCGTGCGTGAAATCACCGGTGTTATAGGCGGAGATTGCCCGACGAAGCGACAATTGCTCGTCGTCAGCCGTGTTGCCGCCAGCGTAGCGGCTCCCAAGCAAGTTTGCGGCGACAGATAATGACGTGCAAGGTTGAAGGGCTTCGTCAGGTGTCAGACCAAGCACGGAAAAATTCCGGGAATTGATCTGCATGAGCCCAACATCCAGCGAATGCCGTGCTTCGAGACGGTCCATCACGACTTGCGTTGCTTGAGCCTGGTTCTGCCAGTGAAGCGTTTCGCCGGTGGTATTGTCATGCACAGCAAGCGGATCAAAGCGACTTTCGACCTGAGCGATCGCTGCAAGCGTAGATGGAGCAACGGATGGAGCGCATTCGCGTGCAAAATTATTGAACTCAGCAAATGAAAGTGGGGCAGCACCGCTCGACGGGCACGTGGAGGCCAGTAAGATAATCGACAGCGGCCCTGTTGCCTTCAACATTCCCCATCTCCCCAAGCTCATAACCAACACAGCCACTTCGGTCGGAAGAAATGCTGTCATCTGATGTTCACGATTATCGGGAGGGTCGGTTACTCTAGGATTTTTGTTTTCTTCTTTTCGATTTCATTTGAAGCGAAAACGGCTTTCCATGCACTTAAGGGTGCGCCGACGAAAGATGGCTCTCTAAGACAACGGCGAGGATCTAGAATGCCGTCGAAGTGAAATTCCAGGGCGGAATGAACGGGGGATGGTTCCAATAAACTGTGGCACTTCGCAGGCTCCGATCAGGGTGTCGATCGCGCCATTTGCGTGGCGAGGGTATCCGCCTATGCCGACTATCCTATGTCCGAGCTCAGCGAACATATGTCTTGTTCTTCGAAGACGGTATCGAAGACCTCCAGCAGATAATCGCCAACCTTCGGGTCTCAGAAGACGCACCGCCACAACCGACTGCCCAAAGCGATTGCGAAAAACCATAGCTATAGGCGCGCCGAACAGACGTGCTGATTACCCTGGTCGAGTCTCCTGAAAAACATCCTCAACTCTAGGCTTTGATCTTGGTACGAATCGCGTAGGCCATCGTCCTGGAGGATATAGGTTTGGGCAGAAAAAGCGCGGACGTCATGTCATCGCTGGAAAGTGACATTTTAAGATCACTTCCTCCAATGATGATGGACGCCGTCTTGAAGGCTGCGTGCAAAGCAGTAGCACTCTGATTCTCGGGAAGAGACGATTGGTCAACTAGAACCAGATCGGCTTGCTTGCCTTTTGATATCCAATTGCAAAGGTCTGCACATGTCTTAAAGCCCACCGGCTCATAGCCCAGAGCGGCGATCTTGTCTTCGTACACCTCCCGCAAGACAGGATCTGGCTCAATCAATGCCACAATTTCTCCGTTGCCACGCGGTGTTTTACAGGGCCCAAAAAACGCGTCCGGGCTGACGGGCTTCTTCGAGGAAGGAGGTAGATAAATGTCGAAGCGCGTCCCTCGCCCTACGGCTGAAGTAACGTCAATATATCCTGCAAGCGCGCTGACATGACCGTGCACGGCAGCAAGACCTAGACCCGTGCCGCCGCTGCAAGAGCGTGTTGTAAAGAAAGGCTCAAAAATGTGGGGGAGCACAGTTTCGGCAATGCCTTCACCGTCGTCGCTGACAGAAAGAAGAACATAGTCGCCAGCTGGCATAACACCATGCGCCAGTACTTTCTGTCGAGATACAAAAATTCGGCTAACGATGATGTCGATTTGACCATCGGCGGTAAACGCCTGGGAAGCGTTCTTGCAAAGATTCATCAGCATCTGCTGAACCTCTAGCGGGCTTCCTTCGACTACGCTCTTCTTGTCGTCAAACTTGAACTTCAGCTCGATGTTGCGCTGCAATGCAACACGCAATAAGGGAGCAATTTCCATTACGAGTTCGGAGACACTGAACGGCTTTGTCACGCGTTCTAGTTTTCGACTTAGAGTCAAGATCTGATCGATAATGAGCCTGGCTCTGTCACCCGACGAAATAATTTGGTCAATGTGTCTTCGGGTGACAGATGACCGACGCAGCATGTTTTGCGCCATTTCAGCGTACCCGAGGATTGCTCCCAAAATGTTGTTGAACTCATGCGCTATTCCACCAGCAAGTGTACCAACTGCCTGAAGACGTTCCGCATGCTCTAATCGCCTCTCCAGAATATCGCATTCGGTCTGCTTACGCCGAACATCGATATAGTGGCAGAGGCAGGCGGTGGCGAGTTCAAGAAGCTGAACTTCGCCTGGACAAGATTTCAGACGATAGCCCTGGTAACCGAGGGAACAAATCGCTATCAGTTGATCCGTAGATTTGTGTGCCAGCAGCATAGAAACGCCCGGAGTCTCCGGAGGAAGGCAGCTGACCTTTCGCGTCGACATGATGCGGAATACTGACGCACGCTCATCCGCTCTGGCAAGAGAAACCATCTCGCGTAGCGCGAGGTCCTCCCAGACGGGCTCAGGCAGCTTCGCAGCGAAACTTTCGACAGCCCACCTGTCACCATGGTCCACCAATGCTAGTGCACACGATTCCGCATTAAAGAAGCGTTGAATAATTCCAAGCGCAGCTTGCGCGGACGAATTGAGAGACGACGCTGTGGCCCCTCCCCCCTCGAAACAAACCCCAATCTCTTTGATTACCTCTTCGTAATCCAAACGCCGCGTTAACCAAGCCGTTTTCCGACGCAGCCTATAGACCAGTGAGATGATGTAGATGCAAAGGCCCACCGAAACGGAACCCAAGAAGATCCGTGCCCGCTGCTCCCTCACGCTTTGCAAGCTATAGGCCTCCAAACACTTGCGCTCCAATCTTTCGGCAATTTCAGCGGTGTCGGAGGTCTGAATCATGTTTACGGCATCGTTCACACGGGGCAAAATCGACAAGATGACGCGACCCTCGCGTGCAAGTATACGGATAGGAACTTCAGCCCCACCGCTAGCTTTTTGGAGCATGTCGAGTTCGTGACTGATCTCCAACGAGAGTGCTGGGCTTGGCTGACGCACAAACTGCAGCATCAGGCTGCCCAATTCGTCCGAATTTTCGACCGTCTGATCCGTCGACGACATTTTGGGAAGAATACTAAGCGCGCGAGTGAAGCTGGCAAGCGAATCTTGCAGGAGCACGTTTTGCGCTCCGAAGGCTGCAACGGCCGCGTCGGTCGTATCCACAGACACCTTTAGCTTGTCGAGCAGTTGAGAGAAATCATTGCCGATCACAAGATGAGATTGTTTAAATAGTCGCTTCAAATTTTCCAGGTTCTTCCGCAAAGCTCCCAACCTGGAGATAATGGGCCGGTAGTTCGCCACCACACCCGCTTCCGCGCGGAGTACATCCCGCTGCAGCGAAGCACTGTCGATGTTAATAGCTCGCAATTGGGTCAGGATCGCCCGATTGGTTTCATTGTCCTGCCAAGACGTAATCGCCATCAAGGCAAAAATCATTGCAGCAACTACCAAGGCCAGGATAGACCAAGGCTTGGCGCCTGTCTTGAAATCTTGCCGAGACGGTGAATACCTTCCATTCATCCGCACTTACGTCCTCGTACCAGCGCTCAGTCCCACCCCGGTGGCCCTTAGGCCGCACAGTAGGGTTTGTAAATGGGTTGAAGCAACAAACGTCGACTCAGTGTGTTTCAAATGAAACACAGCCTCGGCATTCCAATGGATGTTTCCGGTTGCCGAGGTATTCTTTGACTCCGCGCGGTGGCTGGTAGGATCGATATGGTCGGGATGTCGCCGTTTGCACCGAGAAAAATGAAATCGTCGACATTAACAATATGGCTGATCATGCGTCGACAGGGCAAGTTGCTATGCTATGCGCAGCGAGAACTGCCGTGGCGGCTGCCGCGGACACTAGCGGATATTAGGTCTGTGTTCGTACCACCTTAGAGGCTGTCGGCTTCGAAACGAAGCCAGGACGTCAGCGGCATATGAGACCCAACCGGCTTTTTCGTGTGCATATCCGTTAAATATTCTTCAGCGGCATTTTTCGTTTCAGGTGACCAAGCAAAGCTGCAACACGAACTGTCAGGTGCTGACGGAGCATACCGCGCGGCCGATGTGGCTTCCCTACTCAAATCGCCTATCCGCTTTTCGACGTTGCGTTAACGGGGTCCGCTGCATTCACCATAAGCAGGTGTCGGGGCCAAACTCCTCAATTGTTCAGGAGGACAACGGGATGGAAACTCTCATGGCCGAATGAGCCGGCAACGTCAAAAATGTACGATTACAAATGTAGCGCGATATTAGTTCAGCAGATTGCGTAAAGCTGGTAAAAATCATGCAGTAAAACATCATAATCCGAATTGAAAAATCTGGTTTGGAACAGATGGGATATCCCATTAAATTTATATGAGGCGCACATGATACTCCATCTCATCTACGGACCGACTTGCAGCGGCAAAACGGACATGGCGATCCAAATCGCACAAGAAACCGGGTGGCCGGTGGTTGCCCTTGATCGTGTGCAATGCTGTCCTCAAATCGCGACAGGTAGCGGAAGACCTTTGGAATCGGAATTGCAATCAACGCGGAGAATATATTTGGATTCCCGCCCCCTCACCGAGGGCATCCTTGACGCTGAGAGTGCCCATCGTCGACTCATATTCGAAGTGGATTGGCGGAAGTCCGAAGACGGTCTTATTCTCGAGGGCGGGTCGATTTCGCTTCTCAATTGCATGGCTAAAAGTCCGTTTTGGAGATCGGGTTTTCAATGGCATGTCAAGCGGCTACGTCTTGGGGATTCGGACGCCTTTCTCACCCGAGCCAAGCAACGCGTTGCGGAAATGTTTGCCATCCGGGAAGATCGCCCCTCGTTGTTGGAGGAGTTGGCGGAACTCTGGAACTACCCTGCCGCTCGACCGATTTTGGAAGATATCGACGGATATCGCTGCGCAATTCGTTTTGCGCGCAAACACGATCTCGCAATCAGCCAGTTGCCAAATATTGATGCAGGGCGGCACGTAGAGCTCATAGAGGCCATAGCTAATGAATATCTTGAACATGCGCTCTCGCAGGAGCGCGATTTTCCTCAGTGGCCAGAAGATGGCGCAGGACAGCCTGTTTGCCCGGTCACGCTGACGCGAATTCGGTGATTCGCCGCTTCATCATTTGACCTGCGTGTTGGATGGCCATCGGCGGCGCAGCATCGGTCGGCGTCACCTCCAAGCGCGACATGCGGCGCGCCAAAGCTATTCGCACATCTTATTTGAGTAAGTGATTTCTTTCGAAGCACCTCGGCCGGCGCTCGGTCCTCGAGGGATTTGGCCGCTTCCGAGTTCCAGCAGTTGCAGATTTCGATTAGCCGGCGTCGGTCAGGCTTCAAAGTCGACTTCCATCAAAGTCATTTTGGTTACACGTCGACATTGCATCTCAGCAAGACGAGTGGCTGTGCCGACTGATATCGACCGATTGCCATTACGTACAGCAGGCTTATTCGGTTACATTTGAAACCAATCTTTGGTCTCCTGTAATCATTATACTGCTGATGGACTGCACATATCGTCGGTAAGCTTACATAAGGAGTACGATGACATGGGGCACCAAAAGAAATCAGACAAGCGCCTGGGCTACTCGCATCTGCGATTGGCAACTATCGACGGCGTATCCCTGCCTGATCTACAACTATCGCCCGACCGGCAGCAGCGCCCAACTTCGACGAAGAGGTCCTTTTTCGAGCAACTGCTCTTGGATTTTGCGTTCGGTTGCGAACTATTTTATCCGATCCAGCTATACGAGCATCTTGCAACGCGCGAGGGGGAAGACCAAGAGCGCTGACTCGCAAGTGAGAATAACGATTCGATAGATTTGGGAGAAATCCAACCAGCCGCCGCGCTCCTGGTTTGAAACCCAAGTCCATTGGATTTCCAAGTGCCACGATGAAAATTGTCGCCACGCTGGACGAAAACCAACGTGGTATCTCACTCGTCAACACCTGCAAATTCCAACTATAGGTCGGCGAGTGGACGGAGGATATCATGGACAACATCAATGCGACGCAAGCAAAGAACGGCTCGGGCACCTAGGCTTCAACAGGTGCGAACCTGCGCGGCAGGAACATCAAAAGATGGTGAGAAAGTCAATCGGGAACCTGACCGGTATACGGTGCGCCCAAGGCGCAGGCCAGATCTTGCTGCCGGTATCATATATGCTGACAACGCGCGCTCGCCTCCCAAAATCAACGCAATTTGACCGCAGGGTTCGCCCATCAAATTTGCTCCACAAAGGATTTCATTCTCCGTGTCATTATGCCCTTCGAAATGCTTTCGCATCGCCGCACTTGCAGCGGCCTCCATCGTGCTGGGCACCCAGATCGCAATTGCGCAAGAACCGTCTATAGGGTCTCAGTGGTTGAACACGCCGGCATCTCGAGTGGAAGCGCTTGCGGTTCTCCAGACCTTGAATGCCAATCTCCTGAGTAACGCCAGTGCTACGTTGACCCTTGACCGCTGGTGCGCCGGGCACAAGCTCGCACCGGAAGGTTCCAAGATCCTAGCTCAGCGTGTGCGCGGGCAAGCCAAGCCGGCCGATGATCACATCCGTGAACTACTGACCGTCGGACCCGACGAGCCGATCGCTTATCGCCGCGTTCGCCTGGTCTGCGGCGACCGCGTCTTGTCCGAGGCCGACAATTGGTATGTGCCGGCAAGATTAACGGCCGAGATGAATCAGGCATTGAATACCAGCGATATCGCGTTTGGCAGAGCCGTTCTGGCTCTCAATTTCACACGCACCAATCTATCTGCCAAGTTACTCTGGTCTCCTCTATCAGAAGGCTGGGACATGGACGGCTTGATTGCGTCTGGAAGGGGATCTCCTACCCTGCCGCCATTCCTGCTCGAACATCGTGCTGTGCTGAAACTTCCTGACGGCACGCCGTTTAGTACCTTGGTAGAAAGTTACACAAGCAAAGTATTAGACTTTCCGGTTCCACGCTCGCTTGCTCAGTAGTGTTTTGCGACAGCTACCGGATTCACTGCTCGAAAGAGAACGGATCGATACGAGTCATCCAGATCGCTTTTCAAGCTCAGGAGCTCGCTATAAAGGCGTGCTGCACAGGATCGGTTCGTCGTAACCGTGTTGAACAGCTGGCTGAAAACATCTTTGAGCGGGGCTGGCCATTCTGCCGCGCTCGCCCCTCGCATCATTCATGAACGGGCTGTCTTGGACGGCTGGCACTCATGTTCCCACGATACGTCAATAGGTCCCCAGTCGGATTGCAGAAACTGTTCGCGCCGCTATCGGCCAGCGGCTCCATCTCCTTACAAGAAACGCGAACGCAATTAGCAACGAAGAGGAACCCTATTTTTACAATGGCAGGTTGGTGCATCTGATATTGTTTGATCTAAAGCTAGATGAGGTCGGTTGTGCGTCGCGGACCGGTGCCTTCGCTGAAAGCAGCAAGGTGTGGAACTGGTGCTGCGTGATCTTAGAGCAATAGCGTTACCCGGCATGCAGCGGACGACGCGCTGCGCCTTAACTGCTTGTTTTTCTTCCCGTCCTAGAAATGCGGAGGCAACACGGATAGTTGTGGTTATCGGGAAAAACGATCAGGTTCAAAAACCTTTATGGAATGGGCGATTAATCGGGCCGAGGAGATTGTGTCGGCCAGGGACTGGATTTGCTGCGCTCGACATCCGAAGGTCATCGATGGAGCACCGATTATTGTACCATGCGCCTGACTAGTGCGATTATTGAAGCGCTGATCGAAGCTCGCAATTTTGAGCAGGCGCCGTTCGAAAACGTTCAAAAGAACTGATGGCCAGCCGCCAAGCGCAGCTTGTGCTCTATTTAGCCAAACTAATTGAGGGTCGGGGGATCTATTGAATATTAGCCCTGTCACCAAAGGTTAAGTTGGTGACAGGGCGTATCGCTGACACGGGGTGGCGATAGTGTCAACGACCAGGGCAAAATGCCAATACCCCAAAAGAAGTCCGATGAACATCCGCTCTGATCGCAAGGTTCATGCGAAATATGCGACCTGCTATCCAAGAAACCTTGGCGTCCGGATCATGAGTACAACCTTGGCGACATTTTTTGCGCATTTAAACCGGACGTTCGGTGCTCAAGCGCTTAGCTTCCTCGGTCCGAAACGCATTGGGCCGGTCAGTACTCACTTGCCTATCCATTTCCAAAGGAGGTTGGCATTGACCCCATGTTCGAGCGCAAGTCTCGATACCGATGCCCCCGGCTCAAGGCAGGCTGCGACAAGCCGCTCCTTCGATACCGGATCAAAACGACGTCGCCCGTTCCGGCCTATAAGCCTCACACGCAGTTTCTGATCATCTTCCATGATTTGGCGTCCACCTCATTTTAGGTGGACACCAAATGCCTCAGCTCATTCAACGGAAAAAGGTGCGGGGTATTGCGCGCTTACCCTAAACCGCACCCGCACTTGGCGACTTGCGAGCTGAAAAATTCGTGAGATTATCTGCCGTTTCCAATGGATTGCCGAATGGCAAGTGCGTCGCGAATTCGGCGAGCAATTCAGGCGGAAAATGAGTTTTTCGTTCGGCATTGCATCCAACGCCGAGAGAGCCTTGTGGGATGCCAGTCTGCTGCTTTTCTCCCTTCGTAGATCAGCCTCCAATATGGCTCCGGCTCTACCACTTGGGCCTGGTCGGCCGAACCGCTTTCACGATACATTTGCGATCGCACCCTCGTCGAGGCAGGGATTCGTTGAAGGATGCGGAAAGAAACCTCATGAATTGAGCTTTCATTGCTATCACCCGCAATTATGCCGCTAAGATGAAGGCCTGCAGCTCATCTTTGCCCCAGGCTCCTCCCTTGGCGATGCCTGCCCGAAGGCCTCGGTCATCGACCAACATGGTCGACTCTCAATCGCGAAATTCCCGAAGGAGACCAACGACTACAGCATGGAGAGCTGGGAAGAGATCGCGCTGCGGCTGGCCGGCCAGGCAGGTATCGCCACTCCTCGGCACGAGTTGATCGACCTCGCCGGCAAGGCCGTCATGTTGTCGCGACGCTTCGATCGCGAGGGGCGATCCGCACCCCGTTCCTGTCGACGATGGCGACGATGGGCGGCGAGCGCGGCAGCTCTCCGGAGATCGTCGATGCCCTTGCTAAACACGGCGCCCAAGGTAAGACGGACGCCCATGTCCTCTATCGGCGTGTCGTCTTCCATGTGCTGATTTCCAATGTCGACGATCACCTGCGCAATCACGGTTTCCTGTGACTGGGAAAGGCGGACTGGTCGCTCTCGCCGGCATACGACCTCAAACCCGTTCCGACCGATCTGAAGGCTCGGGAGCTGACGGCGAACATCCATCTCGACGAGGGCACCTGCTCGCTCGATCTGCTGGAAGCCGCGTCGGAGTTTTTCGCGCTCTCACGCTGCCGCAGGCCCGCGCGATAATCAAAGAGGTCGCGACCATGACCGCAACCTGGCGCGATACCGCCAAGGCGATCGGCGCCCGCTCAGCCAAGATCAATCGCATGGCCAGCGCCTTTATTTTAAAACGAGCGCTTGCGCTATGACGAGTACCTTTTTCATACTCGAACCACCATCTGCAAATTGCCTCGCCGGGCAGATTAAGCCAACTCTGATTGGCGTCACACAGGAGTCAGAGATCACTATGGAGCGAAGAAACTCAACCCGTGACTGATCGCGCACTTGTAGGCCAAGCTGGTACCTTTTCTCTCGTAGCTTGGCATGTTGAATACGACCATAGTCAGTTCGGCGTCACCGTCCAACCGGATTTGGTAGCGAAGAAACTGAAGAATAGGCTTACCGTCACGATCAATCGTAAAGTGCTGATCCGCAAAAGCGAGGGTGCCGTCAGAAGTGATTCTATACCCATCTATGCGAATGCCTCCGCGCGTCTTCGTCGGCGGTGTATCGTCGGTCCCCGGAGTACACAAACTTAAATCGACCATAACGTCCACTGGCTTGCCGGTAGTCAGTGCAAGCGCAATCTCGGGAAAGGTTGCTAGTACATGACTATCATTGGCAGCGTTTGCAGCCGTAGCCAAAAGTATCCCAAACAGGGTGGGTAGCATAAGTTTCATAGGTGATCCTATTTAGATTGACTAAAAGAAGGTAAGCCATTCCGATACTATGGAATTGCTGTTACGTTGAGCTTTGAGATGAGGAGTCAGTCGCCTAGCAAGCCCTGCCTTGCAGTCGCCCCGTCTGCTTGATGAGAAGCAATCTCTCAGCGCGGACGATGATTCCACTAGGATGGCGTTTTCGGCATCTCCATGTTTCTGTTTGGTATGAAGTGTTGAGGGCGGCGGATTCCCCTGAAGCTCCGAGCGCCATGAGGCGATCCACGCGCTCATTCGCACGCGCTCCGGTGCTTCGAGACATTGCAGTTCACGGACAGCAAAACGCAACCCCGGAGGCGGGCCGCGCCGTTGCACTATCGCCACTTTGAGAATTTTCAGGCCCCGTATTCGCCTGTTTATTTCCGCGCATGGACAAGGCTCCGAAACCGTCCTCTTTTCCAAAGGCTGCACTCAGGGAAGATCGGCTCAATTGATATCCCTTTGCATTTTTTAGTTCAGTGCAGTCGACGTTGCATCACCGTGTTGCACCAGATCGCAACCAGAGGGGTGGGGCCGGATAGGTAATGCTTTCCAACCTAGGCGTTTTAGGCCGCAGCGTGAAACCGGAAAAACCGCTGCGTCTACCATCCCTATCACGTCCGGTTGACACGGCCCCTTCAGACGAACGTAGGGTCGGACGTTTTCAGAAGGATTTCAGAAACGCCGGCGAAAGCTTCATTTGAAACAAATGGGGCCGTACATTCGAGACCTGATGTCCCTTCAGAATTTGCGAGGGAAGTGATACGGGATCAAACAGCATTCGCGTCATGGGGCGGTTCAACTAAAGACGTCCCCAAAAGTCCCGTCAGCGGCAAGACGATGCGATGTGTCAACTTACAACAGCGCGGTGGATCCAGGAAATTATCGCGATAGTCCAGAGCGACTTCTGTCACGTGAAGAAGCGTCTAGCTCGGCTCGCGTACGGTTGTAGACCTCATTGATATTTTTCTCAAAGCTTTCGTTCGTCGTTAGGAGTCCCACTGCATTTGGACCGCCTCTTGCTAACGACGCACTATATCTCTCAATTGTCTCAATTACTGTGTCTACAGCTCTGACCTCAGGCCCCGCCGCGTCCCTATATCGTCTAGGATTTGCGTCCATGGTTTTTTGAACCTCGAAATCGGCTATGGCTCGGCCAAACAGGGGAGACAGCCGCGGACGGCTGCTCCTCTCTTGTTGTATGCGAGCCAGTTGATCCGCATTTAGGTACTTTTCGCCTTGGACCAGCACGTCGACCGCAGGGCATTTCTGGCCCATATTCCAGGTCAAAGGGGGTTCTAGCCGCAAAATTTCGATAGAGCGTTCGATAAGTCGCGTCTTGTTTGCTTCACCAAGATCATTCAAGTGTTTTATGACACTAAGAATTGCGTCGCACTGAGCAGATTCAGGCAAATTGAGTATATTGGTGACAAATCTCGATTTTCCCGCTTCAGACTGGAACTTAAGAATTGGGCCAACGGCTCGCGTTCTGGCCGTCGGAGAGGGTCGGTTCGTCTCCCACTCAGGTAATTGATTTCCGGGAATGACCGTATCGAACACGGTTTTGGCGGAGGCGCCAATTCGTTTCATTCGCGCGTGATATTTTCCGACGGGATCACTTGTAACGGCTTCACGACCTGCACGCCCTGTACGTTCCAGGCTTCCAAGATTTCGTGCCGTTTCTATCGGGTCCTGGGTAGGAATATAAGTTGCCACCTTAGCCAAAAGCTCGGGAGGCATATCCCTATTTGTCGATGTAGAATGGACTTCCGTACGGGACGCTTCGGATTCATCACTTAAGCTTCGTTGGCTGGGCTCCATCGTGCATGCTCCTTCTTTCTCTCAATCGGTCGGAACCTACTGTGATAAAGAGAGAGCCTCAATTTTTATTGTATTACTTTTGCAATTAACAACCTGTGATTCAATTGACCTGGTGAAAATGCACGATGTTGAAGTAGTCATTTTCCGAAACCAAAGCTTGAGTAGTGTCTTAGCGCCGTAGATGGTCACCCTCACGTTTAAGCGCCAAGCGATTCCGATTGCCACAGGCGGAATGATATAAGAAAATAGCTTATGGTCGATCTTATAGAGTAATATTAATCAGACTATAGCATGATTTTTCTCCTAACGCACATGCTGCAGGCTGACTGATTATAAAGAGAATCTTTACATTTCGATTCTCGAATAAGATACCGAACCACGTCGAAACGGTCGCATTCCTGGGGGCAGAACAAGATTAGTGCGAAATCGTACGCTCTCATGAGCGATTTAGGTTTTCCGGGCGCATTTAAACTACCCCGTTTTCGCGAGGTCAGTCAATTGATGCAGCCTGTGCACGGTGCTGGAGATGGCGATCCGAACCGATGGTTATCATACTCTCATCCGCGGATTTTCACCGCCTGACCATATTCGATGCGGGCTTGCCTCTCTCTAAGGACGGATATCTATCCCAACGTAAGTCGAGGGTTCCCTGTTCTTTGGCCGTCATCTCCAGCATGCTGCACAGGCAGAAAGGTGCGGTACGTCTCGGGCTATGCTGGGATCGGCACGTGCCGGGCAATATCCCAGATAAAGCCAGCAAGTTCGCGCGCAATAGCGGTCAGAACACGAGGTTGTGGTTTCCCGGTTTTTGAAAGGTCCCGGTACCGCTTGCACAATCGCGTCTGCGCTTTCCAGCCAATATC
Source organism: Agrobacterium tumefaciens (assembly GCA_025560025.1). Classification (NCBI taxonomy): domain Bacteria; kingdom Pseudomonadati; phylum Pseudomonadota; class Alphaproteobacteria; order Hyphomicrobiales; family Rhizobiaceae; genus Agrobacterium; species Agrobacterium tumefaciens. The sequence goes on along the minus strand of CP048488.1, from coordinate 134,069 downwards.
TTTAATCTCTTGAGGCTGATGCTGACTGCGCTTCAAAAAAGGATGTCTTTCTCGAGGTGGGTGTCGATACGACAACTAGCTTCAACCATCATGGTTCGGGCCAGGGCATTACCTGTCTTTGTAATGCGCCCCCGTCTGACTGTGCTGCCGCTGGAATGCTCACTTGGCACCAGCCCCAACCAGGCCATGAGCTGGCGTGGATTGTCGAAGCGGTTGATGTCGCCGATCTCTGCGGCCAGTGTCGCAGCGATGATCGTGTTGACGCCGTGCAATGATCGCAGGGCATCGACCAGTGCACCAAAACGCCAATCCTTTACAGCATCTTTAATGGCCTGATCCAACGTGGCGATGCGCTCTTCGATCTGGCGGATGGTTCGCTTCAGTTCCTCAAAAGCCAGTTGCTGATGTGGAAAGCGGAATTTGCGCAGCTCATTGACCCAGCGCCAATGGATTTTGGTCCAGTAAGTAGGTCGATTGTAGCGAAGGCCATGCCGCAGCAGAAAGCTCTGGAGCTGCTGTTTTGCAATCTTCAGCGCATCCAGGGACTGTTTGCGGGTTCGGATCAGATCCCGCATAGCTTCCTGTTCTTCATCCGGTGTCCAGACCGGGGTCAATTCGCCTGCTCGCCACAGCCGCGCCAGCATTTCCGCATCGCGTCGATCGGTTTTGATCCGGTCGCCTGCACGACGAGGGATCATGGCCGGAGAGACGACAGCACAATCAAATCCAAGCTTCGTGAGCAAGCGATGCAGACCGTATCCGCATGGGCCTGCTTCATAGCAGAAGATGGGTTGGGTGTTTGCGGCAACAAGCCGCTTGGTGAGACCTAGAACACTATCTGCAGTATTTTCAATCACACCGTGAAATCGGATCTCTCGATTCCGACCGTCGTCAGCAATGGCGACAGCTATCGTGTCAGCATGAACGTCGAGGCCTACATAAACTATTTTCTCCATGGCTTTTCCCTTCGAAACCAATATTGGCTCAGCAAGGAAAACCTAGCGGCTTTACCGCCAAAAATCGCTCATCTGGTCTAACCGAATTCGTGCATATTTCCCGTAGTTTGCGGCCTGTGCTGAATAAGAAGTTTTAGGGTGAAATGCTATTTAAGACTCAGTTTTGGGAACGGATATCCATCTCGATCATCACTTTCCCGGCCAAACGTACGATTTCGCACTAATCTTGTTCTGATCCCTTTCTACGGCTTAATGCCAAGCGACAGTGGTTACGATTATATAAGCGTAACCGGTAGACTAATCGGTCCGCGGAAGCCGAAGCCGCGCCATTGCACCGCGTCCGGGTTAGTCAGCGTCATGTTCGGAAAACGTTCAAACAGCGTAGGCAACATGATCGCCCCGACGGTTTGACGCGAGATTTGCGCACCGGCACAGTGATGCGGCCCCGAGCCGAAGGACTGGTGCGCATTATTCTGGCGGAAGACATTGAAGCGCTCTCCGTCGTCAAAGACATCTTCATCACGATTGGCAGAGGCTTGGATGGTCATCACGGTATCGCCCTTCGGGACAAGAAAACCGCGAATTTCCGTGTCCTCCAGGACGAGGCGCGAACTCGCCTGGATCGGAGCAACCCAGCGCACGCCCTCCTCGAAGACTTGCCCCCAGCACTGCTGCCTCTTAACCTCCTCGAACTGCTCCGGATTGGTCAGCAATCCATAGATGATCGTGCCAAGAGCGTCGCGAGGCTCGTTGATGCCTCCGCCGACGGCGATTTTGATGTTGGCGTAAATCTGGCTCATGGGTATGGGATCAGACGCGGTCACCATGATCGCGAAAGCCGAGGGGTTCGGTTCCGCCCGGTGCTTTTCGACCAAGTTGTCGAAGAGCCGGTTCATCTCCGCATTGGCTTCGTTTGCCCGCTCGAAAGGCTCAGGCCGCCATCCGAAGTTGCCCGCCCCTTCAATTAGCCGCTGCGACCAACGTATCATTTCTGCGTCGGATGCTTCGCTAATTCCAAGGATATGAGCCAGGATACGGGCAGCCACTGGGCCGCAGATCTCCGCGAACAGATCTACTGTGCTGCCGCGGGAAAGGCGATCAAGATACTCGTTTACAATGTCCCGATAGATCGCCGCCCAATGCTCCGCGGTCGTTTTGGGAGCAAAGGCCTTAGCCATGGCCATTCTTTCGCGGGCGTGTTCCGCGCCGTCCTTGCGCATTAGAGTATGGGCCTGGAAGGCCGGCTTCATTGGCGTGTTGGGGTCATCCGAACTGAAGCGCCTGGGCTGATCCTTCACCATCTTCGTATCGGAGGCCTTGGTCAGAAACGTTCGCATCACTGAGGCGACCCGCACCACCGGGGTCTGCGCGCGCATTCGGCGATAAATCGGATAGGGATCAAGTGTAAGGTCGTCGATTGTGGTTACGCGATCCACTGGTGCCAATTGCATTGGGAGTTCTCCCGGTTCATTTAATCCTGGCTGTGATACTCAACCTCATCTCCGTCAACCGAACGGAACGGTGACCTCACCGATCGACGCCCAGATTGACTGTCATCCCCGTGGCGCGCCGTGCACCCCCGTGACCTATCATCCGTGGCCAGTCGCCTGTCACCCTAAGGCTCGGCGCGCGGCGCAGAAGTGTTCTAAGTCCTTCTTGCAATTCAATCCGCGCCAGAGCTTCGCCGAGGCACCGATGCACACCCGCGCCAAATCCGAGGTGCCTGCGCATTTGTTTGCGTTTTATGTCAAAAAGCTGAGGATGCTCGTAGTGTCTCTCGTCCCGCAGGCCGGACATGATGCTTAGGGCTAGGAAACTTCCCTTTGGCAATACGTACCCATCCAGATCAATATCTTCGAGCGCCAACCGCGGGAAAGACCCAACTGATGGCTCGAAGCGAAGCCCTTCCTCCACTGCGGCCGCGACGCCGGATTGATCGTGGCATAGAGAGGACCAGACAACAGGATTTTGCAGCAAAAGAGTCGGCAGCATCACCATCGCGTTACGAGTTGCATCGCTTCCGGCGAGTATGAGAAACACCAATTGCATGATCTCCTCGATGGGTGAAAGCGTTCCTTCTTCCCGCACCGCTTTCAAGTAGCAAGAGAGGAAGTCATCGCTTATACGTCGGCTGCGATCCGCTACCACTGCCCGGACATAATCCTGGAGCTCGACGGCAGAAGCCTCAATCTCCGGAAAATCGTCTTCTCCCCACGAAGGACTTAAGCAGCGCGAAACGTTGTAAACAAGTCGTGTGAAGAAAGGTGCATCCCCAAATGGCAAACCAAGTACACTGGCAATCGTTAGCGCAGGCAATTTCGACGCGTACATTTCAGCAAAGTCAAAATCGTCAACTCTCGGTACATCGTCCCACAAATGCTCCGTTAACTTCGTGATCTCCGGGCGTAGCGCGTCGATCATCCGGAATGCAAAGGTCTTCGCAAAGGCTGAGCGCCGTTTCACATGGACCTCGCCGTTTGAAAAGAGCATGCTGTAGCGGATTAAGTCGAAAACGGCGCCGCGGGTTACGCCTCGATTTAACATGAGTTCTGTTTCTATTTGCCTCGTACGAGGATCGGTGCCCAGCAGAAAGATATCATCCGCGCGGAGAACCAAAAAGACGCCGTCCTCCCTCCGAAGGAACGGGCGCTTAGGTCGCCATTCAGCAAAAATTTCATGGCCTTCAGAATCAAGCCTGCTTACAGGAACAGCATCAGGATCGAGCTCTTTTGGCTGCGTGGCGTTTTGAAACTGCTGGTCGGTCCCAGAAATGCTGCTCGTGATCATTTTTACATACTTTCATCGAAGTCGATACCAGAATCGACGTAAACCGTATGGGAATTCAAAGCCTTAGCTTCAATAATAAGCCTTCGGTTTAACGTAGCAACAAAAGATATGTCGACAAATTTGAATCTCGTTTCATCTGTAATATGGTCGAAATTATATTTCCGGCTTTGGTGCTTGAGGCGCTCGTCGCACAGGCCGCAGGCTACCGTCGACCAACTTTGTCCGTCGCGGAATTGGTGGAAAGCTGTAGGGATTGCGCCTAAGTTTGCCGCAAAGGCATTGTCCATTTTAAGCACAAAAGTTAGATGTGCGAATTCCACTCTGAACCCGGCCGCCATTCCAATCATTGACCGGCCACCGTTCCGATCTGAAGCCGGCCACCATTCCTATCAATAACCGGTCAGTTTCCGGCACTCAAGTTCCCCTGGGTCAGCAACATTGGCATGTGTCCCCTCGATATCCACGAGGGGAATTTAATGCCTGCAAAAAGAAAGCTGACCATGCGACACATACGACAAATGCTGCGGCTTGCGGGTAGCGGAACGAGTAGCCGCGAGATCGCTGTAATGCTTGGCATTGCTCGCAGCACCGTGCAGGACAACTTGAAGCGGGCTGCGATGGCAGGGCTGAGTTGGGCCCTCGCCAGCGGCCTGACAGACGATGTTCTCGAGGCCAAGCTCTTCGTTCACCCCGGCGTCAAGCGGAGCCAGCGACTGCGCCAAGAGCCCGACTGGGGACCGCTTTCAATCGAGCTGAAGAAGCCAGGCGTGACGCTGCTGATTCTTTGGGAGGAATACCGCAGCGCCCATCCGGATGGGTATGGATATAGCCGTTTTTGCGAGCTGTTCCGCGGCTTTGAGAAGCGCCTGTCACCGACGATGCGCCAGGAACACATCGCCGGCGACAAAGTCTTCGTTGATTATTCCGGCAAGAAGGTGCCGATTGTCGATCGCAAGACCGGTGAGATCCGCGAGGCGGAACTGTTCCTCGGCGTGCTCGGCGCGTCGAGCTACTGTACGAGAGGAAGATCGGTGATCTTGGCGAGTTGCTTCGCAAGCGTGGATTTTCCAGCACCTGGGCAACCGACGATCATGACGCGTTTCATTTCCTGTCCCCCGTTTGAGGCCCTACCAGCTCCTTTAGTTGGAACAACAGCAATCGGTCAGTTCAACTTGCAACGAGTTCTTGCAGCTTTCGCCAGGCAGAAGCAAAGGTCTGTCCTGTGCCAGGTCGGTGCGGGGTTCGACGCCGAGCGCAAACACTCCAGACTGATAAGCTCTCCAGATAGCAAGCTTGTTCAGTTGGTCGCGAGTGAACGTCAGGCCGACGGATATGTCGAGTTCACGGTTGCTGACAACGATCGGATCCGCTTCCGGAATCTCTAGGCTATCGACCGAGTCGACGTATTCGCCGTAATCGTCACTTGGCCGAGGTGGATCCACGACCAATTTTGCCGCAAGGAGCTCAGGAAGACCCGTGATCTCGAGGTTCTGATCCAGAAACGGATAGCCGTAGTTCAGGTGATAGATTATTGCATGTCCAGACGGGCGAAACCCCCGGTTTGTCACTGTGTCGTCAATCCGCAGCGCCTGACCAAAGACTGGTAAAGTGATCCTCCGTCTCAGCTCCAGGTTTTCGCCGAAGACACTTGCCTGCCTGACGATCCCCTCACAGAAGATCTCACCGGATTCTGGGTCGACGTCATATCCGACCAATCTTGCTTTTTCGGTCGAGATTCGGCCATGCTGAGGCATGCTTTTCGTCTTCAGGTGCGGATGATTATAGTGGGCAATATCAACTTCCAGAGGACGGCTGATGTGGTCGAGCCCGCATGTCACAAGGAAGCCATCGAAGTTGCGCATGAAAGCCCAGCCGCCTTCGGAGCCTGGATCAACCATTGGAAAACGCATCTGAGTCGGCGAGTTCCAACCAATATTGGTCCCCCTAAACGAAAGGCTGGAAATATCGAAGCCGCGATCCAACGCCACTTCGAACGCAATTCCTGTTGCATTTCGAGCGATCAACAGCCGTTGGCCACGCGCCGGACCGTCCTCGAGGGTCGCCAGCCGGATATCTGCTATGGCTCTTAGGTCGGGTGTTTTCTTGAGAAGTTCGATGTCCATGTCGTCCTCAATTGTGTGGGTCACTGCTGTCGCAGCTTTAAAAGCAGTTGTTTGAGCTCCGGCTCGATAACCAATCCAGAAGCTTCCTCCGGAGAAAACCACCTGATCTGGCGTTGTCCTTTCTCGGGGAAATCATCCTTCAGGGTCGATACGGTCAGCAGGTGAACCTGAACCAGACAAGGGATGAATTCGTCATGTGATACCTTCTTGTCATATCGGTAGTGACCATACGGGTTTTTGCAGACTCTTCCCCGCACGCCGGCTTCTTCCCAAGCTTCCTCCCGTGCGACTCGATGAAGCTTTTTCCTGCCCTCCGACCAGCCCTTGGGGATTACCCAGCGGCCAGTTTCGCGGCTGGTGATCAGAAGCGCTTCCATCTCGCTGTTAACAAGGCTTGTCGAGCGTACGCAAATCGCGCCGCATTGGTCCGCGTCGACCAGTGGCGATCTGTGACCGTTATTGTCAGAGGCGCGCCGCATTATGCGGCCAGCGCCACTTTATCGAGCAACGGCTTCACCTTCTCCAGGAAGTCGTGGCTGCCACAAGCAAACCGGAGTTTGGCCGACAAGTCGGTCCTGTCCCAGTCGATCGTATCCGCAACACCCAGATTGCTCAAAATAGGCAACGCTGCCATAACGTCCCACGTCGAGTCTCCCAATGAAACGTAGCCATCTGTCTCGCCCATGGCCACCTCGACCATCGAGAGTGTCGCAGCGCCGCAGAAACGGAAGCTGATATTGAGATCATCCGAGATATAACGGATGACTTCGAGCCTGTCCGCTGTCGAAGCCGAAGGATGGTAGCTGAACCCGGTCGATGCACGCGACATATCGAGCGGCGGAAGTGGCTTGACCGCCATGCCGTTGAGCTTCGTCTCCACCGTTTTCCCTCCAACAAACATCAGGTTTCGGACTGGAGCGAAGATAACCCCGAATGTAGGACGCTTGTTTTCATAGAGACCGATGGAAATTGCCCAGTTCTGACCGCCGCGGACGAAATTGAATGTCCCATCAATCGGATCGATCACCCAGATACGACCTGAACGCCCTTTGATTTCGCCCCCTTCTTCTCCAAATATGCCGTCTGCGGGAAACGCCTCCCGCAACTGCGCGATAAGAAATGTTTCGACCTCCTTGTCCGCCTTCGTCACAAGATCGAGATGTCCCTTGGTCTCGACCGACAGGCTCGATAGGGAGCGGAAATGAGCGAGGGCAAGGTCGCCTGCCTTGCGCGCGATCTCTTCCACAATCGAAGCTGTTTCTCCTGCGTGAGATGTCGATGTGTCCCGATCAGCCATTTGCACGGTCCTTGAGCCTGGCGACCTGTGCGACGTCGTCTCCGAGCAACTGATCCAACTGACCTTCACGAACCCACTGAACGAGCTGCGTTTCCACGTCCACGCCGTACTGCGCGAGTTTTTCATGGTACCCCGTCGGTAGGTAGCAAAAAGCGGCAAATCCCTCGTTGTGGAGTTGGCGGGCTTCACCGCTGGCGAAATGGTAGATCTCGATGTTCATGGCATCGAGATTGGCCTGACGGGCAAGGGCGGCTGGATCGATGAGGCGCGAATGCATCAGGCCAACGGTCGGTACCTCGGGAATTGCTTCCTTGACGGCCTTCAGCTGAACGTAGTCGAAGGAAGAGAACTGGAGGAGATCCGCACAGCCCAATTCATCGATGAGCGTCCTCAACTTTGGGAAGAAGACGTCGTTCGCGTCGTAGATCTTCAGTTCAAGCTGATAGATAATGCCAAGCTCACGGGCGAGCTGAAGCGCGTCCTTAAGTAGCGGCACACGCTCTCCGACAAACTCCGAACTGAACCAACTTCCGGCATCGAGCTTGGACAGTTCGGAATACGTCATGTTCTGCACCAGACCGTGGCCGTTGGTGGTGCGGTCAACCGTCTTGTCGTGAATCAGGACAAGTTCGCCGTCGCGGGTAATTCCTAGATCGGTTTCACAAGTGACGTCGCGGCCACCAAATTCGAACGCCTTCCTGAACGCCGCGAGAGTGTTCTCCGGGGCGCCGGCACTATGACCTCGGTGTCCTCCCAGACGGATCGTCTGTGGAGTCATTCTGAGCGGATTCATTTTCTTTTCCTTCTGTTTATCGGAGCCGCGCGTCGAGACGATCGCGCAAATAGTCGCCAAGCAGGCTTATGGAGAGGGTTGTGAACACAAGGACTACCCCCGGGAAGGCTGCGAGCCACCAGGCGATTGCGAGGTAATTTCGCCCGTCCGCAACCATAAGCCCGAGGCTAGTTGACGGCGGTTGGATGCCGAGCCCGAGGAAGCTCAGTCCGCTCTCGAGCAGAATGAGCTCCGGATAGTTCACGGTGAGCTGAACGACGAGCGGACCTGCAATGTTTGGAAGTATGTGACGCAAGTAGATGCGCCATGATGGAACGCCGACGATCCGCGCCGCCTCGGCATATCCGTCCTCGTTGGCACTCAGGACAAGGCCGCGTGTCAGGCGCGCATAGCGCCACCAGTTGTAGATCCCCGCGAGAAAGACAAACAACAGCGGGTTCGAGCCGAAAAACGCAAGGACGCCAAGTGCCACGATGATGAAGGGCACGGACTGCATGGCATCGGCAAAGCCCATAATGAGGTTATCGACCCAGCCACCAAAATGCGCAGCCAGGAAACCCAGGCTTGTGCCGATAACCAAACAAATCACCGAACCGGCAAGTGCGATCATCAGCGTCATCTGGATCGCAACGAACAGATTGCTGAGCACGTCTCGTCCTAGATAGTCCGTCCCAAGCAGATGTCCTGGAAGGGTACCTGGTAACGCGAAGCGTGCAAGTGGTGCCTGTTGCAGATAGTCGAAGGGTGCGATCCATTGTGCCGTCGCGCCGACAATTACGATCGCGGCTATCCAAATTATGCACAGCCAGATGCTGATCGGAGTGCGGGTGGCAAAATTCCAGAATTGCCCCTTCGGCAAAGCAAGTGTCTTAGCGTGGGTCATTTTTTCTGAAGCCTGATCTTCGGATTGAGGACTGCGTAGAGAATATCGACGGCCAGGTTGATCGTGACCATGAAGGCGGTGAAGAGAAGGATCATTGCCTGCACAACGTTGAGATCGCCGTGGGTCGTTGCATGAACGAAACCGCTTCCCAGGCCAGGCCAGGCAAAGACGGTTTCGATGAGCACCGAACCAGCCAGCAGACCGCCTGCGACAAAGCCCAGCATGGTCACCATCGGGATGGCCGCGTTAGGCAGCGCGTGTCGAAGAATGACCTCCCACTTTGGGATCCCATCGGCACGGGCGGCGGCGATGTACGGCTGCTCAAGCACCTCGATGAGCGTCGAGCGGGAAAAGCGCGCGATTGTGGCCGCGTTGAACAGGCCGAAGGTTGCGACGGGCAAAATCGCGTGCTGCCAGGTAGAACTGCCAGAGCTCGGCAAGACACGTAGCCAGACGGCAAACACGAAAATGAGAGTGAGACCAAGGAGAAAGTTGGGAACGCTGTACCCAAGCACAGCTCCCGTTATAACGGCCTTGTCGACAGGACTATCGCGTCGAACGGCTGCGACGATCCCCACCGGTATGCCGACGAGCACACTCAGAATAAAAGCGGATACCGTCAGCACCAGTGTCTTCGGTATGCGCTCGGCAATGATCGAAAAGACCTCGCGACCGTCGGCGGACGAGACGCCGAAATTTCCTTGGAACGCATTGGCCACATAGATCAGGAACTGCTGGAGGATCGGCTTGTCGAGGCCCCAGTCGGCGCGAAACACTGCCAGCACCTCCGGCGTTGCACGCTCGCCCAGCATCGTCTGCGCCGGATCGCCGCTCAGTCGAAGAACGATGAAGACAAAAGTCACGGTGAGAAAGAGAACGACCGAAGCCCGAAGGGCACGAGCGATAATGAAGCCTATCATTGTGCGATCTCCTTCCGGCAAACCTCTGGTGACACGTCTTCGGCGCGATGACACGCCACCTGCTGGCAGTCGAATTCGCGAAGCCTCGGCGTTTCGGACGCGCATCTGTCGATGGCAAACGGACAGCGCGTCCGGAAAACGCAGCCTTCGGAAGCTTTGCTTGCATCGATTTCGCCCTGTAGCGGTGGCGGCAGGTTGCGCACACTTGGATCCATCGTCGGGACTGAATCGAGGAGCGCCCTCGTATAGGGATGGCGGGGCCGTTCGTAGACCGAACGGATATTGCCGGTTTCAACAACTCGCCCGAGATACATGACGGCGATCCTGTCGACCAGGTGTCGAACGATGCGAAGATCGTGGGTGATAAACACGTAGGCAAGATCCGAATCTTGCCAAAGCGACTGAAGGAGCGCCACAACCTGAGCCTGGACGGATACGTCCAGCGCCGAGACGGCTTCGTCGAAAACGACCAGTTTCGGGTCGAGGATCAAAGCACGGGCGATGACGACGCGCTGGCGCTGGCCACCCGACATCTGGTGCGGGTACCGGGTCATCATCGCGCCTGATAGGCCCACACGCTCGAGCATTGCGGCTGCGCGCTCATACGCGCTCGCGCGTCCTGCGACGTGATGAACGAGAAGGCCCTCGGCGATTTGCTGTCCAATCGTCATCTGAGGGTTCAGAGCAGACAGCGGATTCTGCTGCACCAGCGAGGTGCGCATGCGGAACTTCGTCCAGTCTTTAGAGCTGCGGTCCTTATGGTTCACGCCCTCGAACAAGACATCGCCGCTTGTAGGCGGGGTCAAGCCGAGAAGGAGCCGACCAAGGGTCGACTTGCCGCTTCCAGACTCGCCGACCACGCCGATACGTTCCCGCTGCGCGAGGTCGAAGCTGATGGAGTTGACCGCAAGCTGGCTCGTCGGCTTGGCGAAGAACCCGGTCTTATGGCTAAAGGCCTTGATCAGATCATGGGTTTGAAGCAAGGGCGTATTCATGCGACCACCGGATGGTAACAGGAAGCCTCATGGACGAGGCCGATATTTGTGGGCACGGGGAAGCGTACGGAACACTCGCCACTCGCACGCGGACAGCGCGGATGGAAATGGCATCCCTCCGGAAGGCTATCGAGAAGGGGTACCGATCCGGGGATAGGGATCGGAGGTTCGAGGTCCGCGGGATCGATGCTCGGCATACAGTCGATCAGGGCCCGGGCGTAGGGATGAGCCGGGCGCCGGAGCAGCTCCGTCACGGGCGCCGTCTCGACGATCTTGCCGCAATACATCACCGCTGCGCGGTCGGCCAAACGGGCGATCACTCCGAGATCGTGCGACACGATGAGGAGTGCCATCCCGGTTTCGGCCTTCAATTCTTCCAGCAAATAAAGGATCTGCGCCTGCGTCGTCACATCGAGCGCGGTGGTTGGCTCGTCGGCGATCAGCAACTGGGGCTTGGCCGCAAGCGCATGAGCGATCATGACGCGCTGGTTCATGCCGCCGGAAAACTGGTGCGGATAGGAACGCAACCGACTCTTGGCACGGTCGATACCGACGCGCTCAAGAAGCCGCATCGCCTCCAGCCGCGCGTCGCTGCCCCTGAGGCCCTGATGCCGGTAGAGGGCAGATTCCAGGTAGTAGCCAATTGTATGCACCGGGTTCAGGCTGCTCGTCGGATCCTGGAAGATCATGGCGACCGATGGGGCTTTCCCCTGGCCGTTGGCCTGCGGACCAGAACTCAACGTTACCGTTCCACCCGTTTGAGCAATGCCGCGCGGCAGCGCTTTGGCAATGGCATAGCAGGTCATGCTTTTTCCGCAGCCGGATTCGCCGACGAGGCCGAGCGTTTGACCCGCGTCTAGCGAAAAACTGATGCCATCGATGATCTTGAGCGCGCGCGCCGGCACCTGAACGGTGAGATCGCGAACTGCTAGAAGACTTGTCACTTGAAAACTCCTCCTCGGCGGCGCGCCTCCAAATACGCGCCGCCACCAACGAAACTCACGCTCAGGCGAAGCTGAGGTTGTTCCGGAACTCCATCATTTCGAAGCTTACGGGCGTCCAGTGGACATCCTTGCGGGCGGCGTAGACGTCGTAGGGCTGGTAGAGAATGACGGCGGGCGCCTCCGCTTCGAAGATGTCTCGCATGCGACTGTAGGCGTCGAAGCGTTCCTTGCCATTCGGCAGCACCGTGACCTTCTCGCACAACTCGTTGAATTCGGCCGGCGCTTGCCAGCCCCACCGCTTCTGGACCTGGCCATTGGGTCCAAACTCGGGGACGATGGTTGCATAGGCATCCGTCATCCACTGACCGTTGGACCAGTTCCGCATCCAGCTTTGGTTGTCGGGCACTGTGGTGCCCGGCGCGAAAATTTCCGGCACGACGGTGACGCCGATTTCCTTCCACATTTCGACCATCATCATCAGAGCTGGGACGGCGTTAGCGTAGTAGTTGCCCATCGTACGATAGGTGATCGGCGTTCCGTCGTAGCCACTCTCCGTCACCAGGCGCTTGGCTTCCTCGACATTGTATTCCATGGCGGGCCGATTTGGATCGAAAGTTTCGCCATAGTTCGGGAAGTTGAAGCCATGCGGGATAGATGCTTGTTTCTTCCAGAGCGCTTCAACCATGATTGGCCGGTTGACAGCCAGAGCAAGAGCGCGCCGAAGCTTCTTATCCTTGAAAACTTCTTGGTTCATATTGAAGGTGAACATGTGGAAGTTTTCGATGAGCGTCCCGCGCGTTTCGAGGTCCGGATAGCTATTTATCAGCTGAATGTCGTCCGGCGTCAGGGTAGTGATGATATCGTATTCACCGCTGATCAGACCCGCGACGCGTGTGGCTGGCTCTGCGACGATCTGGTAGGTGATCTTCGATGCAGTCGGCTTTGGACCCCAGTAGGCGTCGTTGGCTTCCAGCACCACACGGTCGCCGGCAACAAATTCCACGAACTTGTACGGGCCTGTTCCAACGGGCTTGTTACCGAAATCTACTGCTCCCAGTTTCTTGTAGTATTCTTTGGGAACAATGCGGCTCATCCAGGATGCGACGAAGGTCTCGATGAGATAGCTCGGGGTCTTTGTGCGAAGTGTGACTGTGTATTTGTCCTCGACCACGGGCTCATCGAAATCGAGCGAATAGGATTTCCCAAGCGGGATTTTCTTGATCGCTTCGGGACCCCAAAGGCGTTCGGAAGAAAAGGTGTATGCGACATCGTCCGCGGTCAGTTCAACACCATCGTGGAACATGACCTTCTGCCGCAGCTTGAAGCGAACCGATTTCTCATCGATGCGCTCCCAGCTCTCGGCAAGTGCCGGAACGAGGTCGATGGCATTGCCGGGAGCTCCCTTCGCGAAAAAATCGCGCGCTATCAGCGTGTCGAATATCTGGTTGACGATACGCGGGCCGACATTGCTGATTGCATTGACCGGCTCCAGCGAGTTCGGCAATCCGTTCACACCCAGGCGAAGCGCCCGGCGTTCTTGCGCGAAGGTGAACTTCGCACCGGCAGTTGAAGCGACCGCTATCGCCGCGGTGCCCATCATAAAATTCCTGCGATTGGTCTTAAGCATCTGGTTTTCCTCCCAGCTCTGTTGAATGAGGCTTTAATTCGCGCGCGGCCGTCGAACCTAGTTCGCAACAACGAACTTCTTCCGCAGCTTTTCCGGTATTGTCTCAATGATGGTTCGGGTTCCAGAGTCGGTGACGATCACACCGACATCCTCGATCCTGGCCGTCACCGAGAGGCTCGATTTTGTGAATTTCGAATGATCCGCGACGACGATCACGCGGCTCGAAACTTCGATCATGGCGCGAGCGACACTCGCGTTCACGGGCGACGACGTACAGATCAATCCGCGATCAACATCGATCGACGCCGCGTTGAGAATGAGTTTGTCGACATTGAACTGGCGGATAAACTGCTCCGCCAAAGGGCCGCGGAAGGAGCGGTTCGTTTCGGTATACTCGCCCCCGACCGAATAAATGCTTTTGCCCTCCCCTCTCGTCAATTCCTCGACAATGTCGAGACCATTCGAGATGAAGGTGAGGTTTCTGCGGTCAGCGAGCTTCTTGGCAACTTCCAGCGCAGTTGTACCGGCGTCCAGAAGAACCGTGTCACCCTCGACGATCATACCGGCAACGACTCCGGCTATGGCCGCCTTCTCCGCCCGATTCCAGACGGCGCGGGCAGCGTTCGGCTTGTCCTGTGTAACCTGCGTGACGCTGACCGCACCGCCGTGAGTTCGACGCAAGAGTCCGGCCTCGTGGAGTTCGCTCAAGTCGCGCCTCGCGGTGGCCACCGAAATCTGGAAGTGCTCCGTCAATCTGCCGATAGCCAAAAACTGCTCATCGCGCAAAAGCTCAACGATTTTCGCCTGGCGGTCCTGAGTCGAGTTGAACACCAACGCTTCCCTTCCAACAAGAAATGGTCTATATCGCTCACACTATGAGCGTAATCGTTCTTCGTCAAATGAAAGTTTGGTGACAGTTTTGTTGCATCGTAACAATACATTACAAGCGATTACGCATTGTTGGGGATCAAGAAGCGTCGGGTAGCTAAGCGGAAGCCTTTGTTAATGTGATCGAAATCGCTCACTTTCGCACCGCACCAAGATCGTAAGCTTCTAGGAGGAGTGATGACTCATTCGATGTCGAACTGCCGTCAACAAAACCAGCGCGGATCAGCGCTACTCCGCACGACAACAATACGAAACCAGTTGGAATTCATCTTGCCTGCGATACGGCGCGGGCAAGATGCCGGTGGGCAGCTCTCCTCCCTGCTCGCCCACCGGCACCCTCATCAACCGCAAGCTGGACAAGGTCTGCGACGAGAACCGCTTCCCTCTCGAGACGAATCAAGACGGCACCCGTCTGGCCGATCTCTGTTGCGAGCAGCCGCTTGGCTGATCAAGGCTTACTTCCAACAGAATTAGCGAGAGGCGCGACTTGGAATCGACAATCGTTCTCATAAATCTCTGCGGCGCCGTCGCGTTGCTGCTGTTCGGCCTGGCCCAGGTGAAGGACGGAGCCTCCCGTGCGCTTGGGGCCAGATTGCGAACGGGCCTCGCCTCCGGCACGAAAAGCAGCGCCCGGTCGTTTCTATCAGGGTTCGTCGCCACAGTCGCGCTTCAGAGTTCTACAGCGACGGCGCTGATGGTCTCCTCGTTTGTGGAACGAGAGCTTATCAAGCCTCGCATGGCGCAGGTCGTCCTCCTCGGCGCCAATGTCGGAACGGCGGTCACCGCCTGGATCGTCGCAACGGGCATCGAATGGGTGTCCCCTGCCCTACTCTTCGTCGGCATCATTCTCTATCGAGGCGGTTCGACCTCCAGGCAGGGCGCCGGAACAGCGCTGCTCGGTATCGCGCTGATGCTGCTGTCACTACACCTACTCAGCAACGCGACCGAGCCGCTTCGCCATTCGCCGGCGCTCGCAGCGTTTATCGGCCTGCTTGAAAACGCCTGGCCGGTCGCGATGATCTTTTCCGCGGCCATCGCATTTGCTTCATCTTCAAGCTTGGCTGCGGTCGTTCTGATTTTGTCGTTGACCTCCACCGGAATCCTCTCTGGCGGGCTTGTCGTAGCGCTGGTTCTTGGAGCCAATTTCGGTGGCGCAATACCTCCGGTGATCGCGTCGTTATCAGCATCGGCGGCGGCCAGGCGGGTCACACTAGGCAATCTGATTGTCCGGGCAATCGGCTGCCTGCTGATCCTGCCAGTGGCCGATATTTTGGCCAGCTGGCTTTCGATGTTGCCGGTCCCAGCGTCCAAACTTCCCGTGGACGCGCATCTCGCGTTAAATATCGGCCTGGCTCTCCTGGCCATGCCGTTTTCCCGCCTTCTTGCACGGTGGATGGGGGTCCTCATCCCCGCGTCCGAACAGGCTGACAACACACCGAAATTCCTCGATCCGGATGAGCTATCAACACCAGTCGTAGCACTGACGAGTGCTGCACGCGAAGTGCTTGGCGTTGGAGACCTGATCGAAAGAATGCTCTTGAGAGTGTCGGACGCGTTCCAGCAGAACAATGCCGCGAGATTGAAGGATATTGCGCAGCTTGAGCGCCAGGTCGACCGGTTACAGCAGGAGGTCAAGGTCTACTTATCGAAACTCGGCCGTACTGGACTGTCGGAAGACGAAGGCCGACGCTCGATCGTCATCATCGACTACGCCATCAACCTCGAACATATCGGGGATATTGTCGAGAAAGGTCTGCTGCCCGAGGTCACGAAGAAGATCGCCCACGGTTTGAAATTCTCTGATGACGGCTTCTCCGAACTAACACAACTCTTCCAGCTCACCGTCGATAATCTCCGGATCGCACAAACAATCCTTATCACCCGGGACATCAATCTCGCGCGTCAGCTCATGGAGCGGAAAGTCGAAGTCCGGCACATGGAAAAACAGTCTTCCGAGCGCCACCTGGAACGTCTGCGCGACGGGCGCACCGACAGCCTTCAAACCAGCTCGCTTCACCTCGACATCTTGCGTGATCTCAAGCGGATCAACGCGCATATCGTCTCGGTTGCTCACCCGATCATGGACGAGCAAGGATTACTGGGCGAGAGCCGTCTCATCGCGGGCGGCTCTGCAGACTGAGTGAAAGAAAATCAACTCGTCCTCGTAAGACGACACATACTGGAAATTGAAATGCAAAACAAAGTGCAGTTTATCACCTATGTTGACCGCCTGACCAGAGGTGGTTTCAGGCAATTGAAGGAACTGGTCGATGGCAAGTTCGCTGGCCTGTTCGGCGGCGTCCATGTCTTGCCTTTCTTCAATCCGATCGATGGCGCTGATGCCGGATTCGATCCAACAGATCACACGATCGTCGATCCGCGCCTCGGCGACTGGGAGGATGTGCGGGCTTTGTCGGGATCCGTGGAAATCATGGCCGATCTTATCGTCAACCATGTCTCATCGCAATCCGGCGCATTCACGGACTTCATTGCCAAGGGTTCGGCGTCCGAATTTGCCGACATGTTCATGACGTTCGATAAGGTATTTCCCGATGGCGCCACCGAAGAAGACCTTCTGAGGATCTATCGACCGCGCCCCGGTTTACCGTTTTCGAAGGTGACCCTGGCTGATGGTACTCAGCGGATGCTCTGGACAACCTTCACACCGGAGCAGATCGACATCGATGTCCACAGCGCCAAAGGCACAACCTATCTCGAAACGATCCTCGATCGCTTTTCGGAGGCGAATGTGACGGCGATCCGCCTCGACGCCGCGGGATACGCGATCAAGAAAGCGGGCAGCAGTTGCTTCATGATCGACGATACCTACGCATTCCTCGAAGAAGTGGCTGGAAAGGCCCGCAACCGCGGCATGGAGGTTCTGGTCGAGATTCATAGTTATCATCGTGACCAAATCGAGATCGCGAAGAAGGTCGACCGGGTCTACGATTTCGCACTACCACCGCTCATCTTGCATGCATTGTTTACGGGAGACGCCACGCCGCTGGCAAAGTGGCTGGCAATAAGCCCCCGTAACGCGATCACCGTTCTCGACACCCATGACGGGATCGGCGTTATAGATGTCGGTGCCCATAGCGACGGCCGGGCGGGCCTCCTCGAACCCCAGGCGATCGACAATCTTGTGGAAGAGATCCATAGGCGATCGGATGGCCAGAGCCGCCAGGCGACGGGGGCCGCTGCATCGAATCTGGACCTTTATCAGGTAAACTGCACCTACTATGACGCGCTTGGTCGCAACGATAATGATTATCTCATCGCTCGGGCAATTCAGTTTTTTGCTCCAGGAATTCCGCAAGTCTATTATGTCGGTTTATTGGGCGGCGTAAACGATATGGACCTGCTCGCCAAAACGGGCGTGGGGCGTGACATTAACCGGCACTTTTACGGCAACGACGAAATCGGTACGGCCCTTGAGACGCCGCTCTTCCATCGCCTTTCAAATCTGATCCGTTTCAGGAACACCCATCCCGCCTTCGGTGGAGCGCTCAAGGCCACCATTGCTGATGCCGGAGCGTTGGTGCTTTCATGGCAACACGGCGATGCTTTTGCTGAATTGAAGATCTCATTTGCCGACCGCAAGGCGAGCATTGCCGCATCTGGTCAGAGCGAGATGCAGATCGTCGAGTGACAGGGGGATAGTACGGATATTCGTGAAGCGTTGGAGCATGTACCTCGTGGAAAAATGCTTCGGCTCAGCCTGAGTTGTCTGGGTAAAAGAGGATGAAAGCAGATTCAGCCCGGCGGTCGGCTGCTGGGAGCAAACGTTAGAGTAGGCATCGCACACCAGCATATGGGGGTATGGAATGCAGCACTGGCTGGACAAGTTGACCGATCTTGCCGCAATTCAGGGCGACGAGTGCATCCTGAAGGATGGCCTTGCCGACCTTGCCGAACATTTCGGCTTCACCGGCTATGCCTATCTCCATATCCAGCACAAACACACCATCGCGGTCACCAATTATCATCGTGACTGGCGATCGGCTTATTTCGAGAACAACTTCGACAAACTCGATCCGGTCGTCAAGCGCGCGAAATCCAGGAAGCACGTCTTTGCCTGGTCCGGCGAACAGGAACGATCGCGGCTATCGAAGGAAGAGCGTGCCTTCTACGCGCATGCGGCCGATTTCGGCATCCGCTCCGGCATCACCATTCCGATCAAGACCGCCAACGGATCGATGTCGATGTTCACGCTGGCGTCGGAAAGGCCGGCGATCGACCTCGACCGTGAAATCGACGCGGTCGCAGCCGCGGGCGCCGTCGGGCAGCTCCATGCCCGCATCTCTTTCCTTCAGACCACTCCGACAGTGGAAGATGCCGCCTGGCTCGATCCGAAAGAGGCGACCTATCTCAGATGGATCGCCGTCGGCATGACAATGGAGGAAGTCGCAGACGTGGAGGGCGTCAAGTACAACAGCGTCCGTGTCAAGCTCCGCGAGGCCATGAAGCGCTTCGACGTTCGCAGTAAGGCCCATCTCACCGCCCTCGCAATCAGAAGAAAGCTGATCTGAAAACGTGACAGACAAACCAGGGGAGAGGAATGATGTCAGTAACTTCCTATACGTTCTACACCTATTCTCAGGCGACTGCCGATGATCAGGCGCACTGGCTGCACGGGCACACCACCGTTCAGTTTTTCGATAGCCTGGAAGCGGCCCGGCAGGAGATAGTCAAGTTGCACGAAGACCTAAGCCAGGATCTCGACCTCACGTGGCGTCCGCTCTATCTCGAAAAAATCGAGACCCGGGCCGTCACAAAACACCTGCTGCTGTCTTTGCTCAATCGCAACATGGAAGCGCTTATCGAGCGGCACATGATTGTTGATACAATCTCCTCCTTCTCTTCGAGCGCTTTAAGCGGGCATAATTGATGGATGCCAGTTCCATGTTTAAATGAAGATTAAACATCGTATGCAACTATTCGCGCTCTGCCGCGACCTTCGGTCCGGTAAGTATCCTTGGGAGGTCGCCTAGTGAATATTCTCAATCGTGGTGCCAATGCATGCGCGGTACTTGCCGCCCTCTCTAAATCTCAGGCCATGATCGAATTCGATCTGTCCGGCAGGATACTCACTGCCAACGACAATTTCTGCCGGGCGCTCGGCTATGAGCTATCAGAAATTATCGGCAAACATCACAGCATGTTCGTTGAACCGGCATTTGTGAAATCGGCGGATTATAAGGCGTTCTGGGCGAAACTCGCCGCCGGCAACTTCGACCAGCAGCAATATAAGCGCATCGGCAAGGGCGGCAAGGAAGTCTGGATCGAGGCGTCCTATAACCCTGTCATGCGCCGTGGCAAGCCGGTCAAGGTTGTCAAGATCGCCACCGACATCACCGCCCAGAAGCTGAAAGTTGCAGAAGATGCCGGCAAGATCGAGGCCTTGTCGCGGGCGCAGGCGATTATCGAGTTCACGCCGACCGGCGACGTCCTGACCGCCAACGAGAATTTCCTGTCCGCCCTCGGATATTCTCTGAGCGAGATCCAGGGCAAACACCATTCGATGTTCTGCGAACCATCCTATACCGCGTCGCCCGACTATCGGAATTTCTGGAAGATGCTTGCAGGCGGGGATTTGATGGCGGACGAGTTCATGCGGCTCGGCAAGGGTGGTCGCAAGGTCTTTATCCAGGCATCCTATAATCCGATCTTCGATATGAACGGCAGAGTTTTCAAGGTCGTGAAATTCGCGACCGACGTGACCACCCGGGTCGAAAACGTCGAACAGCTCGCGGGCTGCCTGAACAGTCTGGCGGACGGTGACCTGGCGCAGCAAATCGAAAAACCGTTCATCCCCTCGCTCGAACGTTTGCGCACCGATTTCAACGCCGCCTCCGACAAGCTGAAGCGCGCGATGGCGACTGTCGCCGACAACGCCAGGGCGATCTCCGCGGGATCCAGCGAGATTCGGACCGCCGCCGACGAGCTGGCAAAACGCACCGAGCAACAAGCCGCCTCGGTCGAGGAGACCGCCGCTGCGCTCGAGGAAATCACCACAACGGTCAAGGATTCCAGTCGTCGGGCGGAGGAGGCTGGCCAACTCGTTGCACGCACCCGCGAACATGCAGAGCATTCCGGGGAGGTGGTGCGCGACGCGATCGGCGCCATGGATCAGATCGAAACGTCCTCTCGCGAGATCTCCAACATCATCGGTGTCATCGATGAGATCGCGTTCCAGACCAACCTCCTGGCGCTGAATGCCGGTGTCGAAGCGGCCCGTGCCGGCGAAGCGGGCAAGGGATTCGCGGTCGTCGCGCAGGAAGTCCGCGAGCTCGCGCAGCGATCGGCCAAGGCCGCCAAGGAAATCAAGACGCTGATCACCTCGTCGGGCAGCCAGGTCCAGAGCGGGGTATCGCTTGTCACGAAAGCCGGTTCCGCGCTGCAGGAAATCGCAACCCAGGTCCACGACATCAACACGAATGTCGTCGCGATTGTCGAAGCGGCACGCGAGCAGTCGAACGCTCTCGGTGAGATCAACAAGGCCGTGAACAGCGTCGATCAGGGAACGCAACAAAACGCCGCGATGGTCGAGGAGCAGACGGCGGCCAGCCACAGCCTTGCTCGCGAGGCCGCCGCGCTATTCGAGCTGCTGGAGCATTTCAGGTTCGATGATACCGGCCGAACGCAAGCGTTTGCTGGCCAGGTTCATCGGCCATCCGTCGCGCCAGTCGCCAAACCGTCGAGCCGCGCTGCCCAGGTCTTCGCTGCGTAGGGTTCCACCGCGGTCGGTATCAAAGAGACCGAACGGAGGAGCTCGTGTCACGCCGCCTTTCCTCCGATGAAGATAGCGGGTCTGAGCTGCCGCAATAGTTCAGGACCGATATGACATCATAGCCCGCTATAAAAATTAGCCATGAGACAAACGGAAACCGGTTCAGTTCACGGTGGCGTTCGGGATATAGCCAAGAATGCTGATCAGCGTGCTGACAGCGCTCATCTGCGCGTGCATCTCGATACTGGCCTCGATGTAACACAGATGCTGTGGGCCTCCGACTTCCTTTCCCGACTTATAGCTTTCCGGCAGGGCCTGGAAAAGTTCGTCGGCCTTTTCGACCAGTCGCCGATGCGCACGGATTGCGTCTATGGTCAGTTTCTCGAGGTCAGCCGGGTGTAGTCCACGAGTTAAGCCGACCAGTGGCCGGAGCTCAACTTTTTTCGTCAATGTTGCATCTTCCGATTCCATTCCTGACCTAACCCTGGTTTTGTCTGCGGTGCGCCCCCGCTGACGTTGAACCCTTTGAACCCTAGCCGGGGGTTAGAATCCGAGATGAATCGGCCCTGAGACCTTTAGCACCGAGGCGCCTGGACATGAGTCACAGGCCCCCGGCCACAAGGTCAGAGGGTTCCTGGCACCGTTTCGGTCAGCGCCAACCGTTCATCTGCGGATTCTAAGCCGCAACACAGCGCGTACTGCGTCATGCCCCTTATAAGAGCCATTCCAAAGAGATGCCAGCGCCGATCGACAGAACGACGGTGCAAATCTTCACATGCCCACCTCGATGGAAGGCACAAAATACCTCAAGGCCTATGCTTTCGAAGAAGAAATCAACGCGACTTGCGACCAGAGATAGAATGCATTGGTAAATCGCGACGACACTTGGTTGTTCTCTGCCGTGCTCTCATTGACTGCGATTCGCCTGGCGCACGGACCGAGCAATTTTTCGCTCCTGGCCCGCGTTCATCGACGCAGACGCGAGGAACTTGTCCTCACTTCCCGCGCGCGCCGATGCCGGAAAGGTCGATCCGAATACCAGCCCTGTTCGGGTCGACCGGTTCCGCTTCGAGTGCATCGACGTTGCCGCCCTTCATCTTGTCACTACCGGCTCCGGACCTTTCCTCTTCCACCCCTGGTTCCGGCTCTGGCAGCTTCACGTCGCCCGGATCGGCTGCCCGGAACACCGCTGTCCCCTCGAAATACCCCGTTTGCCATGCGATGATCGCGTCTTCAAAAACCTGCGGAAGGACCTCGCTTTCGGTAGGGTTACCGTACCATTTGGTGACGATACGATAGACTTTGGCGAACAGGGCCGTGCCCATTTTGATGTTTTCGCAAGGCTCGATCAGGTCCGGCTTCAACTGGCCCGCCTCGACGATACCGAGCCCGGCGGGATACTGCGTCAAGCCGACGCGAACGATATTGCGGCCGAGGTTCTGGCGTATCAATGCGAGCGCTTCGTCCGGCGTTGTCGGCTTCGGCACCAGAACGATGCGGTTGCCGGAGCGGACAGTGACCGCGAGCGGGTCCGGCGCCCCTGCCCGTTCGATGAACTCTTCGACGATCGCGGGCTTCAGGCCGGGATCGCTGCATTCCTTGATGAGGGCGGAATCGACCATCGCGAAAGTCTCCTTATGTGTTGAAAGCCGTGACGACGGGTCGCCCGAAGAGTTTCGCCCAGGCGATCACGCCTGCTTGTTGGATGGCGACGATCGACGTTCCCTCGGTCCACCATCCGTTGCCCGTGGCGATGATGGCGGCGGGGGAAAACAGCATCGAGTGCAGTATGGGCCAGACGATGAGCTGCTCGTAGCAGATCAGCGGCGCGATCCTCGTGCCGGCGAGATCCTCGGCCGCGTTGGCGAAGAAATGCGCTCGAGCGCCACCGCCCTGCCCGGTCCATTGCAACCATGGCTGCCACATCGATACCGGAATCGGCATGCGCTCGCGATAGAGGATCCGTGCTTCACCCTCCGAGATCGTCACCATGACGTTGTCGTAGCCGCCCGGGTCGATGACGGCCGCGCCGGCGATCACGGTGATGTCCGCCCCTCGCAAGCCTGCCTGCCAAAGCCGTGCGACAGTCGGGGTCCATAAGCCGAGGGCGCTTTCGGGAAGAACGATGACACGGGTTTCCGCTCCTGCCGCCGCGCGCACCGTTGCGATCAGGTCACGGTGATGGTCAAGCGAACCATCACGTCCAAGCGTTTGACCCTGTTCGAGGTCGACGCCTTTCCATCCATCCGGTAGGACAGGTTGCGTCCACGTAGCGGCGGACCAGAACCAGAAGCCTCCCAGGGCAATGGCAGCAGCCGGCCAGTATCGCGATGTCATCATCGCGAGGCCGGCTGTGGTCGCACCCAGCCCCCACCATCCAAAGCCGGGAAACAGAATGCCCGCTGCGGTTAGTGGATGCGCCCACCCGGTGATGCCGAAGGGCGGCAGCCCCATCAGCACCGCGGCCGCAAGGTAGCGCACCGGCTTTCCCCAACCCAGAGCGCCCCTTCCCGGAAGCCTCTTTTGCAAGCGCGCGGGCCAGAACGCCGCATGCACGGCGACAAAGCCGGCCGAGGCCGCCAGCCATAGCAGGAGGCCGTGCCAGAAATCGGCGGCGTAGAAGTTCGCCACACCCTGCGGCAGGCCGCGCGAGGCGGTGAGGAAGTACCCGGCAGACACCGCGCCCGCAACCAGTCGTGATGGAGATTGCGCCCATAGCAACGGAAAGAGCATGGCTGTCGGAAGAAGGAGGGCCTCGCCGCTCCAGCCGACCGCTCCGACGGCGATCGAAAGCAGGATCAGGAGCGCCACACGCCAGCGGTCACGGGTCAAACGTGAACACCGGCCGCGCCAGGCCGAGAAGACCGCTGTCCGGGATCGGGCCGAAGTATCGTGAATCATAGGAACTCGCAAAGGAAGAATGGAGAAATAGAAATCCTGGCGGCACGACGCCGCCGGCGAAGGGCGCGATCGCCCTGCCCTCGCTGTCCGTCGCGCTGACAGTGGAAGCCGATACGGGATGACCGTCGATGACAATCCGATCGGCGATTTCGACGCGCTGACCGGGAAGCGCCAGAACGGACTTTATGAGCGGCGCGAACCAACCTGGGCAGAGCCCGGAACGGAGATAGCCGCGTAGCCAGGCTTCCTCGAAGAAGGCGTTGTGCGGCGGGCAGACAAACACCAGATCGCCGGACTGAACCGGGCGTCGGAGCTTTTCCACACGCCAGAGCCCAAGGGGTTCGCTCGGCGTGACGTTCACTCGATAACCACCGATGAGCCCCATGACGGTGGCGCCGCTCAAGACGAGGCCTGCGACACCGAGAAACCGGATGACAGCGCGTTTGCTCATTGTTTCAGCACCGGTGCCTGGCGCAACGTCTGCCGCAATTCCTCGGCCTGTTTCAGCGACTGCACGGTGCGCTCGTGGGCGGCGAGCTGCTGGGCCGTGCGCATGATCGGCCAGGCTTGCTTCAACTGCTCTTTCTGCTCCGGCCGCATACCATCGGAGAGTTTTTCGTACAGCTTTCCGGACGGCTCGCGCGCCACGTTGCTCAGCAGGGTCCGCTCCCCGAAGCGTTCGGTAACAGCCTGGTTGAACCCGTCGATCTCGAGCTTGGTCTCGCGATTGCTGAGCGCATATCCAAGGGCCGCCGGCAGATCGTTCCGGTCGATCGCGTCGCGCACGCGCTCAAGCACCACGCGTGCGGCCGGGGAGAGCGCCGGGATGTCGATCGAGACGCGCTGGCGCAGGGCTTGTTCTTCGGTCACTATCCGCAGCGTCGCGGTCTCGCGCATCCGCAGATATTGCTCCAGATCGCGCTTCAGGGCGGGAACATTGACCTCTGCGACGCGGCGCGCCTCGCGCTCCGTCTTGCTGGCCAGAATACCGGTCTTGCCCTTCAGCGCCCCGATCGATGCCGGCTCCGCCTCAAGCTTCTGCAAGACCGCTTTCGCTGCCTCCTTATCTGCCAGAACCGTATCGAAGTTGACGGCGCGGAAGGCGGTTTCGGGATCGGCGAAGACGTAGCGGAAGCGCGCCGAGACCTCCTCCCATTGCTGCTTCAGAGCGGGATCTGTGCCGAGCCTGTCACCGACCGTATCGGCAACAGAACCGGTGAATATCTTGATGCCTGCGACCATCGGTGCGGTCTCCTTCATCGTTTGGGTTTTCGGGAGTTGGTTGAGGCCAAGGCGCTCAGCGAAAGCAGCCAGACGCTGAGCGAGATCAGCCAGCTTCGTCTTCTGGCGCAGCGTCCAGTCGAGTTGGTCACGCAGCAATGTTCGCGCCACCTGAACGATGTGGAGGCCACGGTTTTCAGCAAAGCGCAGCGCCTCGCGATACAATTTGCCGCGCCCGTAATCGAGGGTCGTTTCCTTCGCATTTTTCCGGGAAAGAACTTTTGCCAAACCGCCATTGAAGGCGAAGGATCGTTGTCCGTAATAGAGTTGCAGATCCTCGCGATGTCGGGTCATCGCCACATAGGTCAGATGCCGATCCAGGGACAGGGAAGCGAGCACCTTGACCCTATCGACGGTCGCGCCCTGGGACTTGTGAATCGTCGTGGCGTAGCCGTGATCGAGATTGCTGTAGAAGCGTTGTTCGACCACAACATGCCGCCGATGATCCCGATCCCCGACCACCGCAACGATGCGGTTTGGCACAGCCTCAACGACATGGCCGATCATGCCGTTCTTGACCCCAAGTGAGGTCTCATTCTTCAGGAAGACGATCTGATCGCCTGCGTGGAAACGGCGTTCGCCGTCAGCCGTTCTGAAGACGTGGCCCTCGCCGACGATGCCGCGCTCGACCAGCTTCTCGCGCGCCATGACGTTGAGCATGCGCACGTCGCGGCGCAGATGGGCGAGGATCAATGTCGTCTTCGTCTGATCGTAATCACGGTTCCAGTCGGCGATCAGGCGCTCAACCGCTTCCGCCTTCAGACGTTCGCCAACAATTCTCGCATTGGCATTGTAGAGCGCCAACGCCTTCTCGACATTGCCGCGCGCCAGATCGAGCGACGCCTTTCGCATCCAGTCCTCGCGCTGGCGATAGATCGTTTCGAGTTCAGCGTAACCAATCCGATCGACAATGGCGCGGAAAGCGGCCCCCGCTTCGATCGGCTGAAGCTGCTCGGGATCGCCGACTAGCACGATCTTTGCCCCTGCCCTGACGACGGCATCGACAAAGCCCGCCATCTGTTTCGAGGCCACCATGCCGGCCTCGTCCATGACGAAGACGGTTTTATTGTCGAGCACGTCACGACCGCGGTTCCAGCGCAGCTCCCAGGAGGAGAGCGTGCGGCTCTCGATGCCGGCTTCCTTATCCAGACCCTCCGACGCCTTGCCGGCGAGCGCGCCACCGACGACACGATATCCGGCCAGCTCCCACGCCTCCCGCGCCGCCTTCATCATCGTGGTCTTGCCAGCACCCGCGCGTCCGACGACCGCGGCGATGCGTGCCGGACCGGCGATGCACTCGATGGCTGCTTTCTGTTCCTCCGACAGCCGCCCATGCCGCCCAAAAGTCGCTGCGAGCACCGCCGTGGAAACGGCATGCGTTTCCTTGTCCGACAGCCACATCGCCTGTCGCGCCATCGTCGCTTCCAGCCGGATCATCGCCCGTGTCGAATAGCGCGCCGGCACTTTCTCTCCGGTCGCGAACTCGATCGTGTCGCGCTGCAGCCGTAGCACCTCCGGATTCAGGATGATGCGCAACATCAGCTGCTGGAAGACGGCGGGATCGTCGACATAGCGGTGCAGCACTTTCGCGACGTCGCGTTCATCGAAGACGCTCTTTTCCCGCATGATCAGGTCGAGCACGATGGCTGGATTTTTGAGGATGCGGCGGGTGTTTTCCGAGCGGCGTTCTTCGTTCAGTTCGATCCTTTCGAGCTCCGGCCGAACACCCTGTTGTTCCGCTTTCCGCGAGATTGCCTTGGCGCCAACTCCGAGATGGATCGTCGGTTCGAGGTCGATTCCCTGCTTCTCGTAGGAGCGGCCATCGATCTTGAGATCGATGCCGCCAAGCGTCAGGTGATGGTTCAGCCGTTCGAACCATCCATCGCGCACGACGTTGAAATCGTCCGTCGAACCGGCCCAAAGTTCGTAGAGGATTTTGCCGGATTTCGTGCGAACCAGCTGGCCGTCCTCACCAATGACCGCTACCTTCTTGGCCCCGAACCCGTCCTCGGTTAGCGGCCGCAATGTGGTCATCAGGTGGATGTGCGGATTGCCGGGATTGTCGTGATAGACCCAGTCGGCGACCATGCCCTTCCCCAGGATATGTTTCTCCACGAAATCACGGACCAGGGCGATGTTCTGCTCGGATGTAAGCTCCCGCGGCAGTGCAATCGTCAGGTCGCGGGCCAGCTGCGCGTCGGAGCGTTTTTCGAAAGCCTCGACCTTGTTCCAGAAGGCCTCAGAGGCCCCGGCGACAGAACAGTCTGCAATCAACGCGCGGACCCATTTCGGGGCATCCGCCGGGAGTATGAATTCCTCATGCACCAGCCCTTGCTTACGGGTGTAGTCGATGGTGCGGGCCTCGCGCTCGTATTCCATCTTCGCGCAGTGCTGGTAGGCCGCAGACAGCACCACGCTGCGGCCGTCGCCGCGGCTGACGATGCTGGCTGAGAAGTGGGCGATGGCCACGGCGGTAAAAGCTCCCGTTTGAACGTCGTTCGTCGGGAGCGGTGAGGCCACAGTGGGCCCCTGTTTGGCCCCCTACGCAAGGCGTCGCGTCAGCGACGTATAATTGCGCCCTTGGATCCGCTCTCGTCGAGCGGCGGGATCATCCTCCAAAGTGTCGGCTTTGCCGACGTGCAGATCTGCACATTCCTTCCGAAGTGCTTTTGAGGAAATCTTGCAGCGGAACAGACGCCGCAGGATTTCCAGGGAGATGCGACCGGAATGAAGAAACCATCATCGAAGATCAGGGAAGAAATTGCCAGATTGCAGGACCAGCTGAAACAGGCCGAAACACGCGAGGCCGAACGAATCGGCAGGATTGCGTTGAAGGCCGGTCTTGGTGAAATCGACATCGAGGAGTCACAGCTTCAGGCAGCCTTCGAGGAAGTCGCCAAACGGTTTCGTGGCGGCAAGGGCTCGGCGACCGGAAAGAGACAAGCCGGAGAGAGCCGGACCGGTACCGAGCCGTCCGCGGCGCTCGCGTCTGGCGCGGATGAAGGCGGGTCTGGCGAGGCTTGAACGGATGGCAAAGTCGATGACGTCAAACGCACGCAAGAAGGACACCCGCGAAAAAATCGAGCTCGGCGGGCTGATCGTCAAGGCAGGACTGCGTTACGAAAAGCGGGCGCTGTTGCTCGGGCTGTTGGTCGACGGCGGCCGCCGGCTCAAGGGCGACGAAGAAGAGCGGTCACGCTTGACCGCCATCGGCGCGGAGGCGTTCGGCCATGACGATGAATAGGCTTTTGCTGTTGATCCTGCCGGCAATCATAATGCTCGCGGCGATGTTCGCGACATCCGGGATGGAGCAGCGACTGGCGGCATTCGGAACGTCCCCGCAGGCGAAGCTGATGCTGGGACGCGCCGGGCTCGCGCTCCCCTACATCGCTGCGGTGGCGATCGGCATAATTGGCCTCTTCGCCGCGAACGGATCGGCCAACATCAAGGCCGCCGGTCTGAGCGTGCTGGCCGGAAGCGGCGTGGTCATTACCATCGCAACACTGCGCGAAGTAATCCGCCTGAATAGCATCGCAAGCAGCGTGCCGGCCGAACAATCGGTTCTGGCCTATGCTGATCCGGTGACGATGATCGGCGCAAGCATTGCCTTCATCAGCGGAATGTTCGCGCTGCGTGTCGCGATCAAGGGCAATGCCGCGTTCGCAACAACAGCGCCCAAACGGATCGGCGGCAAGCGGGCTGTGCATGGCGAGGCCGACTGGATGAAGATCCAGGAGGCGGCAAAACTGTTTCCCGAACGAGGCGGCATCATCATCGGCGAGCGCTATCGGGTTGATCGCGACAGTGTTGCCGCCATGCCGTTTCGCGCTGACGATCGACAAAGCTGGGGCGCTGGCGGCAAGTCGCCGCTGCTCTGCTTCGACGGTTCCTTCGGATCGTCGCATGGCATCGTCTTCGCCGGCTCCGGCGGTTTCAAGACGACATCGGTGACGATCCCGACCGCGCTCAAATGGGGCGGCGGGCTTGTCGTTCTGGACCCGTCAAGCGAGGTCGCGCCGATGGTCTGCGAGCACAGGCGTCAGGCCGGCCGCAAGGTGATCGTGCTCGATCCGACAGCCGGCGGTGTCGGCTTCAATGCCCTCGACTGGATCGGCCGTCATGGCAATACCAAGGAAGAGGATATCGTCGCCGTCGCCACATGGATCATGACCGACAATCCCCGAACGGCATCCGCCCGCGACGACTTCTTCCGCGCTTCCGCCATGCAGCTGCTGACCGCCCTGATCGCCGACGTGTGCCTGTCAGGGCACACGGAAACGGAAGACCAGACGCTGCGCCGCGTCCGCGCCAACCTGTCCGAACCGGAACCCAAGCTGCGCGCGCGTCTGACGAAGATCTACGAAGGGTCTGAATCCGACTTCGTGAAGGAGAATGTGTCAGTGTTCGTCAACATGACGCCGGAGACGTTTTCCGGTGTTTATGCCAATGCGGTGAAGGAAACCCATTGGCTGTCCTATCCCAACTATGCCGGACTTGTATCGGGCGACAGCTTTTCGACCGACGATCTCGCCGACGGCGGAACGGACATCTTCATCGCGCTCGACCTGAAGGTGCTGGAAGCCCATCCCGGCCTCGCGCGTGTCGTCATCGGCTCGCTGCTCAACGCGATCTATAACCGCAACGGCAATGTAAAGGGTCGCACCCTCTTCCTGCTCGACGAGGTAGCGCGTCTCGGCTACCTGCGCATCCTCGAAACCGCTCGCGACGCAGGCCGCAAATACGGCATCATGCTGACGATGATCTTCCAGTCGCTCGGCCAGATGCGTGAGGCCTATGGCGGGCGTGATGCGACCAGCAAATGGTTCGAATCCGCATCGTGGATTTCGTTTGCCGCGATAAACGATCCCGACACCGCCGACTATATCTCGAAGCGCTGCGGCGACACCACGGTCGAGGTCGACCAGACCAACCGTTCGACCGGAATGAAAGGATCGTCTCGATCGCGATCGAAGCAGCTCAGTCGCCGGCCATTGATCCTGCCGCATGAAGTTCTGCGCATGCGCAGCGACGAGCAGATCGTCTTCACCTCCGGAAATCCTCCGCTCCGGTGCGGGCGCGCCATCTGGTTCCGGCGTGAAGACATGAAAGCCTGCGTCGGCGAGAACAGATTCCATCGAACCGGAACCGCTCCGAACGCAAACGAACCTGCACAGCCCTGACAGAAGGAAAGGAAACGCCCGTGAGGCATTGGAGAAAAATCCGGTATTCGCTGATCGGCCCGCTGATGATCTGGGTCGTGTTCATCATCGCCATGCCGTTTCTCGGCATGGGCGCAATTATCTCTCTCGGGATACTTTCGCCCCTTAGCGAGGCGATCCTGAAAGCCGCGACTATGTTTTGCGTTCTGATCCTTGCACCGCTCGCAGCCCTTGCCGAGATCGCGCCGCCTTTCGTGACGAGAGAAGAGGTGCGGTGGCGCAATCGCAACACCGAGACGCTCTTCGAAGGTGACGTGATATGGGAAGACGTTGCGCTTCTGCCGCCCATCCTGAACCGGATACGTTCAACGACTGGCAAGCATAGAAAGCAGGGAGACGAGCGCGACACCGCGGCGAATGGCAGAACGTTCAGCCTGTGATGCATCGGTCGATGTGGGTTGCCTTGCTCGTGGTTGGGCTCGGGGTTGGCGGCATGTTGTGCTTCGAGCGCACCGGCGGGCTGGATCGGACGGTCGCGCTCACCTCTGCTCCTGCAGAGGACACGCTTTCAGCGTCGTTCTCGATCTGTGGTGAAGACCGCCGCATGAACTGCGTCGTCGACGGCGACACCTTCTGGTTCAAGGGAGAGAAAATCCGGATCGCCGATATCGACACACCAGAACTCAGCCCGCCCCGTTGCACGGCAGAACGGGTCAAGGGCGAGGCGGCCAAAGCACGTATTCTCGCTCTTCTGAACGCTGGCCCATTCTCGATGAGCACGGGCTTGCGAGACGAAGACAGGTATGGTCGCAAGCTCGGGACTGTCAGCCGTAAAGGGCAATCGTTTGGCGAGATTCTCGTGGGAGAAGGCCTTGCGCGTCGATGGGACGGTGCGCGTCGAAGCTGGTGCGATAGCTGACCGCAAACCAGGCCGTTCCAACGTTATCATCCGCCGGCACGGCCGGCCATGCGAGAGGATCGTTATCCGAATGGAACGAAACCGCATGGCGGGTTCGGTGCGCCTGCGCATAGAGCCGTGCGGCGAAGCCGTCTCGCCCAGTTCCCGTCTGAAACCATCACGACGATGAATCGGTGACGCCGGATCGATTCATATAACTCGTTGGACGCCGCTTGCCGGGACAGCGACAAGGGGAACATGGAAAACAAGGAGACACGCCAGGTTCATCTTCACCGCATTGATGCGGCGCAGAACATGCGGCGCTACTACAGGATCGCGATCCAGCCGACGCTGTTTGGCGGGGCTTCGGTCGTCCGCAACTGGGGCAGGATCGGATCAGGCGGCCAGACGATGATGGAGACCTTCGATCATCCGGACGATGCGGACACAGCACTCTTCCTTATCGAACGAACGAAGAGACGACGCGGCTATCGGGACGCGGGCAGCTCCCAATAGCCTGTCTCAATCGGCCGAACGCCTGCATTTCCTGTGGTTTTCGCAATCCTTGCGAGGATTCCTGCCGTTCTGCCCCTTTCTTCGCCACATCTTCATTGTCAAAGCTGAAAGACCGAAAACAGAAAGAGGCCTTTCCGATATGACCACGACCAACGAAATCGCCGACAAGATCGCAGCCGAACAGAGCCTGACCAAGGCGCAGGCCAAGACGATCGTCGAGAGCGTCTTCAAGCAGATCACCGACGCGGCGCTTGCTGGCGCGGAAACGTCGATCCCCTCGTTCGGAAAGTTCAAGCTGAAGGACACGCCGGAACGTGAAGGCCGTAACCCGGCAACAGGCGCAACGATCAAGATCGCCGCTTCGAAAAAGCTGACGTTCACGCCTGGCAAGGCGGTCAAGGACGCACTCAACGGCTGAGGCAAGAAAGCCGCACAGGGGACGCAGAAATAGAGCCTCCTAGAAAGGAGGCTCCGTGCTGATGCGCCCGTCCTGTTCGGCCTCGATCGTTGCAAGCTCCGCCTGCACCATCTCCAGCTCCGACGCGATCTGGCGACGCTCCGCCGGATCGCAGGCGTTCCTGAGTTCGGCCTTAAGCTCTTCGCGTTGTATTTCGAGAGAAATCGTCATCGTCGTCTCCTTGACGTTTGTGAAAGACGACGCCGCGCGTCATGGCGGAGCGGAGGGGTCCAGCATCGCGGGACGCGACCGCCGGAGGCGGCGAGGGGAGGAACCGATTTGCGGAAGCCGCCATAGGCGGAAGGAGCAAATTGGAGGCGCCGCTCGTGCTGGACGCCTTCGGTTCGCCATGGCACGCTTGGACGAACTGAGCAGCTCACACCTCCTCGTATGGCACCGGAAAAGCCGGAAGCAGGCTCGATGCCTGCGCCCGGCTTCGTCAATGGGAACGGAAAAAGAGCCCCGCCTTTCGGCGAAGCTCTTCGGGGTGATCAGGCCTCCCGCTTCGGGCGGTTCCAGATGAGGGCGTATTCGCCGTCCTTATCGCTTGGCCAAAGGGCTGCGGTGATCGGTGCGTTGAAGCTCGGGTCGTCCAGCTTGACCGAGATGTATTCCTCGCCGTCGTTGGAGACCGCCTTCCAGCCGGCGCCGACCTCGACGCCGTTGCCGGCGGTGATGCGGAAATCCGGAGCGTCGCGCGAGACGCGTTCGATCGGGTTCAGGCGGGCCTTCATGCTGACGGTGAGGGTGCGCACGTTGCCGATGATGGAGTTGTTGCCGTTGGTGGTGAATTCGCCGATGACTGCCATTGTCGTAACCTTTCCGGTTTGCTCGGGCCGCGCCCATCGCGTCCTCGATGACGGTGTTAAGACCGACGGCGATCGACGCCGCACCCTTGGGCCGAAACGTCAGTGGAGGGCGGCCGGGAGCGGCTTTCTTGTCGCGCGAGGAATGCGAACCTGTTCGTAGGGGAAGAAAGTTGCGTATGGCCGTTGCGGCCAAGTCGGTCGAGACGAAGGCGTCCTTCGGTCACACCAGATCCATCGAGGACGCGATGGGTGTGGCCAGCCCGAACCGGATTGTGCACGACATGCCGAGAGACCATTCGGTGAATTCACACCAGCGCGCTGCAGGCACGATCGCTATCGGCACCAAGCTCACGCCACGTCACGGCTGCGGTCCTGCCGTTCCGTTCGACTCCTTCGCCGATAGGTGGGTCTGCCCTACCGACTGTTCGACAACCGAGCCCATCGTCGACAGGATGGTGCCTCATTCTGCCGGCAAGGACCGTGGTTAGGATGCGATCCCCCCAGCCCTCAGCGCCCACACCGCACCGGCTGGCCGGCACGGAAGACGTTCCCGGGCTTCAGGAACTGGCTGAGTAGCCGTCTTTCACAACGGAAATCCGCATAGGCCCAGTCGGTCCGAAGCTGTGAAAATTGCCAACTCGAAGAACGAGGTGTAATTCTTAGTTTCTACGCCAGGTGCCGGTGAAAAATTGGCTGTTGCGAAACTCTCTCGCAGAACTCAAATTTAAATCGGGATTTCTGCGACGATTCAGCAAGGCAGTTATACTCTGAGGCCGAGGAAGAGAGATATAATGTGGATGCGCATAACGGTTATGACCGGCATGTGCGCTGCATTTCTGAATAGTGGAGCAGCCACAGCGATGCCGGAGAATATGACGGTAGACCGCCTTCTCGCTATCTGCGAAGCGCCCGATCTGCAGGCGGCGATGGTGCAGGGTGATAAGCTCGGCTGGCAGCGGCTGACCGATGCGGAAACAGAGGAATGGCGTACTCATTTCGTTGGCTACAACGGTGGCTCTGTAGAGGCTGTAGGCTGGCGGCGGAAGAGTGCAGGTCAAACCGATTCATTGTCGTTCTGGGTCGCAGTCGGTCCAAACGGACACAAAGCATGTACATATTCGACGGCGAGACCTGCCGGGTTGCTGGATGCCTTGTCGGCGCGTCTTGGCGCTCCTGACACTCTGAACGAGGAGGACGTTTTAGAAATGATATCGGCGTATTGGAAGCAAGGTGCGGTCGAGTATTCGTTCACTCAGATAGGATCGTCCGCCACCATCGCTGTCGGACCGAGCAGATAAGACAGCCGACGCATCGATAGACTGTCGCACAATTCCTGCAGACTGTCTGAAAACTCGGCTGCGGGAGTTTTGCGACAAGCCCTGTCAAAGATGTATGGTGCAATCTAGTGGCTACACTGTTTGATAACGCGCTTGATGAAAAGCGGCTTCTGCGCCCTTCATTCCTTCAGGTGTGTGGGTTTAAAGCTCAGATATTGCCTGATGTTCTCGACAGGCCCGCGTTCCTTGCCCTGGCAAGGATTGCTGGAATCCCCGAAGGGTCCGTCTTTATCTATCATGCCGAGTTCGGCAAGCAGCCGGAGAAAACCACCAGCATCGATCCGGTCCGCGCATGGGACAGTCTTTTTCAAGTTTTCCATGAGGACGTCATTCTGGAGTTCTCACCAAGTCCGCTTTTTGTTTGGCTCCCCGCTGGCGAGCGTTTCCA
Organism: Agrobacterium tumefaciens; assembly: GCA_025560025.1. Classification (NCBI taxonomy): domain Bacteria; kingdom Pseudomonadati; phylum Pseudomonadota; class Alphaproteobacteria; order Hyphomicrobiales; family Rhizobiaceae; genus Agrobacterium; species Agrobacterium tumefaciens. Next base: position 99,380 of record CP048488.1, on the reverse strand, counting down.
CGTCGTGTTCGGGAGCAAGGAGATGATCGCCCGACTCGACAGTATGCGGGAGCAGGCCGGCTCGTTTTCCACATTCGTTGACGCGTCGCGCTTGACCGAGAAAGGCAAGCAATTTCTGCTCGAAGCTTATGAGCGATACACGATCTGATGCTGCCCGTTCCAGCGTGCATTGGGTCATTCACGTCGAATAACCGCGTGCGTCGGAATAACGCCGGTGCAGCCAGATCAACGGAGCGGAAGATGACAGCAGCGTACCAATTCCGGGCAACTTTTCCGGCGGCGATACTGTCGATAGGTTTGGCTCTCAATGTTGCATCAGCAGAATCAGGCAACGATCAGGGCCGCGACTGGGCAATCAGCGGGACTGAGCTGCTCAAGGCGCTCGAAGGAAAGTCCGATGATGGCGCTCTGCAGAGTGAGGCTGATCGTATCATGTCCGGCGCTCGCGGTAGTGCTTATATAGCTGGGGTGGCTGATGCTACCAGCGGGACGGGGTGGTGTGGGGCCGGATCGGTCCTCCCCCATGAGCTTACAGACCGCGTATACACGCATCTTCGAAGCGTCACGCCAGAGCGTCTTAAAGGGAGAGCATCGACATTGGTGATTGAGATGCTGGCTGCTATTTATCCCTGCCCTGCGAATTAAAGAGGCGTTTTCGAGTGATACTAGTATTGGAAATCTTCATTTTTTCAGCTGCGTTTTTGGCGGTCATTCTTCTGGCGGCTCACCAAATTGTCGCGCAGATCAAGGAATACCGATTTTATAAGAGTAACGGCGGTGACTTTTCCGTCGATAGCGGCATGGACAATCTGAAGCTTGATGAGGGTGTTTATATCAACGCTCTCGGCCTCACGAATTGGCAGCGCTTCTATCTATTTCGTCCGTTTTACATCGTACTGCTTATAGCCTTCGCCGGCATGATGATCTTCTCATTGTTCTGACTGGCATGATAATAGTTCAATCCTGGCAGGATTCTTTCAGGATTCGCATCAATCCAAGCGTGGAACGTTATGGGTTTTTGGATTTTTCGCGACGATCTCTTGGAGGTGTGATGCCACAATGGCCATGGCGAAAGAAGCGGTCAAACGTTGATGAGTATGGTCGGAGTTCGCTTTGGCACCATGCGGCGGAGGGGAATCTTGTCTCGTTAGAAAATGAACTACGTGGCAGCACTGACAATGTTTCTGCTGCCGATAAAGACGGATTCACAGCCTTACACGTAGCCGCTCAGAATGGGCACTCTCACATTGTCAGGAAACTGCTTGCTGCTGGCGCAGAGGTCAACGTGATAGACCGTTACGGAAATGGACCGCTATGGACCGCAAGCAGGCAGGCGAGCTTGGCTATTGCGACAGAGCCGGCATTCGAGATTGTAGCGCTGCTGCTGAGAAGTGGGGCCAATTCGCATCATGTCAACAACGCCAAAAGATCGCCTGTGGTATGGGCTACCAGAAGTGCCAAATTGCGAGAAATATATATCGCAGCGGGCGTGCCAGTCCCGACCGATCGAGAGTAGGTGTTTTGTCGCGTAATTCCTGAGTTTTCGGCGTGCTCGGTGGTGCTCTGAAGAGCCTCGCCAATTCCTGTCGCAAATATCGAACGCAAAAGTCCGTGAAATGACGTGGATTTTTGCGACAGCTGAAACGATATATCATTTTTGAGTGCAGCCCAGGGTGACGGTCATGTGTTACGTTCCTTGCGCGTCACAATAGGGGCAAACTGACCCTATTGTGACTGGTAGACGGGGAAGCCACCCTAATGTGAAAGATTCCATCTTTGTTCTTCGAGTTGGCCATTTTCACAGCTTCGGGCCGACTGGGCCACGTAGGGGCACGTCTTGCGCTCAAAGATGGGCGATCATCCGCTGCCAAGCCGCCAATATGCTACCCTTAGACGCCACACATGCCTTCGCATTCGATGGGCCAGAGATCGAGTTGGCCGTGATCGGCCGCCGTCGACAGGTCGGCTTCGTCAAGAGGAACGCACGAGCGATGGAGATAGACGTCGCCGCGGATGCGGCGAATACCGGAACGCAGCGCTCGATCGACGACTACCGCGTCTGCCCACGCTTCCGGATCATGATCACGCATGTGACGCCAACGTCCGTTATCGTGGAACGGGCATCCAATGCAGGCGGATTTCGGGGGCGTCGGATAATCATGTCGGCGCAGCCAGGCAAAGCAATCTTGCCTATTCATGCGCTGTTCAATTAACGGCCACCGATTGATCTGCCAATCCTCAAACGAGGGTTTCATCCGGCTCGCCTCGTCTGTCGAAATCCCGATCCACTGTTCCGCGACCGCATGATCAGGCGAGCGTTTACGCGTGAGACCCAACAATTGCCGAACCTTCCTGCGGATCGGCACAATCTTGAAGTCGGTGGTGCAGGCCCGGCGCATCATGCCGATGGAAACAGTCTGGCGCGATGTCGTGCGTGACCCGATTTCAACGAGTTCACCGTCGTCGTCCTCGTCCAGAACCGGGCGCATACTCCCGGCTGGCGTCACCGTCTTTGCAAACGCCGGAATAGAAGCCCAGCGTTTACCGGCTGCGGCGTCCATGAGATTGTCGCGAACATTGCCGGCCGATACAATATGGACCGGGAACGGCAGGACATTCGGCGACGTCAGCCATTCGAGATGCTCGTAGACGGCTCTTGGCTCCCAACCGGTATCGGCGAAGATCGCGCAATCCGGCATTGGTCCGATTTCACCATGCGCTGCCATCAGCGCCATGGTGGTGGATTGAACACCGGCGCCAAGCGAAAGCGCACGCAGCCGGATCGGAGAAGGCACACCCTGTCCTGCAAAGTTTGGATCATGAAGCATCAGGCAGCCTCCTGCCCGGCCGTGGCTTCCGGCTGAAGGTCATGCAGACAGGCGACAGCACGCTGCGCATGCGCCGCAGCATTGAAGATCGCGCGTTTGTCCGAGCCGAGGATCTCGGCCCAACTCTGGATATAGGCGGCATGGTCCGGGCGCGGTGCAAGCTCCGGCACAATGCCGAGATCCGCGCACAGCATCGCTGACCCCAATTCCACGAGCATTTCCTCGAATGCCCTTTCGCGGCGGTCCTTATGGTAGCGGCTGAGATCCCTGTTCAGCCGCGCGGGACCGCCTGCCCAATGCAAGGTTTCGTGTGCTCTCGTGGCAACGAAGGAGCCCATGTCGCGAAACTGTTCGAGCAGCGGCAGCTGGATGTGGTCGGTCGCGGGAGAATAGTAGGCCTTGTCGCCGCCGTATCGGACGACAGCGCCCGTGTTGTCGAAGAAGCGATCGGCATGCTCGATGCGCTCCAGCGGTTTCGCGATCGGTTCGAGGCGACTGTAATAATGATCTGCAAGGCCATCGATCTGATCGCAATTGAAGACCGTGTAGGCTTTGAGGAACGGGATATCGCGTTCAACCTCGCCACCGCCCGCGTCTGTCCCGGTTTTGGTGAAGCGGCTGGCATAGACGACGGTCGCGCCGCTCTCACCCTTGCGCACGTGAGCGCCGAGCTCGTTTGCCTGGCGCAGCGTCATCCATGTCGATGACCCGAAACCGCTGGCGACGCTCTCCGACCAGAGAAGGAGAACGTTGAGGCCTGTGTAGGGTTGTCCGTTGTGGCGTAGTGGCCGGCTCACCCGGCCGGTCAGATTGGCAGCACTCCACGGCTGCACCCATGGGCGTACGCCCTTTTCCAGATCGGCGACGATCCTGTCGGTGATGCGTGCATAGATGTCGGTCCGCGTGTTTGCTGTTTTCCTGCTCATTTCCAAACCTCCGTTTCAGGAGGCCGCGCCCATCGCGGCCCCGTCGCGGAGGGCCGAAAGCAGGAGCGCTCGGGGGGAAGGCGCACCGGAACGGCCGGAACGCAAGTGGAGGACGGCGTAGCCGTTGCGGCTTGCGGCCGGATCCTGCAGGACCGACGAACGGGACGGGGCAGCGATGCCGCGCCGCCCTCTTTTCGTCTTTCCTCTGAATTTCGCTCCGACGGTGACACGAAAAATGGCCGCCTCGGAGTGAGGCGGCCTTATCCCGACGAAGGCGGAGCCGGAGCTCTGCCGAAGACATATCAGCCGAGAGCGTCCATCTGTGCGGCGGCCGCCTTGCGGTCGAGCGCCTGGCCGGGATTGTCGACCGGCCGATCGAATGGCTTCCACGTTTCGCCGACAATCTGTTCGTAGGCTGCGACGGCGCCTTCAGCTGCCAGGCGCAGCGCGTGGGCCTGAATACCCATGTCGGCTGCGAACTCACGCTTGCGCTGGGCGGCGCTGTCGTATCCGACCGGGCCATCGAGATCCTCGTCACGAGCCTCCGACGCACCCTTGGCGGTCGCATCGCGAGCTTCGGTGACGGCCTTGCTGTAGAACTGGCCAGCGCCATGGGCCGATCCGACATAGGCGCCGACGATGCGCTGGAGATGGATCTGCATCGCCCGTTCGCCGAGGCCATCGGAGAGGCCGGTCGCTGTTTCGACGATCAGGCGTTCGTGCATGTCGCGGATGCCGTCGCTGTCGAGGATGGCCGTCCCGAAGCTTTCGGCGATCCGGAGCGCCTGCACTTCATCGGGGCATGTCAGGCGGACCATTTCGATAGTGGCGCCTTTGCGGAGTTGCACAACGCGTGCGGCGGGGCGTGCGGCTTGGCGGGAAGGAGTTGCGGGCTTTGCCATGATGGCTTCCTTTTCGGTTTGTCCGAAGCGTTCGGCCCCTTGGCCGTTCTGTCCTTCGGTGCGGTCGAAGAGAACCGGCGCAAGCCGGGCGGTTCAGGGTCCGGGCAGGCCTGATCGAGCGAAGCAGGGGGGCGGGCAAGCGGAACCCACGGTTCTGCGAAGCCCGCGTCCCTGTTTTGTCGAGAGCGGCATGACCGGCCGCCCCGCGGCGCGACAGCGGCCTTGAACCGGACGGGCGCTGGTTCAGACCGCCACGAAACCGAAGGACAGAACGGCCAAGGGGCTGATCCCGGATGCCGAAGCCGGAGAGGAAATCATGCAAGGCACGCGCCAGATCTGCCTCGATGAGCCGACCCATTCGATCCGCGTGTGTCAGCCGCCTCCGCACCGCCAGGATGGGTTGCCGATCTGCCTGATAGGCCGGCGCCAACCGCTGGGTTTGCTCGCCGCACCAATCCACGATAGACGCCCACCTGATATCACGACCAGCGAACAAGTATTCGCAAAAGGAAACACCAGATGAGTGACCAGAACGACGACGACTATATGTACGACGAACTGACCGGTGAATGGCGTCCAGCATCAGAAATTGCGGTAGAGAAAACAAAGGCCGCTCAAGTGCGCGACGCCCCCGGCCACGTGCTGGCCGATGGCGAGTCCGTCGTGCTGATCAAGGACCTGAAGGTGAAAGGCGCCGGCCAGACCCTGAAGCAGGGCACGGTCATCCGCTCGATCCGGCTGACCGACAATCCGGAAGTTGACTGCCGGCATAACGCAATCAAAGGCCTGGTCCTGCGCACCGAGTTCGTGCGCAAGCGTTGATCAGGGCTCTGCCGATTGCTCAAGGTTTCGGCAGCCGATAGCAGTCCAGCCAGGTTGGGCCGTGCGTGTTGCGCAACTTGCGAAGGATCTGGCCGTCATCGCAGCGCCCTTCGCCCATCCAGACGGTGTTGAGAATGCGCTTCCAGGATCGGCCGTGCCTGGCCGCGTAATCCTGAAGCGCCTTTACCTCCTGATCCGTGAGGGACGGAAGCGGTTCATGGCGCTTCATGGTATCGTCTCCTGCAATGCCGCAATCGCGGACTGCTGACGCATAAGCTTGCGCGTCAGAGCATCGATCTCTGGCTGGCGCTGCGCGGTGATCGCCGCAAGATTGGAGCGGTAGCGGGTGAGGAAGGCGTCGGGTTCGAGAGGCCTGCCGCGGCGATATCCGTGTTTGCGCCGCCCAAGCGATGGGATCAGCGCGGTCATCCTGCGAATGATCTGGCGGTCGATCATATCGAGCTGATGCCGCGTCTGCCGGCACGCTTCTTCCATGCGCCGCAATTCCGCCTGTCGATCGATGGACCGGTTCATGCCGACGTCCTCCCCGTCCACGAGACAAAGCTTGATGGGCCGTCGTAGGCTGCGTGGCGCGCTTCATCGATGATGAAGCCGAAACGGCCTGCTTCGTATTCGGGTGACGGTACGAGAAATCGCCGTTCCGCGCCGCCATGATCGCGCCTGCCTCCGCGCGTGGCGATCACCTCGGTCATGCCCGGATGATGATCGGATCGAAGTGCCGAGATCACGATCCAGTCGCCGGCGTGCTCGAGTTCGAACGCGCGGCGATCCTTCACATGAGATTCGCCGGGAGTAAGCACAGTCGCGAAAATCGCCTCCCACGCATCGGGCTCCCAATCCTTTAGCGTGTCGCTGGCGCAACGCTTCTCGAAGCTGGTGAACAGTTCAGGGAAGGTGAGCGCCACGGCAGCCCAAGCGCAATCCTCCTCGTAGCACCCGTCGTCCGCCCGGAGCAGCGGATGGACCGTGCGGTTTCGATCGGCCGAGAGCCTGAAGCCGCCGTGGCTTGCACTGGAGTGGAATTCGACCCCCTCGGCATAGGTTGTCGAGTGCTGGGACGAACCCCATGGCGTATGCACGTGGGTGGCGATATTTCGACGTCCGAGCACCTGTTTTTCGCGCTGATGTTCGGCCTGTTCAAGGACGTGTGCACTAAACGCCGCCTCGTCAGTGAGTTCGCCGGAATGGCCGTAGAAGTCTCCCCGTCGCCACTCGGGAAACGGACGCCCAATCTTCCAGCCGGTGGCCAGATAATGCCGTCCGGCATGACCTGGCAGCATGGCAAAGGCGTGATCGCCGACGCGGGCGACGGGAAAGCCTTCGCAGGACAGACCAAAGGAAACCCCCGGAAATCCGGGGATGCAGTCGGGCATGTGTGTGGTGGGAAGATCGATCATGCGGCAGCCCTCCCTTCCACGACATCGGCGGCGATCTCATCCGCCGTGACGTCCTCGAGGACGGCGGACGGGTAGCCATGGGTGGTCAGCCATTCCTGCGCAGCCTGCCGGCTCGCCGCGAGATGGACGAGCTCGGCGCTATCGCCGGGGCGGTCGAAGACACGGCAACTGCCGACCGCCGGGCGTTCGACGATGGTGAACATCAGGCTGGCTTCCAGCGAAAATGTGCGGTGGACGCGGATCGTATTAACACCGCCGCCGCCATAGTCGCCTTCGTGCAGCGTGAAGCTGGGCGGCAGGATGATGTCGCCGGCGCCGCGCTCATCCTGCTTGCGGATCAGCCGGCCGCTGCTGTTGTTGGTCTTCCACGCGGACAGCTTTTTGCGATGGCGCTCCGGCGGGCGCGGCTGGCCGTCGGCCCACGCCAGAACGGTGCCGATCGGGACCAGGAATGCGAGATATGCGGACATGTTGATCTCCTTGATCTTCAGGGGTGGAAACGAAGCCGCCGCCGGTGGAAATCACCGGCGGCGGACATTCATTCGGAAGGGGAACGAGGGACGCGGCTACTCAGCAGCGATCCCGTAAGCATCCTGCTCTTGGTCAGGATCGACGGCTTCGGGAGCGTCGTCGGCGCTGTCTGGAAGGTCGGCCTCGTCTTCGGGGGTGGCGAGGCCTTCTTCCTCACCAAGGGCGGAACCATCGACGTCTTCTTCTTCCGCGCTGTTGTCGTCCCTACCGTCATGACCCTTGGTGTCGCCATCGAGCACCTCACCACTCTTGATCAGATCCACGATGTCCTGCGGATCGGGCGCGAAGAGTGCGGCGGTGTGAACGAAGCGTTCTTGCCTGAAGTGGTCGACGAGAGCCGCGCGCGTCTCCCGCACCTTCTGGCGCGGAAGGACGTTGGCTTCCTTCGCAGCCGCTTCCATCGCCTGGCGAGACAGGCACAGCAGAAAGTCCTCCGAGCCCATGTTCGGCAGGAAGTTGTCGGCGCCGATCGCGTCTCCTGCGATTCGGGAGATCACGCCGCTGTTGGACATACCCCGGCGGCACGACAGCACATCGATCAGCATCGAACGCGCGGCCACGCGCAGCGTCTCCCCGTCGAAGGCGAGCCTGCCGTCTTCGCCGATCAGCCGGGCGGCGTGGCGCTTGAAACGCTTCGGTCCGAACACGGTATCGCTGGCGCCGGAATCGACGCGGACGTTCAGGCCGGCGAATGCAAGCACGAGCAGGGCCATCAGCATGTCGTCCTCGATCGGGGCGCGTCCAAGAGCCTCATGCAGGGCATCGGTGCGGAAGTCACCGATCATGTCCTGGCCTTTCTGGGTTACCTCCGGCCGGGACTTTGGTGCATCAACGACGGTGTCGTCAGTCTCGGGCAGACCGCCCACAGTGGCCGCGCCACCTTTGCCTTTCTTCTTCTCCTCGGGTACCCTGTACGCCACCGACTGCACCTTGCCGTCACGGTCGAGATACATCCCGACGTGATCGGACTTGGACGGCTTGCCGTAAACGCGCTCCGCCTTCTTCGGCAGTTCCGGCTGACCCCAGTTGTTGACCTCGATGATCGCCCCCTTCTTCGGAAGGTTGCTCGTCATCCATTCCTGTTGGGCGCCGAGAAACGCTTCCACGTTGGTGGTGTAGCGGCTGTCCTGGTCGGCCGGGGCGAACAGATCCTCTACCCATTCGATGCCGTAGGCAGCGGCGAGATCATCCCCGAAGCTCGCATCCTTGGCGAACATGCGGGTCTTCGAGAGCGCCCGAGAAATATTGTACCAGTCGGCTCGCTCGGACTTTTTGGGCTTGTTTGCCTTCCACACCTCCTTCTGCTCATCGAGCGAGGCTGCGGCGATGGTCCGGAGCTGCTGCTCGTTCGGCATGTCGCCGAGCGCCATATGGTCGAGCATGGGAGGCAGCACATTGGCCAGGAGTCTGAGCTTCCTGATCTGGCGGACCGGCAGTGCGAGCGCCACACCGATCGCTTCCTCGGTCCAGCCCAGCGCAACCAGGCGTTCGATGCCGCGCCATTGGTCGACGGGGTTGAGCGGCTCGCGGGCGATGTTTTCCACCATCGAGCGCATTGCACCGTTGTCGTTGGCAGCTTCGACGACGAGGACGGTGATTTCCTCCATTCCCGCTGCGATAGCCTGCTTCACGCGGCGGTGTCCGGCCTGGATGATGTAGCCATTGCCACCGTCGATTTCCGGTGAGATGACCGGCGGCTGGATGATGCCGACCGCTTTTACCGTCGCGAGCAACAGCGCGTCAGACTGCGGCGAGGATTTCGAGCGACGCGTGTCGTCGGGATTGTCCTTCAGCGCACGGGGATCGAGTTTGAGGATTTGCATGAGATTGGCTCCTTCCGGGATTGGTGAGCCGGCGCCTTGCCGGCCCTTTTCCGTCTTCAGTTCTTTCCGAAGACACTTCCCGGACCGCGGAGCGGACGGGCCCGTGCAACTGCGGCCGAGCATCCCTGCCCGGCTGGCCAAGCGGGGCTTACAGCCCTGCGCAGGACGATGGGCCGGGATTGCGCAGTGCCGCGGTTGAGCGCAAGCGTCAGCGGCCTGCCCGATCTGCGAGCAAGCTTCCCCCTTCCTTATTTTCTCATTCCAAAAGAGCGTCCGTGCGGGCAGATGTTGTCACGAGTGTCGCTTGTCAAGCCGCGATCCGCTCACCGACATCAGCCGCCAGGGCCGTCTCGACCTCGGCAAGCTGCCGGTGTTTTTCGGCCAGTTCCCCGGCGAATGCGAATTCACTGCCTTCGCCGCGCGACTGGTACGACGCCAACCTGCGGCGGGCGTCGCCGAGACGCTGGCGATAGCGCTCCCGCTCGCCATCGAAATCGTCGAGCGCGTGCTCGAGGCGTGAAACAGCCCCGAGCGGCGTCACCGTAATCGGAAGCTCGATCTCGTAGTCCGCGCCGGTTCGCTTCAGCATGGTGGTGTAGCGATAGCCATCCTTGCCATAACGCTGGCCGTGATATTCGAGCTCGAAACCGCCGATCGAGGCGATGACGGCCTCGCCCTCTTGGCTGAGCTGGACTAGGGTCAGGATCTCCTTCAGAAGGGCGCGGCCCGCCTCCTTGCGTTCGGAGTAGTCTTTCCCCGCGACCGTCATGGTGAAGACCTCGCCAGTGGTCGGAACCAGCCGCGTGATGTCCTGACCGATCTCCGCAATCCGCCGTGTCCACACCTCAATGTCGCGCTCGGCGTCGCGAAGCTGCCTGCGAACGGCGTGCTGGTCGTCGATATGCGCTGCACGAAGCCGTTCCAGCCGGGCGATGTCCGCTTCAAGCCCCGCCTTTTGCATGAGCCGCTGATCGCCCGACGCGATGGCTTTCGCCATTGCGAACTGGTTGGCCTGCCCCTCGCCTATATCTTCCAGCCGCCGGATCGAGGTGTCGCCGGAGAGCGCGGCAGCGATGAAGCGGGCCTTTCGCTCGTTGTTCTGCCACATCGTGGCATCGAGGCTGCCTTCGGTCGCGTAGGCGAAGATATCGACCTCGTCGTGCTGGTTGCCCTGCCGAACGATGCGGCCCTCGCGCTGCTCGATCTGCGAGGGAAGCCAGGGGACGTCGAGATGGTGCAGCGCCTTCAGGCGGAGCTGGACGTTGACCCCGGTTCCCATCGTCTCCGACGAACCGATGAGGAACCGGACCCTGCCGGCCCGAACGTCGCCGAACAGGCGCTGCTTCGCCTCCGACTTCTTGAAGTCCTGCATGAAGGCGATCTCCGACGCCGGCACGCCTAGGCGGATCAGCTCGTCGCGAATCCAGCGATAGGCGGAGAAGCCCCTCGTCTTTTCGACGCTGATGGTGCCCAGGTCGGAAAAGATCATCTGCGCAGCACCTGGCACCTCGAACGGCTTGCTGTCATGACGGAGATAGACGCTGCCTGCCGTCACCTTCCAGATGCGGAAGGCGTTCGAGATGAGGTTGTTGAGCTTGTTGTCCGCCTCATTGTCATTGTCGGCATCCACGAGGCGCAGGTCGATCGCCGCATGCCGGCCGTCCGTGATAACGGAGAGCAGGATGTCGTCGCCCGGCTGCGGCGGCCCTTCGCGCTCCTCGATCGCCTTGATGCGCTCGGCCAGCACCATCTGGTAGTGCTTGAACGCCTGTGTCGGCTTCGACGTGACAATCTGGCGCCTGCCGGTCGAGATCGCCGGCACCTTTACATACTCGCGCAAATCCGCCGGCATCACGACATCCGCGAAGCTCCGGAACATCGCGATCAGCTCGGGCACGTTGACGAAGCTCGCGAAGCGGGAGACCGGCTTGTACTTGCCGGATGGCTGAAGCTCCAGTTCGGTGGTGGTGTCGCCGAACGTCGACGCCCAGGCATCGAACTCGTGCAGGCCACGCTCCTCCAGCGCGGCATGGCCCATCAGCCGCTGGACCGAGAACATTTCGCCGAGCGTGTTGGTGATCGGCGTGCCCGACGCAAGCACGAGCGCTCGGCCGGGATTGATCGTCTCGATGAAGCGCGACTTCACATAGAGGTCCCAGGCCCGCTGCGAGCCGTTCGGATCGACCCCCTTCAACGTACTCATATTGGTGGCAAAGGAGAGCTTGCGGAACTCATGCGCCTCGTCGACGATGATCTGGTCGACGCCGATCTCGGCGATCGTGAGAAGATCATCCTTGCGGGTGGAAAGCGCTTCGAGCCGCTCCTGCAGGCCTTCCTTCAGGCGCTCCAGCCGTTTGCGGGACACCCGGTCCTCATCCTCGACCTTCAGCAGCAGGGTCTCGTAGAGCTCCAGCTCATCGTGAATCATTTGGCTTTCAAATGCCGCCGGCACGCCGATGAACCTGAAGGCGGAATGCGTGATGATGATCGCATCCCAGGTCGCCGTCGCCGCGCGCGACAGGAACCGGGCCCGCTTGTCCTTCGAAAAATTCGTCTCGTCGGCAACGAGGATACGAGCCGTTGGATAGAGCGCCAGGAACTCGCGTGCCGCCTGCGCAAGGCAATGCCCCGGCACAATCTGCATCGCCTTGGCGATCAGGCCGAGACGCCGCTGCTCCATGATGCTTGCCGCCATCGTCATGGTTTTGCCGGCGCCGACGGCATGGGCAAGATAGGTCGAGCCGGACGAGATGATCCTCCAGATCCCGCGCTTTTGGTGTCCATAAAGAACAAAGGCGCCCGAGGCGCCTGGAAGGTTGAGATGATCTCCGTTGAACTTTCGCGGTGCGATGTTGTTGAAGCGGTCATTATAGACGCGCGCGAGCCGGTCGGTGCGATCGGGATCGGACCATATCCAGCGCTGGAAGGCGTCCTTGATCTTGTGAAGCTTTTCCTTTGCAGCCTCGGTATCGACGACGTTGAGAACCCGCCTTTCGCTGTCGCCATCCCTGATCGTATCGAAGATCTGCGGCACCCGGCTGTTCAGGGCATCGGACAGCAGTTCGCCTGCGTGGCGGCGGTCCGTTCCCCATTCGGACGTTCCCGCGGCCAGATAGCCGAGCTGTCGGGCCTCGACGGTCCATGACGCCAGTTCGGGCATATGATGGATCCGGATATCGTTTCCCATCATCTCCTTGACGAAGGCGACGACGTCGGCGGCCGGTATCCATGGAGCGCCTAGACGGGCGGTGATGTCGGAAGGTCGAAGATCGACCGGCTGAACGCCCGCCAGAGCGGTGACGTTACGGTTATAGACGGGATCGAGCGCGGCCGCGGCTTCAGCAACCTTGAGTTTGTCGCGAACCGGACCGGACAGATAGGCGTCGGCCATCTGCCACGAGCCATCGGCGGGATCGCGGAAGATCGCACTGCCGAGCTCAGCGACGACATCGTCTGGATCACGGTGCAGAAGTTCCGCGATATGGTCGAGATCGACGCGCCCGCGTTCGTTGAGCACCACGGCGAGTGCATCTGCCGCACTGGTGATGACAGGCGGTGCGGGCGGCGAGATGACACGCTCGGTGAAGATCGCGCCGGGCTTCGCGGTGTCGTTTTCGAGGTCGTAGTCCTCAATCGAGGCGACCAGCCAGCAATCGGGATCGTCCGCGAACGGCTGCAGGTTCGGGCGGCGATGGCTCTCGCGTGTCTCGCCAGACTCCGGATCCTCGGTGATCGAGACCGTGGTGTGGTTGATCGGACCGAAGTCGCGCACGAAGCTCGACCAGGCGATGCGCAGCCTGACCTGCAAATCCTTCCAGGGCCGGTCCTGCTCCTGGGCTTTCAGCACCTCACGGACGGCGTCGCGTATTGGAATGAGCTTCCGGATGATGCGGACATGCTTCTCCGGGATGCCGTCGGCGCTACGGCCCTTGCGGACTTTCACAGCAACGGGCTCCCCGTCGATGACCTGCATCAGGCCCTTCGCGTTGTCGAAGAAGAAGCTGCCTTCACGCACAAGCCGGTCGGACGGCAGGTCGACAGGCGCCGTGTCGGTGGCTTCTTCAAGATCGAGATCAATCTCGGTGGGCTCGCCGTCATAGTGGCCTTCCGGAAGAAGATGGACGGCGGCGGACAACGCGACGACGAGGTCCTCGCTGCCACGCGAAAGGCATGTATAGGTCTCGCCGAAGGGACCGGTGATGAGAGCATGGGTGCCGAGCACGAAATCCGGATGCCGCGCGAACCATCTGTTCACCCGGATGGCGCCCTCGTCGCCGGTCGCTGGCCGCACCTCCTCGATGTCGAGCCACGAGAGATCGCGCTCGGGCTCGGCGACCTTGCGCTTGCGGAAGAAAAGGATGTCCACGACGACGTCCGTGCCTGCGTCGGCTCGGAAACTGCCTTCTGGCAGGCGGATAGCCGCAATCAGATCCGCGGTCGTCGCGATATGTTGGCGCGCCGCCGAATCCGCCTTGTCCATCGTGCCGGAGCTCGTGACAAAGGCGGCGAAAGCGCCCGGCTTCAACAGGTCGATCGACCGGGCGACGAAGTAGTCGTGAAGTCTCAGACCGAGCGAGCGATAAGCCCGGTCTGATCGCACGGTCCGGTCGGAGAACGGCGGATTGCCGATGGCGAGGTCGAAGCTCGCTGGCAATTCCGTGCGCGCAAAATCTCCAGTGAGGATCCGCGCGCGCGGCTGCAACAGCCGGACGATGCATGCCGTTACGGGATCGAGTTCAACGCCGGTGACGTGCGACAGATCACGAAGCGCTTCCGGCATCAGCGCCGGAAACAGGCCTGTGCCGATTCCCGGCTCCAGCACCCGGCCGCCGCGCCATCCGAGGCGCTGAAGCCCTGACCATATCGCCCTGACGATGAACTCCGGTGTGAAATGGGCATACTGGGTGCAGCGGGCAAGCGAGGCATAGTCGGTCTCGCCGACCGCATCCTCCAGATCGGAACCGATCTCGTCCCAGCCCTTGCGGAATTCGAGCTCGCCCGGACGGCGGAAGACGCCGTTGGCAAGATCGGACGCGCCGAAGCCGGTGAAGCGGATCAGCGTCTCCTGTTCCTCGCGCGTCGCAGGACGTTCGCTCGCCTCGATCTCGGCAGCGAGCCGGATCGCTGCAATATTGTCGCGCGCACGGTCCTTCCAGCTGCGGGCGAGACCACGGTCATCGGCGAGATTGAAGTTCAGGCCACGGGCACGGCACTGCCGGGACGACGGTCGCACGACTGAGGCGATCGGCAAAGCCGGCGCTGGAGTTGTAGGATCGGGATCATCGTCTGGTTCGAAGTTGCTGCCGAAGGCCGTCACGCCAAGGCCGAGGCCGGACGAAAGCGCAGTGTTGCCGAAAAGATCGATGGTGAAGTGCTCGTCATGTGACATGCTGAAATCTCCTGGGTGAAGGCGCGCGTCGCCGTCCCGCTGGAAGGTTCCAGTCGGCCGGCGACATGCGTGGGATGAGGGGGATTGGGTGGGCTTGACCGCCGCCAGATGGCGACTGTCGAAGGATCGCTAGTTTCGCTCGATCACGAAGAGCTGCATCGAGTCCTGCAGGAACGCGATCTTCAGATGCGTGCAGCCGGGGCTTGCCGCGATCAGTTTCACGAGCATGGCGCCATCGAGAAACTCGACGCCGTCATCGCCGCCGAAATGCTGGCGCTTGTAGTGCCAGTAGTCAGGGTTGGTCTTCGGATCGCACTCTTCGGCATAGACGACGAACGGCCGCTGCCCTTCGGCGAGCTTACCATTGGAGAGGATGTAGACGCCCTCGTCGCCGACCAACCAAAGACCGGGCTTCTCATCGCGGCCCGGAAACACACCGTAGTGGGGATTGCGGAAACCGCCGTTGAGGTAGGCGTCCAGCCGTCCGTGCATCATGACGACGTGGATGTCCGTCACGGAAAAGGTGAACATCGCCGCCTCCCGTCAAGCCGCGATCGCGTCGGGGAGGTACCGCAGATGCACCGGCAGCTTCGACGCGATCTCCGCATCCGTGAGGTCGTCGAGCAGCTTCAGGCCGGTGCCCTGGCGTCCGCCGTAGAACAGCACGGTCCGCTTGCCGTGGTCGTGTTCCGGCCAGCGCTCGCCGGCATAGCCGCGATAGTCATCGTGGCTGCTCGACCAGATGTGGTCCAGGCGTTCCTCGCGCGTCATCGCCCGAACGGGCCGGGTTTCCCGCTCTGCGATTGCGCCGCGCATCCGTTCCGGCGAGCCCTTGTCGGACAAGTCGCAGTAGGCATGGAAATACCGCATGCGGTCATCGATCTTCAGGGTGAAGAAAATACTCGTGATGCTTCCGGTGAGGAACTCGCGCATGGCGAACATGTCGCCTCGCATGAACAGCGGCGGCAGGATCTCGAACATGTAGTCGTGCTGGGCTTGGGCGATTTCGAACCATTCGCCTCGATAGAGCGCGCTATCGTCACCCTCCCAACGGTTCGGGCGTTGCGCGTGGCGGTCGAACATGCGGAACATCTGCCGGCGGTCGGCGATGCCTTCAAAGACTTTTCGTATCGAAGAGACGGTCATGGGCAGGCTCCTTTCAGCCTTATCGGGAAGGACACGCGGCTCATCCTCGCGATGTCGCCATCCTCTTCAGCCCTTCCTGACCCCTCCTTGGCGCCGCCTCTCCGCCCGGACGGGTCAAGGGCCGCGCAGCGGGCGAAGCTTTACCCTTGACGCGGCTGGCGGGCATGCGGCAGACGGCCTTCCCGTTCCCTTCTCTTCCTTCCCCTCCTTGCTATTTCATTCAGGTGAAATCAGCTCACAGGCTGTTTCAATCACTCGTCTTATCATACTTGGGGCTGATTGTTCGGCATTGATAATCAGGGTGTAAACTGATAATTTGTACGCAACAATCAGCCTGTTGTCTGATGATCAGCCGCGGTAGAAAGGTGAACGATGAAGGACGACGCAAGAAAGCGAGCGCGCAGAAGGCTTGACGAGCGCCTTCGCGGGCTGCAGCCGGCAGAGGGCTTCAGGGCACCGCCAAAAGGATGGGTCCGGGCGTTGCGCGACGCGCTCGGCATGACAGGAGCGCAGCTCGGTTCAAGGATGGGAATCCGGCCCCAGACCGTGGAAGCGATCGAGAAGTCGGAGGCATCCGGAACAATCCAGCTCAGTACGTTGCGGCGTGCGGCAGAGGCACTCGACTGCACGCTGGTCTACGCATTGGTCCCGAATACGTCGCTCGAGGCCGCCGTGACCGAACGCGCGCGCAAGATCGCAATGCGCGAACTGCAACGGGTCGCACACACAATGCGCCTCGAAGCGCAGGGAACAGACAATGGCGATCTTGAAGCCCGTCTCCAGGCCTACATCCGCGACCAGCTTTCCGAGCGCGACCTCTGGTCAGAAAGATGACCGACCTCTTCCAGGAACCCGAGGACGCAACACCGCTCGAGCCACAGGAGCGCGAGGGCCTGCTTCAAAGCTGGATCACCCACAGGCGGGATCTCAACGAGGCGGAACAGGAGAACATCGTCGAGGGCGCCGCCTGGGCGCGTGGACGACGGCGCATGCCGGTCGACAGGATGCTGACCGAAGACTTCATGCGTACATTGCATCGACGCATGTTCGGCGAGGTCTGGCAATGGGCAGGCAGCTTCCGAACGACGGAGCGCAATATCGGCATCCAGGCCTACCGAATTCCGGTCGAACTCACGGTGCTGCTCGATGACGTTCGGTATTGGGTCGAGCATGAGACATTCGCGCCGGACGAGATCGCAATACGTTTCCACCATCGCCTGGTCGCCATCCATCCGTTTCCGAACGGCAACGGACGTCACGCGCGGCTGGCCGCCGATCTGCTCGTGGAAAAACTGGGCGCTGAGCCCTTCGGGTGGGGTAGCGGAAGCCTGGGCGACGTGGGAGATCTGCGCACACGGTACGTCGCGGCACTGCAGGCCGCGGATAATCACGACATCGCGCCTCTCCTCGAATTCGCGCGCAGCTGAGCGCAAAGGTCCTCGTTCCAGTCCTCGTGGTGGGGACGGTGGCGCTCAAATCTGCAGTCGGCGTCCCGGGCAATTGCTTCCAACCGATCAGCGTAAATATCGCCCTGCGCGTTATTATCCGTGGCGGCGACCACCGACATACCCTTCCGCGCCGCCAATAAACGGATCGCCGCATCGGTGGCAGGGGCCCAGCCGCCGCCGGTACTGACATAGAGGGTATCGCGCCGATTACTCTCCAGCGCGGCAAGGCTCATGGCGTCGATGGCAGCCTCCGTCACGCAAAGGCGCGGCGCATGGATCGCGCCGAACCTGAACAACACTTTCGCTCCCCCGGTGGAAAAGCCGCGCCATTCCGGCCCGCGCTCCTCCCAGCCGGAGACGGCGCCCTCGCTGTCACGGTGCGCGGCCCACATACTGCCGCGCGGACCTTCGCGCACGAGATCATGCCGGAGCGCTGCGCGGATGGTTGCTTCCGGAACGCAGCGTTCGTCGCGGAGATAGCGCCAGGTCATCGAGCCCGGCCACGGCTTGCGCCGCTTCGTCCATCGTTCTGAAACTCCGGCCGGCAGATCGATCTCGCGCGCAGCGTGGGTCCAGACCGGCTCCTTCGGGACGAAGTCGACCAGCGATGCGACATGGTCGAGGGCTTCGACAAAGGGCACTCGGTCGAGATGCTCGACAAGACCGAACACGTCACCCTTGGCATCGGACAGCGGATCGAACCAGCCCCTGCCCTCGTGAATCACGATGATTATGGCCCCGCCGCCGCGGAATTTGACCGCCCTGCGGGTGCTCTCCTTCAGGTCGATGGCAAACCCAGCCTTCTCCAGCGCGGCAGCGCATTGCACCCGAACCCTGAGGTCTTCCAGTTCCTTCTTTTCCATTTTTCTTCCCGACGCGCATTGCGTCCGCCCTTCCTTCTGTTTCCATTTCCATTTCCCCGCACCCGCGGGCTCCTCTCCGGACGCCGCGAAGAGCAAAGAAGGCAAGGGCGCGGCTGGCAACCTGCAGATCTGCACCTTGCGCTGACGGATCGTGCAGCCGCGGCGCAGCTTCCCTTGCCGCCTGCCGCTCGCAAGCGGCACGAGGGAGAAGGGTCTCAATGAGACCCGCCCGGAACGTATTCATGCACGATTACCAGATCGTCTTCGTCATCGAGTTCGTCGCTCGGGAGAACGCCGAACTCGTCGCCGGACCGGAAGAGCGTGACCGGAACCATCAGAGTGCGGGAAAGCTGAAAGGCGTGGTTTTGGGCAAGGGAAAGATCGGTGTTCATCTGAAGGCTCCATCTTTGGAGCGGGCCATTCCCGCTCGATGGCTCCCGTCAGTGTCCGGAACCGGTCGCGATCACCGCGAGGGCGAAGCCGAGCGGCGGCAGCTTGCTAGCCGACCCCGCAGCGGGTTGATCGTCGGAGATCCGGGGCCGGACCAGGAAGCCATCCATCAAGAGCGGAATGGCACGTCTCCTATGGACCTCGTTCAACCGACAATGATCATGCGGGAGCAAACCTTATAGCGAATGCGGATCTCTCCGAGATCTGCTCTCCTCAGAGGCCGGTTTTGGTATCAATTCGGAAGCGCGGTAAGACTGAGCTGGTGAGAAGAGCGGAAGAAATTGGAACGCGTGATGAAAAGCGAGGACATTGCCGTACTGGCTCAACAGCTAAAGGAGCAGGAGTGAAAGCATGGGTTCGAACGCTTGCGTCTAGAGGCCCGGGGCGAGGACCCTTATTAGTTGTGCATCACTCGCGGAGATCGCCATGACCTTAGTCTGAAATAATCGTCAGCTTTACCGTTCAGCAGGTCAGCCTCGATATCAAAGGCTGACTGCACGATTGAGTCCATTTCCCTTTCGCGATCTACTGCGAAATAACGCTCCTCAAGTCTGCGCTGCTGTATTTCGATGGAATCCCGCCAGTAGCGGGTTCCTTTTATGTCAGTATGTGTCTCGACATATCTAGCCAGGGGACCGCCACGTTCCCGACGCATGTAGCCCGGGCAGGCGCAGCAAAACTCGTAGAGCTTGTCGTCGCTGGTTGCGATCCAGACATCATGCTCGATGATCCCGAAGTTGAACTGCTCGCGCGAATTGTTCACGATATCTGCAGCAGCAATCAGCTTCAGGTCGTTGGCTCCATTCAAAGCGATGCGCGCCAGTACTTTGTCGGGTGTCAAGCCTTTGCCGCCACCCTTTTTCAGTTTCACGAAGTTGTTTGTGATAGCTACTTTCCGCGTCCTGAGTTGGTCAGTTAAGCCATTTTCGGGGGCGAAGACATATCGAGCGATCGTCAGTTCCTTGAGACTGATGAGATCCAGTACCTCGGCGCAATAATCGATGTAGAGGGCGAATTTTTCCAGGCCATTCAACGCCTCTAATCGATGTATGACGTTCATAGCGAGCAGCGAAGCATATGAGCACGAGATTGCCTTCTGACGCTCCAGCGACAGCGCGCTAAAATGCTCAGGGTCCATCTTTCCACCAGCATACGGAACCTTCATCGAGTTTGGGTCCTCACGGAAATTTGGCAGATAGTCTGCAAGAAACCTGTCGAACGCTGCTTCAACGTCGCCTCGACGCGCTGGGGGCAGTTCTTGGTAAGCCGCTGCGGGCGAGATGAATACGCCAGACCTGGAGGTCTTCTCGATGAGTCTCGCGAGTTCCAGAACACCAGCATTCTTAAGTTCCTGGTGTCGCTGGCCGGTCTTATAGGCGCTTTCGATTGCAATCAGGATATTGGTGTCGAACATAATATTGGTTTGTCGACCATTCCGATGGTTTTCTCGGATGGCATCCCTGTCGAGGTTGATAATTTCGGTTGAGTTCGACGATGATTTGAAAGCGCGTATCATGAGGTTCTCTTTATTTTGCTTTAAAATTGCTGCGAGCGGACTGACAACTCCCTGGGCGCCACCGCGCCTCAGGATGGGGAAAATCAATGGAAGTTCCGGCTTTTGATTTTCAGCGTATCAATGTGAAGATCGGGCGCGAAAATGTCGCGCGGGGCTACAACAGGCTTCGACTTGTCTCGCGTATCCGAACTTCCCGGCGATCCGTGGGCGAACTCATCACCCCTGCCTGCCGGCAGCTTGAACTCTTCATCGCGATCAGCCAGACCGGTCAGATCGCCTGACAGGTCGAACAGCTGCTGGGCGACAAGATGGACGACCTCCCCTTCCCGCTGGATTCGACCATTGATGGCCATCATCGAGGATCCGAGAACGATCCGCCGGCGTTTTTCAAACAGTGTCGGCCAGACAACGAGATTGGCCGGCCCGGTCTCGTCCTCGATGGTGATGAACATCACGCCCTTGGCCGATCCGGGCATTTGCCGCACCAGGACAAGTCCGGCGGTATAGACCCAACGCCCGTCCCGCGAATTCATCGCCTCGGCACAGGTGATGATGTTGCGCAATGATAAATCCTTGCGCAGGAAGGCGATTGGATGCTGCCGCAATGTCAGTCCGGTATGGCTGTAATCCTCGATGACGTTATGCCCGTCCGTCATCTGCCGAAGCGCGACCTCCGGCTCCTGCTGCTCGGCGATCGCAGCCATCTCCCGCTCGGCGGCGGCCGCAAATAGTGGCAAGGGTTGGTCGCGCAACGCCTTGATCGCCCAGAGCGCGTCGCGGCGCTCAAGCTTCAGCGACGGCAGAAAGGCATCGGCCTTGGCAAGCTGGACAAGCGCCTCCGATGGCACTCCGGATCGACGCCACATGTCGTCAACTGAGACAAAGGCATTGTTCATGCGTGCGGCGACGACGCGCGCCACGTCAGCGACCGCCAGTCCTTTCACCTGCCGGAAACCGAGCCGGACAGCGTGGCGATCGGAATTGCCGATCCGCTCCAGCGTACAGTCCCACCGCGACCGGTTGATGCAAACCGGCCGCACCTCGACGCCGTGGGCTCTCGCGTCGCCGACAATCTGCGCCGGCGCGTAAAAACCCATCGGCTGCGAATTGATGAGCGCCGCGCAAAAGGCTTCCGGATAATGGCATTTGATGTAGCTCGAGGCATAGGCGATCAGCGCGAACGAAGCCGCGTGGCTCTCCGGAAAACCATAGGAGCCAAAGCCTTCGAGCTGGGAGAAGGTCTTTTCGGCGAATTCCGGCGCGTAGCCGTTCCTCACCATGCCGGACACGAGTTTGTCCTTGAACTGCGAGACGCCGCCGGTGAACTTGAAAGTCGCCATCGACTTGCGCAGCTGGTCGGCTTCGCCACCGGTAAAGCCGGCGCAGACCATCGCGACCCGCATCGCCGACTCCTGAAACAGCGGCACGCCGAGCGTCTTGCCGAGCACCGCTTCCAGCTCCGGCGTCGGATATTCGACTGCCTCCTTGCCTTCTCGCCGGCGCAGATAGGGATGCACCATGTCCCCCTGGATCGGACCGGGCCGGACAATTGCGACTTGTACCACAAGGTCGTAGAAGGTCCGGGGTTTCAACCGCGGCAGCATCGCCATCTGGGCGCGGCTTTCTATCTGGAACGTGCCGAGCGTATCGGCCTTGCGGATCATCGCATAGGTCGCAGAATCCTCCTGCTCGATTTTCGAGAGATCAAGATCGCGGTCCTTGTGCTCGCGGATCAGATCGAAGGCCTTGGCCATGCAGGTCAGCATTCCAAGCGCCAGGATGTCCACCTTCATGAATTTGAGGGCTTCGACGTCGTCCTTGTCCCACTCGATGATCTGGCGGTCCTTCATCGTCGCCGGTTCGATCGGCACGAGATCGTCGAGCCGATCATGAGTGAGGACAAAACCGCCGGGGTGTTGGCCGAGATGGCGCGGGGCGCCCATCAGTTGCTGTGCGAGCTTCAAAGTCAGCACAAGACGCCGGTCGTCTGGATTGAGATTGAGCTCGCGGACATTGCGATCGCAGACCTCTTCCGACCAGGACCACATGCCGGATGACAGCGCCTTGATCACGTCCTCCGGCAGGCCGAGCGCCTTGCCGACATCGCGGATCGCGCCGCGCGCCCGGTAGCGCGTCACGGTGGCGCAGAGCGCTGCCTTTTCTCTGGTATAGGTTCGATAGATCCACTGAATCACCTCCTCGCGCCGCTCGTGCTCGAAATCGACATCGATGTCCGGCGGCTCGTCGCGCTCCTGGGATACAAAACGCTCGAACAGAAGGTCGTTGGTCGAGGGATCGATGCTGGTAATGCCGAGGATGTAGCAGACGGCACTGTTGGCGGCGGAGCCCCTCCCCT
Source organism: Agrobacterium tumefaciens (assembly GCA_025560025.1). Lineage (NCBI taxonomy): Bacteria > Pseudomonadati > Pseudomonadota > Alphaproteobacteria > Hyphomicrobiales > Rhizobiaceae > Agrobacterium > Agrobacterium tumefaciens. Next base: position 76,962 of record CP048488.1, on the reverse strand, counting down.
GGCAGAGAATGCCTTGAGACCGGGCATAACGCACGATCGAAAAGACGGTCAGAAAATACGGGGCGTATTTCATGGTACGGATGAGATCGAGCTCGTGCCGCACGACCTTCAACACGTCGGGCGGTAGTCCCTCCGGATAGCGGTCGGGCACGCATTGCCAGACATAATGCTCCAGCGAGGCCTGAGCATCCTTGCCCGGCACGATCGCCTCCTCCGGATATTGGTAGGTGAGTTCCTCGAGCGAGAACGTGCAGCGACGGACGATCTCCATGGTTCGCGCGAGGGCTTGCCGGTATCGCGGAAACAACCGCTGCATTTCTTCGGGCGGCTTCAGGTAGCGATCGGCGTGGCGCTCGCGTTCGAAGCCGACTTCGTCGATCGTCGTGCGGGTTCGGATGCAGGTGACAATGTCCTGCAACTGCCGGCGGCCCGGCCCATGGAAGAGGACATCATTGGTGACGACCGACCGCACCTTGAACCGCGCCGCAAGATTGGAAATCTCATGCAGGCGCAACTGGTCGTTCTGCCGACGGCGTAGACAAAGCGACACATAGGCGCGATCACCAAACACCTCGGCCATCTTGCGCAGCTGGATCCCGCAGGTGTCATCCGGCAGGTCCGGCACAAGAATGCCGATCATGCCATCATTGTATGCGACGACGTCGTCCCAGTGGAGGATACAGTTGTTCTTGCCGCCGCGCGACTTGCCGAGCGTGATGAGGCGGGTCAGCCGGGAATAGGCAGCCCGGTCGGTCGGGTAGACCAGCACCGACATGCCGTCGGCCAGATCAAGCCGGCAACCGACAACGATGCGTAAGCCGGTGGCGCGCGATGCTTCAAGCGCCCGGACGATTCCGGCAAGCGAATTGCGATCGACAACGCCGAGGGCTTCGATGCCGAGAGCCTTCGCGGTCTCGAACAGTTCCTGCGCCGAGCTTGCACCGCGCAGGAACGAAAAATGGGTCGTGACCTGCAGCTCGGCATAGCTCATGCGAAGATCCCGTGCACGAACCAGCGGTGACTTCCGGTTTCAGGATCGATGCCATCACCGGAGCGAAACACCCAGAGACGCTCGCCGGCCTCGTCTTCGATGACGAAATAATCCCGCACCGCCTCCATCTCCGCATCGCGCTGCCACCACTCGCCAAAGATCCGCTCGGGCCCATCGGCCCGCTTGACCTTCCGCCGCCTGCCGCGCCAGGTGATCGAAACCGGCGGGCGGTCCGGTAGCAAGGCGATTGCCTCGATCAGCTCCGGACGGGCCAGCAGCCGGACCGGTCGGCGCCAATGGCTGACCCAGGTAACCTCGACCGGATCGGCAGCAGGACTGATGCGCTGGACGGAGCGCTCTGGAACGTCGGAGGCAACCGGTGCCACCCGATAGACGCGCTGCCCGCGGTTGCCGTAGATATCGATCAGCGGCGTCACGTCCTTCACTTCCTCCTCGACCAGCGAGGAGGATTTCTGGCGCTCCTCCAGGGGCTCAGCCATCACCGCGACCAGAGTGAGCTTTTCGATCCCGAAGCCCGGCTCGATCTTCTCCGTCCGGTCGCGAAACAGCTTCGTCAGCCAGGCGACGTCGCGCACCGGCTTCACGGTGCCAGCGCGGATCGCCTGCCGTGTGCCATCGACCTTGTCGACGATCAGGTCGGCGCGCCGGACACCAAGGCCGCGCCTTTGCAGCTCCTCGATCAGTTGCACGATCAGCCGGCCGACATATTTGTTGATGGTTTCGGCAGCACCGATCGGTTCGGCGAAGGCGCGGCTCACCTCGATGAGCTCGGCGGTGCGGATCGGATCGATCGGTTCGCAGGCGCGGCCAAACATCTGGTCCAGCCGCCGGCCAATCTCCGGGCCGAAACGAAGGGTCAGCGGCGCGCGCGGCGTGTTGGCCAATTCGCCGACGGTCTGGAAGCCAAGCGTGCGCAGATCGCTGACGACTTTCCCGGGAAGGCGCAGCAACGATATCGGCAGCTTCTCGACGGCGCGGACGGTCTCACCTGAAGGCACTATGACCGTTTCGCGGCTGATGGCACGGGCGCAGGCGTGTGCTGCACCCCAGGTGTCGGCGATCGCGACCCGGGGAGTGAGTTTCCTTGCTAGGAACTGATTGGCGATCTTCGTCACCATGGGCAGCTCTCCGCCCTGCAAGTGATCGGCACCCTCTGTGTCCATGACGATGCCGTCGATCCCATCGACCGCGACGATCGGGGAATAAAGCGTCAGCGCCCAGAGGGTGATGCGTTCGAGTGCTGCGGCATCCATAGCAGGATCCGCATCGACCAGCATCAGGCCGCGAAACAGCGCCTGTGCTTTCGCAGCCGGCATGCCGACATGAACGCCGGCTTGTCTGGCGGCTGCGTCGGCCGCCGATACCCAGCGTTTCGAGCCGCTCCTGGCGATCACCGCCATCGCCTGTTCAGGCGGAATGGATGGATCGGCGCGACGAATGCGATCCGTCGGCAGATCCGGAAGATAGATCGAGACAACCCTTGTCATCGCACGCCCTCACGAGAAACTCAGCACATTCACCCGCTTTCACGCGCATCAATTCCAGCAACCATTGGGCCCTCCCCACACCCGGCACTGGCAAATCCTCCGATGGCATCACGCTCACCCGCCACCGCGTGGTCGACGCCGTCGGCTGCCCGAAATCATTGGCCTCTGTCTGCCGCCTCCAACGACGCACAGCCAATGCCATTGTCCCCGTGCGCTCGGCCGCCAGCTGCAGGCGGCGCGAGCTGACCATCGGCAGGCGAACGAGTTCACCGACGACGGCGCCGAGCCCACCAAAGGACAGCCCCTCCTCCATATTGGCGAGCACGTCTTCCTCCTTGTCGGACTCGACGAAGATTATCCGGTCGTGATGCAGTCCGACCTGCGCAAGCGCGGGAAAAAACAGATCTGGTCGCGTCAGACACCACACGATCGGCCCCTTCGTCCGTGCCGCTATGCCGGCTGCAAAAAGAGCTGCGGCCGCACCATCGACGGTGCCCGATCCACCACCGGCAAATTCGTGAAGCGCGCCATGAGCAAGGCCGCCGCCAGGCAGAACCGCATCCATCTCCGGCACGCCAAATGGCAACCAACCGGCTTTTTTCGCCGTGCTGGTTTCGAGAGATGCAATACGCTCCCGCAGATCGCAGATTACCCTTTCGCGGGCAGCAGTCATTGTTCACGGCTCCCTTCAAGGTCGTGTTGGCAGGGCGACTTCATGTCGTGCAAATGTCAATGTTCTGTTTTTGTTCCTATATGAGAAAGGAGTCAAGGCGGCAAAACCGTACGAGTATTGTTCCGAAGATTAGAAGTTCGAGATTCTTTATGAGAATCAGGTGAATAGCTGCGACCAAGAAATTTCGCTGGCTTCTACAGTCTTATGTCCTGATCGGTGAATAGCGGGGACAATATAGGGATAGTCACAGTATTATTAAGGTTTTTCTGATGAACTGGCCGGATGACGAGGCCTCCGAGATCAAAACCCCTCCTTCGCGACACCGAGCCGCCGATCCGCTCAAAGCCGCGCAGGAAGCGTAATCCAGCTCAACCACAGCTCCTCTTCGATCCCATACCTGATCGCGTCGAGCCGGCGCTGGCCCTATTGAAGGCTAAGCCTCCCACCGGAAACGAATGGAGTTGGGAGCTGAAATGGGATGGCTATCGCCTTGCGGTCCATATCGAGCCGCAAGGGATCCGTATCCTCACGCGTGGCGGCCATGACTGGACGCATCGATTTCCGGCAATAGAGCAGGCCGCCCGAGCGCTCGGGCCGGCGACGATGATCATCGATGGCGAAGCCGTCGTGCTCGACGAAGAGGGGCGGCCGGATTTCGGGCTGCTGCAGCAATCGCTGGGTGCATCCGGCAAACAAGCTGGCAGGCGCGCCTCCCACGCCGTTCTTTACGCTTTCGATCTTGTTTATCTGGATGGGCACGATCTGCGCGGTGTTGAATACCGTTCGCGCCGACACCTTCTCGAGGACACGATAAACGGCCCAACGAATGAAGCCAGCGCCATTCGGATATCAGAAACACTCGATGCCGAGCCAGCTGTCCTGCTTGAGCATGTCTGCCGCCTCGGCCTGGAAGGCATCGTCGGCAAGCGCCTCGATCAGCCCTATCGTTCGGGCCGGACCGGGGATTGGGTAAAAGTCAAATGCATCCAGAGCGAGGCTTTCTTCATCGTCGGCTATGAGAGGTCCGCATCGTACCCAGCCGGCTTCGGCTCGTTAGCGCTTGCCGCCTACCGCGATGGCGATCTCGTCCACGTCGGAAGCGTCGGCACGGGCTTCAAGGGAGCCGAGATCATCCGGTTGCGGAAGATACTGGACACGCTGCGATGGAAGCGAAAGCAACCGCCCCTGCCCCATTCCGGAACTGCCGACATTGTCTGGGTCCAGCCTACCCTGATCGCCGAGATCGAGTTTCGCGCCTGGACATCGGACGGGAAACTCCGTCATCCGTCGTACAAGGGCCTGCGGGAACGGCAAGACAATGCCGACGTTTACCAGCTCGACTAGCGAAACAAGCGACATGCGCTAGAGTAGCCGTATTTGGTCGAAGCGGAGGGGGTCGCATGTGTAATCTCTATCGGATGGAGGACAAGGACTGGGTTTCAAAATGGGCTCAGGACGCCGAGAGCCTCATCAACCTCATGCCAGCCTATCAAATGAACCCCGATCAGATGGGACCGATTGTCCGCAACACCGCTGATGGAAGGACACAATTGGCACATGCGCGTTGGGGTCTTCCCTCGCCCCGGTTCACCTTGGAAAAGGCCGCCAAAGCCAAGGCCGAAAAACTGAAAGCCAAAGGGAAGCCCGCCGATCTTGAAGAGCTCATCCGCATGGAGGCGGACCGCGGCACGACCAACGTCCGCAAGCTCACCTTCCCACACTGGAAACGATGGTTTGGTATCGAGCACCGATGCCTCGTCCCGGTCACCAGCTTCGCCGAACCCGATCCCGCCAGCCAGCAACCCGGCGGGAACGTGCCGAACGCCTGGTTTGCACGGGACGAGGAAAAGTCGCTGATGTTCTTCGCCGGCATCCATGTCCCGCAATGGCAGAGCGTCCGGAAGGTGAAGGATGGGCCGACGACCGCCGACCTCTATGGGTTTTTGACCACTGATCCCAACAATCTCGTGAAGCCGATCCATGAGAAGGCGATGCCTGTTCTTCTCCTGACCGAAGAGGAGACCGAGGTGTGGATGCAGGCGCCATGGGACGAAGCCAAAGATCTGGCACGGCCTTTGCCAGATGATGCGTTGATCATTTCGTCGCGCGAACCGTACGGATCCACGATCGTGTCCAAATCCGGAGAGCCCGTGGGACAGGGCAGTCTGCTTTGAGGCTAGAGCTCAGACGCTCAGCATGGCGCCTCGTAAGAAAGGACAGCGTGATCAGTTTTGCGGCCAACCCGCTTACCCAGAAGGCCATTTTAATGTTTAGGCTGGTTGGTCGCCTTGCTTTCCACCCGTGATCAAAATTCAAGGCGATGGTGATCAGGCGCGTGTCGATCACTGAGTGATCCACTTATGTTTGACGAGCGCCGTCGAAGGCACCAAGGCGCGCCTTCAAAGGGACCGAGCTCACGATCCCGCTGCCTTCAGAAACGTACCCTTTACCCTTAGATGATTGTCCGGTCGCGCAATCGACGACAATCATTCAGCGAGGTTACGGTAAGTGATGATAGCTTAATAAGGAGCTGCTTCGCGTGGGTTTTCGCCGTTTGAGGTATCGGGCGAGACAACCAATAGCTTATAGCGCCGTTCCGCGCATTGCAGCAAGATGGTGCAACAGAGTTGCTCATCCCGATTAAACAAGGCGTTCACCAAGGCTGCCGTCCTATCGAGAATATCCCTTGCGGCTTCCGGCCTCCGCAATTCATATTCGCGAAAATGGCGCGTGCTCTCGTTCAGGCTCCACATCGTACGAACCATTTTCCGATTGTCGGCGAGCGCCACAATGCGTTCGTGCAGATGTTCCTGAAAAGTCGCCACTTCCGTTGCAAAACTCTCAACGTCCGGTAATTGCCTGCCAGGCTCCCAATCCTGGATGATCCACGGAACTCGAAGACCTGAAAATCGAAAGCCGCCCAGATTCCTCCTGATGGCGTAGGTCATGATGGCCGTAGCAATCTCCAGATCCTCACGAACCTCCCGCGTTGAGACCTCGCCGTTTGAATTCGAATGGAAGGACAACTCGATCATCCTTTCAAAGGACTTTCGGATATCAATGCTTCGATAGACTTGTTGTCGGCGGCCGACCTTTGCATCACACCATGTACCAGTTCGGGAAGCAAGCCTGTCTTGATCGTAAGCTGTTGTTCAAGATTCTTAATCGCGTCCTCAGTTCGTCCGCCTTCAAGCAGATCGATGAATTGCGTCATATGATCCACAATCTGGTGTTGGCGCTGAGGTGTAAGAAGATCGAATTCGCGGATGAAGCTCGTACGGTCGAGGAAGTGTTGCACATGAGCTTGTAATATTGCGTTTCCCGATATCCCGACGAGCCGTTGATAGAGCGTTTCCAAAAAGACCACAAATGGAGACGCACCATTTGCAGCTAGTTGGAAAGCCGAGACGTCGGCCTGAATCTCCTTGAGCGGCCGTAGACCTCTTAGGGAAAAGCCTCGAGCATTCTTTCGTATGGCGTAGCAAATGATTGAGTATGCTGCCTCGTATTCAGCGGCGAGCTGATCGACACTTGGTACTCGCGAAAAATATCCCCGCCCAGCTGGAGCTTGCAGAACCAGCTCTTCATTCGCCAAGCGGATCAGCGCTTCCCTCACCGGTGTAGGACTGACATTCAAGGCTTTAGCAATCGTCCGGATATTCAAAAATGTCGACGACGGAACCCGATAGGAAATAAGAACCGACCTGATACGCGCATATACCTGACCAGCTTTGTCGTGATCATCGGTCACGTCTACATCACTGGCAAACAGCGGCTGTTGCTTTTGCATTTCGACACCCCCTCCGAACGCGCGTCATCTCCAGCGAGAACACAGATGTTCCCGCTCATACAATCTGAGAGAAGACGGTATCAGCTTTGTTCCCGCTATGCTTGCTATATCGATAATATTTTGACCAAATTTGTCAAGTATTTCAGCCAACCCTTTGAAGGCCTACGGATATTTCTTCGATATAGCCCCCCTATATTGCACCACACCGATATATCCTCCATATCTCATTGAAATAGCTTGATTATTTTCGATTTTTTCCAAATATTTCTCTTGTGTTTCATCTAATTGTCACACATCGTTGCTCCAGTTGAAGGAGGCGCGGCAATGAGCGAACTGGTTTCTTCTCTGCACGACACGATTGTATCTCTGAATGCTTCGGAAAAATCGCTATCCGCGCTGATCCGCTCGCAAGAGCTGGAATTCGTCATGGAGGCGCATGATGGGCTGTCTGCAGCAATCTCTGCACGAGCCGGGTTCAAAGCTCTTTGGGCGTCTGGCCTCTCAATTTCCTCGAGCCTCGGTTACCGGGATGCCAACGAGGCAAGCTGGACACAGGTAGTCGATGTTGTCGAACGTATGGCTGATGCCAGCGGATTGCCTATTCTCGTCGATGGCGATTCCGGTTTTGGGAATTTCAATAATGCTCGATTGCTGGCAACAAAACTCCAGCAGCGCGGCGCCTCCGGAGTGTGCCTAGAGGATAAAGGCTTTCCGAAGATGAACAGCTTCATCGGCAACCGTCATCCGCTGGCTGATATTGATGAGTTCTCCGGCCGTCTCCGAGCAGTGAAAGATGCTGTTCCTGAAATGGTGCTCGTTGCTCGCATCGAAGCACTGATTGCGGGGTACGGGTTGGAAGAAGCTCTGGTTCGTGCTCATGCCTATGCGGACGCAGGTGCTGATGCCATCCTGATCCATTCGCGCAAAAGCGATGCCGCAGAGATCCTCGAATTCTCGAAGCAGTGGGGCGGGAAACTGCCCGTCGTGATCGTCCCGACGAAATACTACAAGACCCCGGTATCGGTCTATCGGGAAGCCAGGATCTCCACCGTGATCTGGGCCAATCACAATATGCGGGCTGCAATTGCGGCCATGCGTGCCACATGCGGCCGCATACTGGCGGAAGAAAGCATTGCAAGCGTAGAACCGGATGTAGCGACGTTGGAGGAAGTTTTCGGCCTCCTGCGCTACGACGAGCTCGCGGCCGCAGAAGACCGTTATCTTCCGAAACACGCAGGTACCTGAGCGTTCGTCGGCCTTAAAGCGGCCTGTTCAACCCCATTCAGTGATGTGAGGAGGCGCACATGCTTGCGCAACGCACCGACATGTTCAAGTCATCGGGCACAGCTGCAGCACGAGCGGCGGCAAAAGCCGCCGCCGACGCGGGTAAGGAGATTGTCGATCTTACCGCCGGAGAAATCTGGTCTGACCTTGCACCGACGATCCGCGATGGCGCCATCGAGGCAATTCAAAAGGGCATCAACCGATATACCGATACGATCGGACTGATCGAATTGCGCGAAGCTCTCGCTAGAAAAGTTTCACTGGAGACGGGCCAGCTGTGGCAGTCAGACGAAATCGCCGTCACCAGTGGCGCGAAGCAGGCGCTCTTCAATACGGCGATGGTGCTGCTTAATCCTGGTGACGAAGTCATCATTCCGTCGCCATACTGGACCACTTTCCCGGCCCAGGTGATGATCGCCGGCGCGACACCTGTCTTTGTTGAAACGCGCTCCAACGGTTATGTCCCCCTCATCGAGGATATCAAAGCGGCCGTGACGGAGCGAACCAGAGCGATTGTCATCAACACACCTGCCAATCCGACTGGTGCCGTCTATGATGTTAAGACGCTGGTGGCGATCGCCGAGCTCGCCATCAACCGAAATTTCTGGATCATCTTTGATGAATGCTACGGCGATTTCGTACATGGCCACCAAACCCACCACCCAATCGTTTCACTGGTACCGGAAGTTCGCTCGCGGACTGTGATCATCAACGCTTTCAGCAAGTCTCTTGCCTTGACCGGATGGCGCATCGGATATCTCAGCGCGCCCAAGGATGTGGTCAACGCGGTTAAGGCTCTGCAGTCTCATACGACCTCGAATCCAAACGTGATTGCACAGCACGCCGTGCTCACCCACTTGCGGCAGGACGACGGCGTCTACCAGGCCAACCTTCGCGCTCAGCTCGCCCGGTCAAGGCAGATCGGACTCAGCGTGCTTTCAGGCCTTTCCCATGTTCCCGTACCGAATGCACAGGGCGGCTTCTACTTCTATCTTGATCTGTCGGAGCTGCTGAAAGCGAAGGCGGGCAGCGTTGCCGTCACCGCAGACGACGTTGTGAATTCGCTTCTGCGTGAAGTCGGCGTCGCCGCAGTTTCAGGCACGGCTTTCGGCGATCCATCGGGCATTCGTCTCTCATACGGGATCCCAACGGAAATGCTCGAAACTGGGCTTTCCCGTCTCGTTGAGATGCTCAACGCCTGGAAATGATCCGATCCTCCTCCTCAACTTCATAAAGGGATGCAAATGACAAACTATCATCCGAAGAGAGCCGTCATCCTCGCAGCAGGCTTCGGCTCCCGGCTGCGCCCTCTGACCGATCTCCGGCCCAAGCCGCTGGTCGAGGTCAATGGAGTTCCTATCCTTCACAATGCCTTGCGGAACCTCGAAGCGGTCGGTGTCGAAGACGTCACCATCGTTGTTGGCTATCGCAAGGACGCGATTCAGTATGCCTGCGGCTCGCGGTTCGGGAGACTCGAGGTCAGCTATGTCGAGTCTGCCGTATTCGACAAGACGGGCAGTGCGTATTCGCTCTGGCTGGCACGCGAGGCACTTCTTCAAGGCGATTGCTATCTTCTGGAAGGCGATGTCTTTTTCGAGGTGAATGCTCTCCATTATCTGACGATCAACGACGTCCCAAACACGTCCGCCGTCGCACCTTTCGACGCTTCGATGGAGGGATCTGCGGTCATTCTCGGGGAAAACGACTATATAGCCGAAGTCCGCATGAAGCAGACGGCAGCAAATCTCGCCGACGGGTCTCCGCAGCTCTTCAAGACAATGAACCTGATGCGCCTGAGCTCCACAGATCTCAGAGGCAAGATCGTTCCGTTCCTCGACGATCTGATCGGTACAGGTGCCGTCAAGGCTTACACGGAGGAGCTTTTCGCAAACCTGATTGAACGGCGTGGACTGCGGATGGCCGCAGCTCGCTGCGATGACCTTCGATGGTACGAGATCGACAGCGCTGAGGATCTGCGGATCGCGGAAAGGATATTCGCCGCACCCATGCGCATGAGCACAACGGTCGAGGCTCGCAGCGCCTGACCGAGGCATTACTCTCACTGGCGGATGTGTATGATGAAAATCTTACTCCTTGGTCACTATCATCAATCCATGATTGACGAGCTTGCTGCCCGCCATGCGGTGGAACAGGTCAAAGACGGCGACTTTACAAAACATCTTCATGATATCGACATCCTCGTTTTGCGCAGTCACGTCGGGGTCACCACCGCTGACATCAACCGAGCCGGGCGGTTGAGCCTCATTATTAAAGCGGGTTCGGGCTTCGACAACATCGATGTCAATGCTGCCCGCAACCGGGGCATCGTAGTCGATTCTACCCCGGCCGCGTCGAGATCTGTCGCCGACCATGCGGTTGCTTTGCTTCTCTGCGGTTGGCGACGTTTGCCGCTGTTTTCATCTGAGCTTCGCGCCGGAAACTGGGGGATCAAATACGCGCAACTGGCTCGGGATATTGAAGGACACACGCTCGGTATACTTGGCTTCGGCCAGATAGGTCGCCTCATGGCAAAGCGCAGCGCCGCCCTCGGCTTTAATATCTCTGTCTTCGATCGTTCGCCGATGAAACGGGAAAAGCAGCTGGTGGCCGAACAGACGGGCGCATCATTTACAAACCTGGAGGAACTGCTCAGCAGATCGTCCGCATTATCGATCCATCTCCCGCTCACCAAGGAGACGCAGGGGATGATTGGAAACGTCGAGTTCGACCGCATGCCAGATGGCATAGTACTGGTCAACACAGGCCGAGCGGGCGTCGTTCAACGGCCGGCACTGTTGGCCGCCCTGCGTTCCGGCAAGATCGCCAGTGCCGGGCTTGATGTATTTCACTCCGAACCGCTGGATCCCGCGGACGAGCTTCTCAACCTTCCGAATGTGTTGTGCACGCCCCATGTGGGCGCCCAGACCAGCGAGGCGATGGAGAACGTTGGGGCCGCAGTTGTCAGGCGGATCGAGATCCACGCCACAGCTTTGCTCAGTGTCATCAAACAACAAAATTCGGTTGTTTCCGGTTAAGGCGGCTCAAAATGCAGTCCATTATCTACGCGATCGATCTCGACGACGTTTCCGATCCGCAACTAGTCGCGGACTATTTCTTCGCGCGAGCTTATGGGTCCTCTTGCTTCGAGAGGAATCTGCAGCTTCTGAGGCGAACATTCCAGGAAGTGTCCGTCTCCATTGTCGGTAAGGAGCTTTTTAGCTCGGAGACAAACGAGAAACTACTGCTGCTCGCTGAGAAGCTCAATTTCTCGTTTGTCTCCAGGCAACTCGATCAACTCCCACAGGGCGACAAGCGTTCGGCCATTGTCATTTATCAGTCGGGCCTCGCCTTGCTGACGAAATTCACGGCACTGGACACCACTGACATGGAAGCTCCCCGCAAAAGCGATAACGGATCCGAGGAATCGAGCTTGCTGCAATCGATCAAGGCGGCATGCGACCACCATGGGGCAGAGGTTTTGCTTTGCCATGTTTTTCCAAGCCATAGTGAGGAGCGAGTACCCTTCATTCTTTACCGACCGCAAGAGGCGGTGAATATCACATCGATGGGTCCAGACCTGGTAGCGGGCGTCAAGCGCCATTTGGAGATCCGTGCCTCTCAGAGATCCATGGATGGTCCGGTATCGCGCCTGATCGTGCGGCATCTTTGCCATCTCGCCTCCAAGCCACTCGCGGCGGCTGGAATACACCCCAATTACGTCACGCTCGCGGGCGCCTTATCCGCCTTCTGTGCAGTTCTGCTATTTCTGGACGGACGAGCGTTGCCGCTCGCGGTTGGCGGAGTTTGCTGGCTCATCGGAGGTATTCTTGATGAAGCCGATGGCGAGGTGGCACGGCTTCAGGGCAAAGAATCGACATTCGGTTCCTGGCTGGATCTGACGTTGGACCGCGTCCTCGATGCCGCTATGTTGCTGGCACTTGCCTGGCCACTCACGCTACATGAGCCCTACGGTGAGCAATATCTCATTATTACGCTCTGTGCTTTGGTAGCTGTTTCTGCCAGCAGCTACACCGGCTTGCTCTACGATAGCTGGATGCGGTCCAAAGATCGTCATACCTATTTCCGACTGGGGCGCGACGTCAGAATTTTGATCATCACACTCTGTGCACTTTTCGGCTTCCGGATGCTGCCAATCGTTCTCTGCGGTGTTTTTGCGGCGACGGAAATCGGCCGCCGGTTTTGGGTATGCTGGCGAGTCGAGCGGTCGGTTCAAGGTATTTACGAATAGATCCGACGTTCGTTGGGAATCGCAACATGTGTCGCAAGATCCGCGTGGTCGAAAGGAGCCCGAAATGGCCTCTTCATACTGCCTGTTTGACCCCCATTTGCTCGTGCCTACCGAAGAGGTGGATCTTTCGAGAGTACACGATCTTGAAGCAAAGATCCTGTCTGACGGGCATTGGATCGAACCGATAACAGCCCACAGGGATGCGCACTTTGTCATGGACGGGCATCATCGGCTCACTGTCGCGAAACGGCTCAATCTTAAATTTTTGCCTGTTGTTTTCCTTGGATACGAACAGGTGCAGGTGACGTCGTGGCGTGCCGGAGAGACGGTGACGCCCGAAGAGATCTTCGCTATGGCTCGCAGCGGTCACCTGTTCCCGTTCAAGACCACGCGACACGTCTTCAATCCAGCGATTCCGGCTTGCGATGTTCCCCTTGAGCACCTCGGCTACACGTTGCGGCCGGACACGCTGACTGCCCCTTCCCCAAATTCTCAGAGCACGCTTTTGAAGAGGAGCAGCAGATGACCAGATCTTATCTCCATACGCCCGCCCTGCATGTGTTGACCCGGACAGACCTCGCAGACATCGAGCTGGCGCCGTCGGAAGTCATCCCGATCGTCGAGGAAGCGTATCTGTCCTATGCAAACGGCCAGTCGGGTTGCCCGACGAAACTGATGTTGCGGCTTCCAAACGACCGGGACTCGCTGTCGTATTCGATGCTTGGCTACGATGGCGGGACCGAGATGCTCGCTTTCAAAACGTCATACCGGCAGGGGAACACGAACTATGAGAAATATTACCCCACGATAAGCCTCTATGACGACACGACGGGCATGCCATTTGCGTTCATGGACTGCCTGAAGGTTGGCGGTTACCGGACGCCGGCATCAACAGCGATCATCGCCAAATATTGTGGGAAGGTCGACGCCCGCTCGGCCCTGATGATCGGGAGCGGTCGCTCAGGCGTCAACACGCTGCCCTATCTGTTGACCGCCATGCCGCAGCTCGAAACATTGCGCCTGTTCGGCACCCATCCGGAAGGGATCGCCCTGAGCATCGCAACCTTCAAAAGATATTTCCCGGATCGCGAGGTAGAACTGGTGGGTGATGTGCCCGAAGCAGTCGCGATGTCGGACGTCGTCGTGGCGGCCTCCGGGCGCGCTGCCCACCCCAGGGTTCAGACCAGGTGGCTTGCTCCCGGTGGTTTGTTGATTTCTGTTGCCAGCAAGGGTGTCGAGGACGGCGCACTCGGGGAGGCCGATTACACAATCGCGACCAACAAAAGCCAAATGTTCGACAAGCACCGACGGCTGGCTGGTCCAGACGGCATCATGGACGTCGATGCAGAACTGCCCGAAATCATCGCAGGTCGCCGATCGGGGCGGCGCAGCCAGGATGACAAGGTCTTTGCCTTCAACAGCGGCATGGTGATCACCGATATCCCGATTGCTCATGCCTTCGCGACGCGGGCTATAGCCGCGGGTCGTGGCAGGAGGATCGAATTGTGGAGTTAGCGGTCCCTTCCTTGCAAGCTTTGGAACGAGAATGGGCGGTGACGATCAGAAATGATATCGATCTGCTGCAGCAAATCGCCCATGTCGTCCAAGGCCCTTTTCATCTCATTCATCCCCAAAGCTTCGCTGAGAACCTTTCGGCTTTTCAGGCGGTGCTGAAACGGCACGAAGTCCGGGGCCGTGTCTATTTTGGCAAAAAGGCAAACAAGGCCGGAGCCTGGCTGCGCGAGATCGCAACACTTCATGGCTCGATCGATGTCGCCAGCGAACCAGAATTCGTTCATGCCCTCGCAAATGGAATAACGGGGGAGCGCATCGGCGTTACAGGCGCTGCAAAGAGCGATGAACTCTTGTGGCTGGCGAGCCGGCATAACGCCATTGTCGCCATCGATGCGCTCGACGAGCTTGGGCGGGCGATCGCGATAGCAGCACGATCCACTACGCCCCTGCGGATTCTGTTGCGGGTTCTCCCGCCTTCAGCCCAGGACAGTCGCTTTGGACTGAACGAAAGAGATCTCGGCATTGCGCTCACAAAGTGCGCGCAAGCAGAGCAGCACATCGAGATGCAGGGATTTTCCTTTCATCTCGATGGTTATGCCGTCGAGCCCCGAGCGGAGTTGGCTCTTGCCTTGGTACAAACATGCCTCGACGCGAGGGCAATGGGCCTGACGGCTTCGGCGATTTCAATCGGTGGCGGGTTCGCCTGCAGTTTTGTTTCCGAGGAAGACTGGCTGGCGTTCAAGGAAGGTTGCAGGCCCGAACTCTTCCACGCCGCAAAGACATTCTCTCAATTCTACCCTTTTTTCCAGTCGCCTACCGGTGCGGGCATGCTCGATGCGATCCTTAGCAGCTCGTGCGCAGCCGGAAATTTGGCTGCCGAGCTTCGCAACCATCAGATCGAGCTTTTTCTCGAACCCGGCCGAGCACTGCTGGACGGCGCAGGTATGTCCGCGTTTCCGGTCCAGGGATTCAAGCAAAAACGCGACTACGGCCTCGTCACTGTTGCTGGCCTCAGCATGAGCATGTCGGCTCAATGGGTCAACAGCGAGTTTCTGCCGACGCCAATGCTTGTCCAGATGGGGCCGGAGCGCCCACAGGAACCGACCCGGGCCGCGATCGGCGGATCAAGCTGTATGGAGTACGACGTCTTGACGTGGCGCAAAGTCGCGTTCGAGGCGCCGCCACGCTACGGCGATCTCATCCTTTATCCGAATACCGCTGGCTACCAGATGGACAAGAACGAAAGCTCTTTTCATCAGCTTCCCCTTCCGCCCAAGATCGTCGTCTCACGGCAAGACAATCAATTCGTTTGGAGGATTGACCAATGACGCTTCAAGACCGACACGTGGGGAGCAACATCGCCACAGCCGGATCGCAGCTGATCGGCGATACCCCTTTGTTCGAACTTGCGCGCGTCGGTTCGGGCAGTCGCCTTCTTCTGAAGATGGAGCAACTCAATCCAACCGGATCCTGCAAGGTGCGGATGGCCCGCGAGATGATTTTGGCCGCCGAGCGGGAAGGACGCCTGAAACCCGGTGGGCTGATCGTGGAGTCGAGCTCAGGCAATACCGGAACCGGCCTTGCGTTTATTGCGATCGAGCGTGGTTACAAATTCATCGCCGTGGTCGACAACAACGCCTCGCGCGCAAAACTGAGCGCCATGAAGGCCTTGGGCGCCGAATTGCGGTTCGTGGGCGGCCAAACGAGCGACAAGGCGAGTACAATTGAACGCATGCGGATCGCAAACGAGATCGCCGAGACGGAAGGAGCTTTCTGGCCGGACCAACACCATAACCCAAATAACAATCTGGGTTATGTCGGACTGGCAGAAGAACTGGTTCGCGATCTGGGCATTGACATCGGATATCTGGTCGGGGCCGTCGGAACTGGCGGTACGCTTTGCGGGACGGTGAGTGAACTAAGACGGCTGGGCTCAAAGGTCGTCAGCATCGGTGTCGAACCCGCGGGCTCGATAATATTCGGGGGTCCCGCGCGCCAGCATTGGCAGACCGGAGCAGGTGCTTCGGAAGGTTTCTGCGTGGGCCCGAATGTCGATCATTCCCTGATCGATGAGGAGCTTACCGTTCGCGATATCGACGCCTTTGCAACAGCGCGGATTGTTGCGCGGAAAACAGGATTTCTGGTCGGCGGGACAGCAGGAATGGCCATCCATGTCGCCATGAAGCGATTGCTCCTTCTGGAGCGCCGGAGCACCATCGTCGTTCTCGTATGTGATGCCGGGGAGAAGTATCTCGACACGGTTTACAACGATGACTGGTTGCAAGAACGGCAATTGCTCAGCGAACCCGCCCATCAACGGATCAACCGTATGTTTGAAGCCTATCGCGAATCTATCCGGATGGCCACGCAAGCTTCCGGACCAGCAGAGCAATCAAGGCTGGTCGGGTGATCATTGAGTGGTGTGCAGTTCGACGCCTGCATGCTTCAACGACTTCGCAAGGAGCGAAAACGATGGATACCTGCATTACAGTCTGGCAATGGCCACAGGAAGAACGCTGGTACGACGAAGGGGTCAGGCAGTCCTTGCGGCTGATCTCTGACGCGGGCTTTACCCATATCAACTGGAACCCTGACTCCGGAAATTCCTACATGCTCAGCGACGCCGAGATTGCCTTCACCGCTGAGATGGTCCACGCATCCGGACTTAAGGTGAAATCTCTTCACGGCAGCAACGGACGCAATCCGATCAGCGAAGTGCGATGGCGGAAAGACCGGCGTATAGGTATGGAAACCCGCAGAGACATTCTGTCCCCTCACGAGTGGCAGCGGAAAAGCGGTGTGGAGCTGGTCAGGAACCGGATCGACCTGGCCTGCGCATTCGGAGCGCCCGATATCGTCATGCACATCGATATCACGGATGAGGTGTTCCGCTCCAGAGTGGCAGAAGAAGCCTTTTTTGCCCCCTTATGGAGGTCGCTTGAGGAGCTTCAGCCATATTGCCTGCAAAAGAAGGTCAAGATTGCGGTCGAAACTCTGTTTTGCGCATCGGCTTCGAGCTTCCTGCAGCTTTACGAGCGGCTTTTTGCGCGCTTTCCGGCTGAGTTCATTGGCCTCTGCCTCGATACAGGTCATTGGGAAATGATTGCGCCCGGATCATGCTCCGTTGTGGAACAGTACGGAGATCGCCTTATCACCACGCATATCAACGACAATTTTGGCGCAACCGATGATCATCTGCTGCCCTTTGATGGGCGCATCGACTGGGAAGCCGTTACACGCGCAATCGCGGCAACAAAATACGAAGCACCGCTCAATCTGGAAACCCACATAGACCGATATGGCATGGCCGAGGGGGCATTTTATCAGCGGGCGCACAAAGTTGCCGTTCGGCTTGAAGAACAGATTTCGGCCTATCGAGGCATGCCACGCAATGATCGACAAGCTGGGCGAGTCCGCGGCGTCTTGTAACGCCGTCTCCCGCGCAAATGGTATTGCTAGGGAGGCGGATCCTTGCTGCTGCTGGAATTCGTTCCCCTTTCGAGTTAGTTATGCGCCGAGCCTTCGGGCGAAATCCAGAACAGATAATGGAATGGCATATGCTTGAAGTGCAGCAGAGACAAAATCTGAGTGCCGCAGCTACTCGGCTCCTGGACTATATCGAGCGACACCCGAACGCCGTGCTTGTCAGTTCCGCACTCGAGCTTGCTGCGAAAATCGACGCTTCCGATGCAACCGTTATACGGTCGATCCAGACGCTTGGCTTTGATGGACTACCTCACCTCAAAACCGTGATCGCGGAGAAACTCGATGAGGGTGCCCGTACACCGGTGGAAAAGGTGGGCGTGACCGTGAGTGAGCTGACACAGGATGGGGGCCGGCCTCCGCTCCAGATGGTGGTCGAGGCCTATGCCAGGACACTGGAGAGACTGTCGCGACCGGCATTGCCAGAGCAGTTTCAGTCCGCGGCGCTGCTCCTCAACGATGCCAGCCGGATCGGCCTTCATGGCGGCGGGCCGCTTGTCCGTCTGGCGCAGCAGACCTCAACGCATCTTGGCCGGATAGGCCGCGCGAATTTCGTGATGGAGGGTACCGGCCACGCCTTCGCCGACGCACTGCTCGGCCTGCAGCCGGGCGATGCTGTAATCCTCCTTGCCTACGGCAAAGTTCACAAGGAAAGCCTTCTCATCAAGGAGGAGCTTCAACGTATCGGTGGAATGCTCGTCGTCATTACCGACAACCCGACTGGTCGCCTCGCGGTCGGTGCTCAGTCCGTTCTGGAAGTACCACGAACCGAGGTCGGCAATATGACGTTCTATGGAACGATCCTGCTCGCCCTTGAGACCCTTGTCCTGTCTCTTACCCAGCTTGGCCCGGACCAGGCCATGGAGACGGCGCGCCGACTTCGCGATTTCCGCAGTGAACTGGATCGCAGAACCTGAAAGCCAGACGCTGCGTCGTCAACACTACGCCAATGATGATCAGGGAAGACCAACAATGACGCCAACGGCCGAAAAGCCGACTGGCCCAAGGAGATCAGCCGATATTTAAACTTGATCGTTATTATCATGAATGGTAACAGATACTACGCTGTGTAGTGGCTGGGTTCCGGAACACGACGCCATTCCACGGGCAGCGACGCGCCGGACAGGCTGGGGCTTCGTCCGGGCATGGTCGTCATGTCGAGTTTAACCCGAGGAGCCTATTCATGATTTCCCGAAGAGCGGTGCTTGCCGCGTCCGTGGCGCTCGGCGCCGTAACGACCGTGTTCGGCCGCAGCGCGTGGGCAAAGGAAGAACGTATCCTCCAGATCACCTCTCCTCGCGAGATCACCAGCCTCGAATTGGCTGACACCAGCTATCATTTCCGCCGGCTTCGGGTCGCCGAAACCCTGGTGACGATCGATCCAGATGGCAAGCTCGCCCCGGAACTCGCGAAAAGCTGGTCTGTGAGCGACGACGGTCTGAACTGGGCTTTTGTTATCCGAGAAGGCGTCCGCTTCCACGACGGTAGCGTGTTGACACCCGAACTGGTTCGGGATGCCATCGAAACCATGCGCAAATCGCGCAACAATACCGAGATGGTGCCGCAGCTGCCAATTTCGTCGGTCAGCATCGATGGTCAGACAGTGGTTGTTACTCTGAAGCAGCCGTTCAGCCTCGTGGCGGACTTTTTCACCGACGGCCCCGCCGTCATTCTGGCAAAGTCCTCCTTTGCTCCTGACGGAACCGTCAAACAAATCATAGGCACGGGTCCTTACAAGATCACCCGGATCGAGGGCAAAACCTCGGTGGATCTCGAAGCTTTCTCCGAATATTGGGGAACCCCGGCAAACATCTCCAAAGTTCATTTCACCGGCGCGACGTCGCCCGACACGATTGCCAACATGGCAGAAGCGGGTCAGGTCGATCTGGTTCTCGGTCTGCCGCAGGCCTTGCGCGACCGGGTCGAGGGCAGCGGCAAGGTAAAGGTCAAGCAGGTCCAGACTGCGCGGATCAACGGCGTCTTCGTTAATGCGGGAGACGTGCGCTTCGATGACCCTGTTGAGCGTCGGGCAATCTCGCTGGCCGTCGACAGGCAGGGGATTGCCAAGGCACTGTTCGGCAATCCAAAGGCCGCCGCCAACCAGCTCTTCTCTGCTGCCTTTCCCGACTGGTACGATTCCGATCTGCCGCAGATCGAACGCGACGTCAAAGAGGCCGAGCGGCTCTTGGCTGGGGCTGGCTGGACCAAGGGGTCGGACGGCGTCCTCACCCGCGATGGAACGCGCTTCTCGTTTGCGATGATTGTTGGCAAGCAGCCGGAAGTCAAATCTTTGGCGGAAGCGATCCAGGCGCAGCTCGCCGACGTCGGCATCGAGGTCAAGCTCGAAAACGGCAACCAGGGACAAGTTCTGGAGGCCGTCGCCAAGGGTAGCTTCCTCTTCGGCCTCACGCGACGAAACTATGGTGCCGTGCCTGATCCCGTCGCCACCCTGGTGCTCGATTATGCCGAAAGCAATGCGGCGAACGCTGTATGGAGCGGTGTGAACTACCGCAATCCGGACATGGAACAAGCCCTCAGCGAGTATCTTGCCGCTCGCAGCGAGGACCAGCGCGCAGCGGCTCGAAAGAAGATCCGTGCGCTCGTCAATGCCGATCTGCCGGTCATTCCGGTGGTCTGGTACGACTACAATGTCTCGATTTCCGACCGGATCGCTTTCGACAGCGTGCCAATCGATGCCCTCGAGGTCGGCTTCTGGATCGACCGCGTCAAATGGGTTAGCTGAGCATGTCGGCCATGCGCGGCATTGCCGGAGCGGTTATCGGTCATCTGTTGGCTGCGGCGGGCGTTGCGTTTGCAGTTGCCAGCCTCGCTTTTGTCGCAGTGCAGATGGCCCCGGGCGATATTGCGTTTCGGGTTGCGGAAGCTCGTTACGGCGAGCGGATTTCCCTGCAGACCGTGGATCAGGCGCGCCAGATGACGGGGCTGGATCAGCCTGTCATTCTGCAATATGGCCGGTGGGTCGGGTCCGTATTCACCGGCCAGCTAGGACGCTCCATGATCAGTGGCCGCGAGGTCACGCCGGAAGTGTGGCAGAGTTTTCGCACGACGATGAGCATTGCGATCATCGGGGTCGGTTTCGCTCTCGCCCTAAGCCTGGCAACAGGTTTTGCAGCCGGGATGCGGCGAGACAGCATTGTCGATCGGGGGTTTCTCGCCGTTTCCGCGGTCCTGTCATCAGTGCCGTCGTTCTTGCTCGGCATCATTCTGATAACGATATTTGCGATCGGCCTGCGCTGGCTGCCGGCGGCCGGCAATAACCTGCCCGGTTACGTGATCCTTCCCTCCTGCACGCTTGCGCTTGCGCTCCTTCCAGAGCTTTCGCGCGTGGTGCGTAACGCCGTGGTCGCAACGATGCAGGACTTCTATCCGACCTACGGGCGGATCAAGGGCCAGAGCTGGTTGCGGATCATCTTTACCCATGCACTGCGGCCGACCCTCGTACCGGTCATTGCCTATTTTGGGCCGCTGGTTGCTCATACGATCGGTGGTCTGGTCGTCATCGACGTGTTGTTCAACCTCGACGGTCTCGGAACTCGGCTGATCGATAGCGTTCTGGCGGCCGACATACCGATGGCGATGGGTGCAGGGTTGCTGATTGGCGTCCCCGTGGTCGCGATCAACGGCCTCAGCGACATCACGGTCAGGCTGCTCGACCCGCGGCTGTTTGTGGCGGGCCAACAGCCATGACGTTTTCATCGCTCGATCGGGTTGCCATCAAGCCCCGGCGCATGCCGCCACTGTCGATCGTGCTTTTTGGATTCATGCCTTTGGCTGCAATGCTGCTGGTGGGGTTGTTCGGGCCTCTCCTGTTGACCGTCGATCCCAATCGACAGGATCTCGGTGCCGCTTATGCTTCTCCGTCCACCGACTATCTTCTGGGCGCCGACAATCTTGGACGATCCATCGCAGCCCGGCTGGTTGCAGGAACACGCATATCGCTCGGAATTGCCTTTGCCGGAGTGGTCGCTTCACTGGCCACCGGTCTGGTGCTCGGATTTCTGGCCGCGTTTCGGACGGGCTGGATGAGGCAGGTCATCATGCGCCTGTCCGACGTGATCATCGCCTGCCCCAGCCTATTGTTCGTCATTCTGGTTTCCGGCCTGTTGGGCGGCGGGATCGGTCCGATTCTCTTTGGCCTCTGGATGTCGCAATGGCCAGGCTTCGCCCGCCTCACCGCAGCCATTACCGCGCGTGAACTGGCCACCGATCATGTCGAGGCCTCCCGTCTGCTCGGGTTCGGTTCGGTCTACATATTCCGCACACACGTCCTGCCGGCAATTGTCCCCTATCTTTCCTCCCTCGGCGTTTTGACTGTTGGCGCCAACGTCCTGACGATTTCGTCGGTCGGCTTCCTCGGTCTTGGCCTTCGTCCCCCGGATGCCGAATGGGGCGGTATGATCGCCGGAACCATGACCTTCTTCCGCACCTATCCTCACATGGTGCTGGCTTCGGCCGGTGCCATTCTGATCTGCACACTCTCGGCAACGCTGATCGGCGAATATTACAGCGCCCGTCGCCAGGGGATCGAGGAGGTTGTCTAGGTGAGCACCCTTGCTGTCGAACGGCTGACGATCGCAACGCCTGATCGTGTCATCGTGGAAAACATTTCGCTCAGCGTGGCTGCCGGCGAAATCCTGGCCGTCCTCGGCGAAACAGGCAGCGGCAAAAGCCTGATCGGCAGCGCCATCATGGGTCTCATTCCGGGCGGCGTTTCGGTCTCTGGCCGCATCATCGTCAACGGGCGCATCTATGACGCCGCCGACCGCACAGCACTTAGGTCTCTATGGGCGAAAGACCTCTTCCTGCTTCCCCAGGAGCCGCTCAACGCGCTTGCGCCCCTGCTGAGCGCAAAGTCTCAGGTCGGCGAGCAAATTCAGTCGCCACGACGATCACATGAAGCCGGCGCAGCACTCTCGGCCATGCAACTGGATGCTGAACACCATGACAAGCGTCCATTCGAACTGTCCGGAGGCATGGCGCAGCGTGTGATGGCAGCGATCGCTTCCGTGACCAGTGCCGGCATCGTCCTCGTAGACGAACCGACCAAGGGTCTCGATGCGGACCGGCGCGATGTTGTGGCCCAGGTATTCAGCGCGTTGCGAAAGAGCGGTCGCGCGATCCTCCTCATCACTCACGATATCGCGCTTGTCCGGTCACTGGCCGATCAGATCGCCTTTCTCGACGAACGCTCGATCATAGAGTCCGGACTTGCGAAAGAAATCCTGAGGGATCCCCGCACGGATTATGCGCGTCGGTACATCGCAAGCGATCCCGCAACGTGGGAACCCCGCCCCTATGCGCGGTCAACGACTGCGAAAGTCATCGAGGCCGATCACCTGCGCATCGGTATCGGCAGCAGAATTCTGGCGGACGATCTAAATTTTCATTGCCATGCCGGGCATATTTCGGCCCTCCTGGGCAAGAGTGGTATCGGAAAGACGACCCTGGGCAGAACGCTGCTCGGACAGGCCTCCCCCCTTGGGGGGATCATCCGGCGGCCGACAGCGGCACGTGGCGGCTCCCTTCAAAAGCTCCATCAGGATCCGACGCGGGTGTTCTCGCCGTGGCAGTCGCTCGGGCGTAGCCTCGAAGATTTGCGTCGCCTGCCAGACGGCGACCGCGGCTTCGGCGAAGTCCCCGGATTGATGCAGCGCTTTGGCCTGCGTCACGACTTGCTTCATCGCCGCCCGCATCAAATCAGCGGTGGTGAAGCGCAACGCCTGGCACTTGTCCGCATTCTAGCGATGAGGCCGACGATGCTGATTGCCGACGAGCCGACGTCGCGCCTCGATCCTCCGGTGCAGGAGCAGGTTATTCGTCATCTGCGCAAAGTCGCCGACGAGGACGAGTTGGCGATCCTGCTCATCACCCATGATCGGGACCTGAGCACAGCGATAGCGGACCGCCGCATGCTGATGGTGGCGGATGATAAGGCCCCCGCGTCGTTGATCGACGTCACGAGATCGAAACCGAGCACTCTTCCTACTTGACGTAATGGACATTACCTTCCCCGTAGTGTAATTTAAATAACGTAGTCAACGCTACGCTTCGTGAACGCCTCGGTAGGACATAAACATGCATTTTGACGCCCAACTCTGGGCGGCGACGAAGGGCTTCCGGGCCCGAATCGCCGCAGCCATCGCCCTCGGATTTGTTTCGCTGGCACTCGGCATCGCAAGGTTCATTATCCTCGGCTGGCTGATCGCGCGTCTGTTCGAAGGCGCGCCCTTGGCCGATCAGTTGGTTGCCATTGCCATACTCGTGGCGGTCATCCTGTCACGCATGGGTCTTGAATACTGGCGCGCGATGGTGGCGCATCGCACGGCAGCACTCATTCAGGACCGGGTCCGGCTCAGCCTCTTCGATCAGATCGTGCGGCTGGGACCGGCATGGCTCGCCGAGCGCCGGACGGGCAGTATAGCCCTTTCGACAATTGATGGTGTCGAACAACTCCAGGCGTTTTTCGGCCAGTTTATCCCACAGGTCGCCATCGCCTTTCTGGCGCCCGTGCTGCTGTTTGCGGTCCTGTCGTTCTGGGACGTCCCCGTCGCAGCCGTGATCTCGGTGGCCGCCATTCTCGCCTTGATCTTTCCGGTGGTCCTCAAGCGTATTGGCGAACAGTCGACGCTACGCCGCGTGCGCTCCTTCAAAGCCTTCGGTGCGGATTTTCTCGATGCCGTGCAAGGCTTGCCAACCCTCAAGGCGTTCGGCCAAAGCGCCGCGTTCGGCGAGCGGCTTGCCCTGAAAGCAAACCAGTTGGCCGACAGCACGATGTTTGTCCTGCAAGCTGCCCTTATGAGCCGGGCATTCACGGACCTCGCCATCGCCGGCGGTGCGGCTGCCGCCATTGCGCTTGGCGCGTGGCGCGTCAGCCACGGGGACATGAGTATCGAAGCCTTGCTTATCGTGTTGATGGCTGGGACAGAGGTGTTCCGGCCCTTACGCGATCTGCGCTCCCTACTCCATCGGGGCATGATGGCCAACGCAGCCGCCGTGGGGATCAAGGCGTTGCTGCAGGCGACACCACCGCGCCCACCACGCGAAACCTCTGCCACTCCGGATATCGAGCCGTCAATATCCTTTGATAATGTCCAGTTCAGCTATTCGGACGAACGCGGCGCAGCCCTGAAGGGCGTCTCTTTCGACGTCAGGGCAGGCGAGCGCATCGGCATTGTCGGCTACAGCGGTTCGGGAAAATCGACCATCGTCAAGCTTCTGCTGCGTTTCTACGACGCTGACACCGGTACGATCCGCATTGGTGGGCACGATGTCACAACGCTGGCTGCCGATCACATCCGCGATCAGATCGCCGTGGTCCAACAGGATACCTATCTTTTTTACGGATCGGTCGAAGACAACATCCGTATCGCCCGTCCCGACGCGACACCGCAACAGGTGGAGGCCGCTGCGCATGCAGCCAACGCCCATCAGTTTATTGCTTCGCTTCCGCAGGGCTATCGCACAATCATCGGGGAACGTGGCTTGCGACTGTCGGGCGGTCAACGACAGCGTATAGCGATTGCCCGCGCAGTCTTGAGAGATGCTCCCATTCTCATCCTCGACGAAGCACTCTCGTCGGTCGACGCTGAAAACGAAAGCATTATCCAGACCGCACTTGATGATCTCTCCAGGGAGCGGACGACTGTCGTGCTCGCGCATCGCCTGTCGAGCGTGATCGATGCTGACCGTATCCTCGTGGTTTCCGATGGCCTGATCGCCGATAGCGGCACCCATGCCGAACTGATCGCCCGCGACGGCCCGTACCGGAAACTCATGGCCGAACAGATCGAACTCAATGAAAGTGACGCCTTGCTGGACTTCGGCACGGCCGTCGCACCCGAGAAAGAACGCCCGGCCACTATCGCGACGACATCCTCGGCAAAACCTCAACTGACCGAAGGGGAGAGGATAGCAGCGGGCCTGACCTCATTCCAGACCTTGGGAACGCTGTTCAAACTGATCGGGCCCTGGCGCAAGCAATTGATCCTCACCGTCACCTCCGGCGTGGGACGTGTCTATGCCTTGATCGGCGTCAGCACGCTCAGCGCTTTGACAGTGGCGGCAATCAAGACGGGCACCCCATTCGGCTCGTATGTCGCCTGGATGGTGGCGCTGGTGCCTCTGGCAGCGTTCCTGCAATGGAATGAATCGTGGCGCTCCCACGACATGGCCTACAGACTGCTCGCCCAGATGCGTGTCGATCTCTACTACGCCCTGGAAAAGCTCGCGCCGGCCTATCTTCTGAAGCGGCGGTCAGGCGACCTAGTCTCCCTCGGAACGCAAGACGTCGAGACGGTCGAGTATTTCTTCGCTCACGTCGTGGCGCCGGCGATGGTGGCGCTCCTGATACCACTGACAGTTCTGATCGCTCTCACCTTCATCGCCTGGCCAACGGCGGTCGTGTTGTTGCCATTCCTGGTTTATGCCGCCCTCGCGCCAGTGTTTGAGCGACGCAAGGTTGATGCCCTCGGCGGCCAGGCTCGCGCCGAACTGGGTGGCCTCAATGCCTTTGTCGTGGACACAGTGCAAGGCATGGGCGAACTCATCGCCTTTCGCGCGGTTGCTGCGCGCCGGAAGGTCTTTCACGATCAGACGGCGGAGTATCAGCGCACGAGAGTGGCGCTCAATGCGGACCTGTCGTTCCAGACGGCCAGGCAGGAGGTGGTATCCGCCCTCGGATCTGCGGCAGTGCTGGTCACTGCGGCCTTCATGATCCATAGCCATGCGTTCGAGCCGACGCTTCTCCCGCTGGTCGCCTTGCTATCGTCCGCAGCCTTCCTGCCCGTGTCGGAACTGGCGCAGGCGGCACGACAGCTGGCAGACTCGATCGCGTCCACGCGGCGCGTTCATGCCGTCCATGTCGAGCCCATTCCGGTTGTCGACGGTCCAATGCTCCTGCCCGAAACAGCCGGTGGATCTGAGCTGGAATTTTCGAACGTCACCTTTTCCTACGACAAAGCCGGATCTACCGTGCTTGAGGAGATCGATTTCAAGGTGCCGGCCGGGGCGCGGATCGCTCTCGTCGGCTCGTCGGGAGCCGGGAAGACGACAATCGCAAACCTGGTGCTCCGCTTCTGGGATCCTCAGCAGGGAAGCATCACGATCGACGGCCATGATCTGCGCGAAATCACGCTCGACAGTCTCCGCGAACATATCGCGCTCGTCGCCCAGGATACGTACCTCTTCAATGCGACGTTAGCTGAAAACATTCGGCTCGCTCGTCCAGATGCCACTCAGGACGACCTGGACCTCGCCATCCAGCGGGCTGCTCTCACGGATTTTCTTGCGTCATTGCCCGCTGGTCTCGAAACTCCTGTCGGAGAGCGGGGCGTTCAGCTATCCGGTGGACAGAGACAGCGGATATCCATCGCCCGGGCATTCCTCAAGAACGCGCCTGTTCTGATCCTGGATGAGGCGACCTCGCACCTTGACGCAGCAAGCGAAGCACATGTGCGGGCCGCGCTCGATGAGCTCATGGTCAACCGGACCACCATTATCATTGCCCACCGCCTTTCGACCATCCGGGCAGCCGACCAGATCCTGGTGATGCGGGATGGGCGGATCGTCGAGCGGGGAAAACACCGTGATCTGATGAGCCTGGGTGGATTTTACGCCGAACTGATCGGCCATCAGTCCGTTGGATCGGTTCAGGTCGAATACGCAGCGCTTGCGGGTCAGTGAATGGGCGCCTTGGAATATGAATCTAAATAGAAGCCGACAACCGACGACACTGACGTTTCCCCTTCGGGTTTGTAGTGCGAATGTGGGGATGAGCAATGGCGTCGATGGCGGGGATCCAGAATGCGCCGAGCCAAGGCACATTAGCTCGATTGAATGTCAGAGACAATGACACGTTCAGCGTTCGAACCGCTCCGGCATCCTCTTGTGCATTTTGCAGCTGAAGATTGCGCGCCAGCTGCTCCCCCAGCAGTCTGATCTCCTCATCAAGGCGGATTGCATCGTCAGAAACGGCGGGAACGCCTGGAGAAGGTGGCGGAACGGCTTCAATCGGTTCCGCTTTCTTGCCGCGTGCTGCGCTTTCGCGCTGCACCTTCGCCAGTCTGGGAGGGTTTCAATGCGTCGCGTGCGACCGTACCGGCCCCATCGAATAAGGCCGGATCAGCCGCCTCCACTGGCCCGGCGCCGTCGGTATCTGCCGAGCACGCGTGTGCCCTGATCAGTCGGGGAAAGGCACACATCTCTCCTTCACGGCGGTGGCGCCGGAACCCTATGAGCTA
Organism: Agrobacterium tumefaciens; assembly: GCA_025560025.1. Lineage (NCBI taxonomy): Bacteria > Pseudomonadati > Pseudomonadota > Alphaproteobacteria > Hyphomicrobiales > Rhizobiaceae > Agrobacterium > Agrobacterium tumefaciens. The sequence goes on along the minus strand of CP048488.1, from coordinate 49,210 downwards.
TCCGAGTCGGGTGACTGACTGGAAGGCGACATGTCTGGGATGTTCACCGATATCTCCCATGCGGGAGGGTCTAAGTCTCAATCAGAATTTCGGGCACCACCTCTGGAAGGATGGGGGTGCTGATCGGTGTGTAGAGATCGACATCAGCCGCAGTTCGCAACGTTGCGACAAGTGCATAACGAACCGCTCTATCACCCCTTCTCTGACCTGTATTCTCGCGCCACCATCCGCCAGTCGGATAGATGGCGATAGCGTCACGCTGGGAGAGCTCGACGGCGTTTCCCTCCCAGATATCCCCATGCAGCGATCCCCGATTGCGAAGAACGGGACCAAGCGTCCAGCCTGCGTCTCCCGCCGCCCTTGCCGGCGGCCTGGCCCCGGCCGCGGCATTGATGCGACGCAAGAAGACATCGGGGCGCTCGTCGCCCGGTTTCAACGCAAACCGCAATCCATGCGAAGCGTAGCTGTGACGGCGTGTTTGGCCACGCTCCCCGGGATTGGGCTCAATGAAATAGCTGAGCGTGATCCGCAACTGGACCTGGGTTTCACCAAGAGCCTCGAGCTCCGCCGTCGGCCAGGGAAGCGCGTGCAGGACCATGTCCTTGGTCTCGATCTTGCTGCCGACGGTCTTGAATGGTTGCATCTCGTTCTCGATGACCATGGTGACATCGTTATCGAGACTTCCAAGGGCGCGCACCAGTGATGGAACCCCGAAACCGTAACGCCGCATCAAGGCATTCTTGTTGATCCCGCCAAGATGGGCTTTCATCGTCGGTGTCCATTCGGCCGAATGGACGATCAGCGCTCTGACCGTCTCGGACCACAGATCAGGACGCTGCCCCAGGATCTGCGCGCCCATCCTTGCCGCGAGCGCAGTTGCTGCACTGGTCTCGCCCGTCGTGGTGAACGCGCGGTTCTCAGGTGTCCGGTAGGTCGTCAGCAACGCGAGATCGTCGAGGTGATCGCCGATCAGCGTCGCCGGATCTACGCCCAGATTGCCGCCCTCGAAGACAACATCGGGTTTGAGCGGCCAATCATAGTTCCAAGTGACGGAGGTACGGCTACGTGGCATGAGATCACCAACCTGGGCCATGACACCCCATCCGTTGAAGACGGGGTCGGTGATCGCCGTCTTCTCGGTAAATGCCCCGACCGTGAGCACATTCCACGCCTGGGCAGGACTTTCGATCGGCGTGATATCGTTGCGGACGAGATAATCGTTCTGATGGATATCCTCACGAATGTTGCCGGCGGAGACCGCAATCAGGCGTGGCGCATTATCGGCGCCATAGGCGAGTGCGTCGAGAGCCGCAGACCACGACGAAGGACGGCCGCGCCAGTGATCGCCATCACTGGTCAGGGCAAGGCAGATGGCGCGAGGCCGGTTCGGTGCAACGATCTCGGCACGCGCTATCGATTGGGCGGTGATGGCGCCGAAGAGATCGGGGTCATTTGCACCGTGGTCGGGCAGAATCTTTACCGACTCCAGTCGGTGCGTCAGGATGATCTGCCCCGCTCCGGCGAGAACATCGGTCAGGTCACCATAAATGGCAACGCCGGAAAGCTGGGTCCCATGGCCGCCGTGCCCCTGATTGCTCGTGTCTTCGACGTTCCAGCCGGGATCGAATGCCTGCTGATCCACTGCTGCAAGCGCCGGGAGGATCAAAGGGTGACGGCGGGTAGAGCCTGAATCGAGCAGGCAGACGGCGGGACGGTCACCATCGGGGGCCACAATGCGGCCCGCCGTCTCCGCGGCCCAGGCGCGTTGCTCGGCGCCGTCCATCTCCATAAAGAAAGCCGGTGTATCGCGTGCGGTTCTTAGCTCTGCGATCGTGTCGGTGTGCGCAATGATCCGCCCGAGGGTTTCAGCGCTCGCGTGGACGATCAACACCTCCCGCTCCGGAAACTGAAGGGCGTGTTCACGCACCGGAAGCTCCAGTCGCTCAGCCGCAGCCGCAAAGGTGTCTCTGGTCCCGAGACGCAGCCAGACCTCCCACCAGATGGCCGTACCGGGTACCGGAAAGAACGCCTCGTCATCCGTATAGAGGGATCTGGCCACCGCAAGGCGCGCGGTCTCAAGCGAGGCCACGAGCACTTCATTCTTGGGTCCGTTGTTTCTTTCGACGATCTTACCGTCGACCTCGACCTTCTGGATCCGGTCCTGGTCGCGATATTCGGCCACCTTCTTCAGGTAATAGTCGCGCTGCCGCTCGGGAACGAAGACAGTGGCAGCAATCGTGTTTCCTCCCTCGCCTATCGGGCGGACGCTGACGAGTTCGATCGGAAACTTGCCCTGGCGGTTTTCGAGCTTATCGACGATCTCGCTCTGGGATGAAGGGAGTTCGAACTCAAGATAGAAACCTGGCGTTCCACCCGCAAGGTCGGGCTCGCGAGCTCTCAATTGCGCTTCCGCGTCTGCCACAGCGCGGGTAAGGGCTTCTGTCAGCTTTACAGCATGCTGAGCCCTATCGCGCACCGGCACGGTTGTGCCGCCACCTCCGCCTCTGGCGGTGTAGTCCTGGATGTTCCCGTGACCGGGCAAATAAACGTGTGGGAGTGGACGCGGTGGTTCTTCTGCCATCGATTATTGCGACGCCGCTCCTTTGCGTTCGGCTATCGCGAGGGACAGATCATTCTGGGTGATGCGGTCCCGGTCGGACAGGACGACGAGTTTCGCGGCGTCGGCCGCAGCGCGGGCAATCTCGGCCTGGCTCAAACCGGCAGCATCTGTAACCGCTTTTGTCCAGTCGATATCCCGGGTGTCAAAGCTGGAAAGGCGCGCCTGCAAGATCCTCATTGCGACTTCAACACCTGGCAATGCGTACTCGACAACGTCGTCGAACCGTCGAAAGAGCGCCGGATCGAGGAGTTCCGGGTGATTGGTCGCTGCCACTACCAGCCCGTCACTCTCATCCTCCTCGAGGAACTGAAGAAACGAATTGAGGACGCGTCGGATCTCTCCGACGTCATTCCGTTCCGCCCGCTTCGCGCCGATGGCGTCGAACTCGTCGAAGAAGTAGACGCCTTTGGTTTCAGCCATGGCGGAGAACACGAGCCGCAACTTCGAGGCGGTCTCCCCCATGAACTTCGTCATCAAACCATCGAGTTGCACAGTGAACAACGGCGTATGGAGTTCACCGGCGAGCGCAGCCGCGGTCATTGTCTTTCCGGATCCGGGGGGACCGATGAGCAACAATTTGCGCCGTGGGGCGAGCCCATGGCTGCGAAGCTTATGTTGTTGTCGCTGCTCGAGAATAACGCGCTTCAAACGAGCTTCGAGCTCTTCTGGAAGGATCATGCTCGACAACCGAACGTCAGTGTAGCGGACCGCAACCAGGTTCGCGAGGTCACCGCGTGGCTGCGCAATAGGAACAGGGGCTTTCTTGCGCCCGGAGGTACGATCCTTGTTGGCGCGCGCTGCATCGACAAGCTCGCGGAGTTGCACAGCCACCTTTCCATGACCCCTACGGGCCTCACTTGCTGCAGCCTGCAATGCAATCGTCAGGAACTGCTCGTCGTCGCCTTCGACGTGGCTCTTCAGCAGCGAGATCAACTGCTGCGCCGTGGTCATGACGACTGAGCTCGGTTCATAGATCGAGCTCCTTCTGATTGAATGGTCCACATTTGCGTCATCGTGTCCCTCTCGCGGTGACTTTTTGGCACTTTCGAGAGATAGACGCCTCTCCCAAAGAACTGGTTAAAATCCAGTTTAATGATCGCCATAGCGAAAAGCAATTTGAACGGAGCAACAGTTCCCAACATTTGAGACTGCAACGAGAGCAAATTCTTTCCTATCAGCTTGATGGATACATTCGCATGGTTATCCATCTATCTCACTCGGCATTGCGTTAGCGATCGAGACCAGCGTCGAACGCATCCAAGCGGGAGCCCGGACCGCATTGGATGCTAGCGTCTTCTTGTCGCTGGCCGACAGTCGACGCGAGGCGATCTGCGCAACGTCGGCGGCACGCACCGCCCCGACGTGACGAAGGGCCTGAACAACTGTGCCGGCAGCACTGCCCGGAGCAATAAGGTGCTTGGGCGAAGCGTGGCGCAGATCAACGACGCGCTTATCGAGCACAACACGGCGCGACGGGCCATCAGTCAGATAGATGCTATGTGCGGGGACCTGTGTTGACAGGCCAAGGGCATTCGCCGCGCGCGCACCGGCGATCTGCACCTGAGATCCGGTCTCCCGCGCCAACGCTTTCGCCACATCGTCAGGCCTAGGCGAAAGGGCCCCAAGTTGCGGATGAACCTTTGGGAAGTCGTACAGGCCTCGCGTCAGGCGCCGAAGCTTTCCATTCCTGGCCAACCGAGAAAGCGCTTGGTCGACGGCCGCGCGCGCGGCCACGTCCAGGAAATCACTGGGCGTGAAGACACTGCCGCGCCCGCCGGCACGGGCACGCTTCATAATTAGGTCTGGAACTGATGTCGCGAGGGGTTTCATGCGTCAGAAATTAGGCTATATTTTTCTGACATTCAAGAGCGCGCTTCATGTTCGAACAATATGAGTAGATCCAAGGCGACCATTCACACGGTCGTCGTTCAGTCTACTGCCGGCACGGCTCTGCTTTCTTACATACGAAAGCAATGCCTTGAGTGCGGCGGAGATATTCCGGTTCTTTGGATAACACAGCATGAACCCCGGATGGGGGGCGACCCAGCCTTCCAGGAGTGAAATCAGACTGCCGTCGTCCAGAAAAGGCTTCGAAATTGGCTCTATGCCATAGCCTATGCCCTTGCCGCTGAGAGCGGCTGAAAGTGTGTAGGTCGAATCCGACACGATGAGCGAACCGCTGACAGCAACCTCGAAGCGTTCTTGACCGCGCTGAAACTCCCAGGGGTAGATTGCTCCGGTGTGGGGGCCTCGAAAGTTGATGCAATTATGATGAACGAGGTCTCCCGGTTCAGAGGGCGCCCCGAAACGGGCGAGATATCTTGGTGAGGCGTAGACAATGCGCTTTAATTCCGGTCCTAACCGAATAGAGACCAGATCGTCCTGGATGCTCCGGTTAGGGATGACCGCAGCATCAAACCCGGACACCGCGATGTCGACGAGCACATCTCCAATCGTGAGATCGATGGTAATGTCCGTGTAAGCGGCTTCGAAGCCATTAAGAAGCGGTTCCATATAAAGCCGCATCGGCATACGCGGGACGCAAAGCTTCAGCGTCCCGGAGGGCTTTTCCCGAGGCTCCGTCAGGTCCTCCATCAAGGTGTCGAATTCGGACATCATTGGCCCGAGGCGCCGGGCCAATCGACTTCCAGCTTCGGTCAATCTGACCGTTCTCGTCGTACGCTGCAGCAGTTTCGTCCCAAGCCGCCCTTCCAGAACCTGGATTGTGTAGCTGAGAGTGGAAGGCGCGATTTTCAGGGCTGCTGCGGCCCGAACGAAACTGCCGGAATCCACGATCATCATAAAAGCACGCAGATTGCCAAAGTCGGTGCCCCGCATTCTTCGAACCTCTCGAATAGTGAAATCGATAACAAACATATAATCGACAGGAATATGCACCAAAGTCTATATAATTAGTAGACTTTTGCTTCCTAAATAGGCCCGCCGCCCGCAATTTGAAACCGTCTGTCATGGGCGCGGCACCTCCTTATTCCTGAAGCAAAGAACGATATGCAACGAGAACTTCATTTCACCGCAAATTACAATCTTGGCCTCGGCTTGCACCCAGCGCGATGGCGCCTCATCGACAACCCCGCGCAGTTTCTCGATGTGAACGCTCACATCGAGGTCGCGCAGATCGCGGAGAAGGCAGGTTTCGACGCTGTTTTTCTATCGGACTTCCAAAGCCTTCCGATGGAGCCGCCAGTCGAACCGTGGCACGCACTCGATCCATTGCTGGCACTTTCGGCGATAGCGGCGAGAACTGAATCCGTGGGACTGATCGCCACTGTTTCCACGACATTTTCCGAGCCCTACGAACTCGCCCGCAAGCTCTCTTCGCTCGATCATATCAGCGGTGGCCGTGCTGCCTGGAATATTGTGACAAGCTATCTTCCGGAAGCAGGCTGGAATTTCGGCATGGACCTGCCGACGCATGACGAGCGTTACGACCGTGCGGAGGAGTTCGTGAGCGTTGCAAAGGCTCTCTGGGCAAGCTGGGGAGACGGTGCGCTATTACTCGACCAGGCTGGCGGCACGTTCGTCGACTGGAAGAAGGTCAGCCATCTCAACCATGTTGGAATGCATTTTAAAGTCCGTGGGCCCTTGCAGGTGCCGACCAGCCCGCAAGGAAAGCCCATCCTGGTACAAGCCGGATCCTCCGAGGTCGGCCTTAGCTTCGGCGCAAGGCACGCCGACCTGATCTATAGCCTCCAGACCAACCTCGAGGCGGCCCAGGCGGGTTACAGAAGGACGAAGGATGCGGTGCGCAAGGCGGGGCGCGATCCCGACCGGACGCTGTTCATGCCTGGAATCTATCCGGTCGTTGGCTCAACCGAAGAAGAGGCGCTCAGAAAAGTTGAACGACTCGACGCGCTTCGCGACCTCGCCGCCGATGCGCGCTGGTTCGGGATTCGTCTTGGTGTCCCTCTTGGTGGCGAGGACCTCGACAAACCGGCTCCGACCCGCGCTCAGGCTGACTTCACACCTGCGGTTTCAACCGGGATTTCGGAATCCACCTGGCAGATGATCGAGCGGCGGCCCGGCGCGACGCTGCGGGAAATCCTGCTCAGTTCGCAGGGACGCAACCGCTTTATTGCCGGGACGCCAGAGAAGGTCGCCGATGAGATTGAGTTGTGGTTCCGCAGCGGTGCGGCTGACGGCTTCAATGTCAGCGCCACGCATTTTCCCGATGGCTTCAGTTCGTTTACGGAAAGCGTCATCCCCATCCTGCAGCGACGTGGCATCTTCCGGTCGGAATATCGGCACAGCACATTGCGCGGAAACCTGGGGCTCGGTGAATGACGCGCGACCCTCACCACACGCTCACATCCACGGAACTAACGCAGAACGATCCGGTCCCGTCACCCGCTGATTTTGACGAAAGCCCAGTCGCGCGCATCTTCCGGCAGCCGACGATGCTCGGCCTCTTTCTGCCACTCAATGCCGGTGGCTGGAGTGCGTCGCATCTGCCACGCACGACGTCATGGGATTTCGGCTACAACCGCAACCTCGTACGAATCGCTGACGAACTCGGCTTCGACATCGTCTTTGGACTGTCGCAATGGCTTCCGAAAGGCGGGTTCGGCGAAGTACTGAACGGCACCTCTCTCGACCCCTTCGTCACCATGGCTGCGCTGGCGACAGAGACGAAGAATATCCTGCTCGCATCGACCGTGCATATCCTGTATGGACCTTGGCACCCGCTTCATCTGGCGCGCGCCGGCGCCACCCTCGATCACATCACAAATGGCCGCTGGGGCCTCAATGTCGTGACCGGTCATCGCCGGATTGAACACGAGATGTTCGGCGGCTCGCAGATCGAGCACGATCAGCGGTACAGGCTCGCCGACGAATTCGTCAATGCGCTGAAGGCATTGTGGCGCTCGGACGAGCCCGTCACCTTTTCCGGTAAATCGCCATGGCGGATCAAAGAGGGCTTCATCACGCCGAAGCCGCGTTTCGGCCGACCCCTTCTGATCAGCGCGACAGGCTCGCCCGCCGGCATAGACTTCGCTGCGCGGCAATCGGATATCGTCTTTGTCACTAGCCCCGGCGGGGGCAGTTTCGAGGCAGCGCGGGCGTCGCTCGGCGCCCATACCGCCACCGTCAAGGCAGCTGCGGCTCGAAACGGGCGCACAATCCGCGTCATCCTCAATCCAATCATCGTCTGTCGCGACACGGATCAGGAAGCTCAGGAATACTATGGCGCGATTGTTGCCGCCGTCGAGCAGAGGAATGTCGGCGGGCTGCATAACATTGCTGACACGAAGGATTTCGACAAACGGCTGGTCAGCGACGCGCAGGCGTGGGCGAAGAGCAACGATGTAAACTCGGTCGATGCGATCGCTGTCGGGGGGAATGTCCGGCTCGTCGGCTCGCCTCAACGGATCGTCGAACAGCTTGCCGCTTTGCATGCCGAAGGAGTGGACGGTTTCCACATCTCCTTCTTCGACTACCTGCCCGACCTCACCCATTTCGGACGAACCGTTCTCCCGCTGATGCGGGCAGCCGGTTTGCGGCTCTAGGGGTGATGAGATGACAGTTCAACAAAAAATCGCGTCGGGCCGATCAAGCGGGAGAACGGTGTCGCAAGAGCGTCTCAACCAGCTCAGTGAACAGACGCGTCGCGCAATCGCGCAGCTCGAACCGGTCACTCTGGATTGGGTTGCTCCGGTCGCCACAGATATGGACGTTGCCGTCATCGGCGGTGGTCAGAGTGGTGTTGCCATTGCGTTTGGACTGCGCCGTGCCGGCATCCGACGGGTGCAGGTTTTCGATGCCGCCACGCCGGAAACAGCGGGCGTCTGGAATACCATAGCCAGGATGCACACGCTTCGCGCGGGCAAGGGATTTACCGGTCTCGAACAGGGCATCCCTGAACTGACATTCGAGCACTGGTACGTTGCGCTTCATGGTGACGCCGCATTTGCCGCAATGGCGGAAATACCCCGCACCGTCTGGCTCGACTATCTCAACTGGTATCGCGAAACGGCGGGGATCGACGTGCGATGGCAGCATCGCCTGATTTCGATCGATCCGCGTTCGGACGCCGAAAACGCACCGCTCAATCTGCGCTTTGAACTGCAGGACAAGGGCGTGATAGATCTGTCAACACAGACGATCGTACTGGCAACTGGCCTGGACGGCTTGGGCGAACCCTATATACCGTCGGTTCTTTCCCACACTCTTCCTCCCGACCGCCTTGTCCACACGAACGACCTCATTAATTTCTCTAGCCTTCGCGGCTTGAGCGTGGGTGTGGTCGGAGCGGCCGCATCCGCGTTCGACGCAGCGGCTGTCGCGCTGGAACATGGTGCAGCGAGTGTTCATCAATTCGTCCGACACGGCGATCTCGTAGAGGCCAACGATCAGGCTGCCGCCAGACCCTCGGCTGACAAGCTGTTCTTTCCGGAATTCGATGATGCAATGCGATGGCGTTTGATTTTGGAGCGCCGGCGACGCAGCTCCGCGCCGGATGCGGCCATCGCCCGGGCCTGCCAGCATCCGAACCACTATCTCCATTTCAACGTTGCGGCAGAACAGATTGTAGCTCTTGGCGACGATATCGTAGCGAGAACGACGACGGGCGATATAATGCTGGACACGGTCATTGCCGCGACCGGCTATAGGCAAAACGTTTATGCCCGGCCGGAACTGACCGCCGCGGCTCCCCACATTCTCCTCTGGCAAGACCGCGTTGCGGCGGCGGAGAGGGAAAGCGGCTGGTCTTCGCATCCCTATCTTGGGAAAGGTTTTGAATTGCAGGAGATAGAGCCTGGTTCGGCGCCATGGCTTAAGCGTATCCATGTCTATACCTTCGCGGCGATCATCAGTCACGGCATCCATGCTGGCGATATCGGCAGCGCCGCGATCGCACTGCCCCGCCTGATCGCGGCAGTCGCTCGCTCACTCTTTATCCATGCTCGCGCGGACTACGAGCGGCTTGCGAGCCTCGGGCCGTCCATCGCGGTCGACCGCGTCGCTCCCTCACCCGTCTCCGGACCTTGGGAGGCAGCTCCATGAAGAGGCTTACGCGGGTTGGCCGCAGTCTGCTACGCAACCTCATTCAGGCGGTCCCGACGATGTTCGTCATCGTCACGCTCGGTTTCTTCGTGCTGCAGCTCGCGCCTGGGGATGCCGCCGATTACATGGCGGCCGAATCCGGTGCCGCCACGCAGGAAACGGTGGCCGACATTCGCCGGGCTTTCGGGCTCGATCTGCCGCTGCTCGATCAGCTTGCGAACTACTATACAAGTCTGGCGCATTTCAGTCTCGGCATATCTCCCCGCTACGGTGTCCCCGTCGCCGATCTCATCATGGAGCGTCTGCCGGGTACCCTGACGCTCATGGTTCTTGCGATCGTCATCGCCCTGCTGGTGGGGATCGCAGCTGGCACGATCATGGCACTGAACGCAACGCGCGCGGCCGATCGCATTCTTTCGGTGGCATCGCTGCTGTTCTACTCAGTCCCGACATTCTGGATCGGATTGATCTTCATCATCGTCTTCTCGGTGAAGCTCGGCTGGCTACCGGCTGGCGGCATGAAAACCATCGGCGCTTCCTCGGGGGGCTTTGGCTGGCTTATCGACCGCGCCTCTTATGCATTGCTCCCCGCGACGTCACTGGCGCTCTATTACATGGCGATCTACGCACGTCTCACCCGATCTTCTATCCTTGAGGTCATCGGGCAGGATCATGTCCGCACCGCAAAGGCGAAGGGTCTGGCGCCACGACAGGTTGTCCTTCGCCACGTGCTGCGCAACGCGCTCATCCCGATCACCACGGTGGCCGGTATCCACGTGGCCGGCATTCTTGGCGGCGCCATCGTCATCGAAACGGTCTTCAGTTGGCCAGGCATGGGTCGGCTTGCCTTTGATGCCGTCATGGCGCGTGAATATACGCTGTTGCTCGGCATCATGCTGGTCTCGTCTGTCCTGGTGATTTGCGTCAACGCTATCGTCGACATCATCCAGGCTGCCCTCGATCCCAGAATCGAGGTGCGCTGATGAGCGGCTTCGATATCGAATCCTCAACCGCACGCATGGCAGCCGGTGAAGCCCCCTGGAGCAACATCGGCAATCCTGTCATTGCGCGCTCGGTCCTGCGCGACTTTCTCTCGAACCCGGGCGCGACAGCCGGTCTCATGACACTCAGCATTATAATGCTCCTGGCGCTGTTGGCCCCGTGGCTGGCTCCGGGCGATCCGCAGTCGATTGTCGGCCCTGAGCGTCTTTGGCCCGGAGAAAATCCGGACTTTCTACTCGGCACGGATTCACTCGGTCGAAGCGTCTGGGCGGGACTGGTACATGGCGCCCGTGTCTCGCTGCTGGTGGGGATTTCCGCAACAATTCTCGGTCTGGTGTTCGGTGGACTTATTGGAGCCATCGCCGGCTATTGCGGCGGCTGGATCGACGATCTCATCGTCCGGTTCATCGAGATATTCCAGACCATTCCTAGCTTCGTCCTGCTGGTCGTTCTCGTCGCCTTCGCGACACCGACAATCGGTATGGTCATCGTCGGCATCGCACTTGTGTCCTGGGCGATGATCGCGCGTCTCACCCGCGCCGAGTTCCGCTCGATCCGGGAGAAGGATTTCGTCATGGCTGCCAGGGCGTCTGGCATTTCGGCGCCACGGATCATTCTGCAGGAAATCCTGCCCAACGCCCTGCCCTCGCTCATCGTGGTCTCATCGATCATGGTTGCCTCGGCGATCCTGATGGAATCTGCGCTGTCCTTCATGGGGCTTAGCGATCCGAATACCGTCACCTGGGGATCAATGATCGGCGCCAGCCGCGAGGTGATCCGCAGCCACTGGTACCTCACGCTCATGCCCGGTGGGTGCATCGTCCTCACCGTGCTGGCGCTCAACCTCATCGGGGATGGCCTCAACGACGCGCTCAACCCGCGGATCAGGCGCAAAGTCCGCTCGCGGAAAGCAGTGGAATGATGGCGATACCTTTGCTTGGTGTCCGCGACCTCTCAGTCCGATATCACAGCCGGAGCGGTGAAGCGGTTGCCGTCGAGAACCTTTCCTTCGACATCGCCGCCGGCGAGGCTGTCGCTCTGGTCGGCGAATCCGGTTGCGGGAAAAGCACGACTGCCCTTGCGCTGTCCAACCTCCTGCCGGACGAAGCGTCCAGCAGCGGCGAGGTGACCTTCGATGGCCTGGATCTCTTCCGCCTCCCACCCAAGGCATGGCGGCCCATTCTCGGACCCCGGATCGGCATGATCTTCCAGGAGCCGATGAGCGCTCTCAATCCGGTCTATACGGTCGGAGACCAGATCGCCGAGGTACTGCACGCCCATGAACGGCTGTCCCGGAAGGCTGCACGTTCGCGGGTTCTGGAATTACTCGATCTGGTGTCAATGCCGGAACCACACCGTCGTATCGCGTCCTATCCACACGAACTGTCCGGGGGCCAGAGACAGCGTGCCATGATCGCCCAGGCGATCGCGCTCACGCCGCTCCTGCTGATCGCAGACGAACCGACCACGGCTCTCGACTCGACGATCCAGAGCCAGATCCTCGAATTGATCGATCGTCTTCGGCGCGATCTGTCCATGGGCCTGCTTCTCATCTCCCACGATCTGACACTGGTGTCGCGCTGGACCGACCGCGTGGTCGTCATGCACAACGGCAAAAGGATGGAAGAGCTCAAGGCAGAGCATCTGTTTCAGGAGAGCCAGCATCCCTACACGAAAGGGCTGATCGGCGCATCGATCCGTCTCGGCGATGGGCGCCACGCTTCATCGGAGCGGCTGAACGAGATCCGGACCCACAGGAACAGCAACGGCACAACCAGCTTCGAGATCCGTAGCCCGCCGGTTGCAGCGGAACCGCGCACCAATGCAACGGCAGATGCGCTTCTGGAAGTCGAGGATCTCACGGTTCGCTATGACCCCGCTAGCAAGACACCGCCTGCCGTCGATCGTGTGACCTTCGAACTCCTGCGCGGCGAAACGCTCGGGCTGGTCGGAGAATCCGGTAGCGGCAAGTCTTCGCTTTCAAAGGCGCTCAGCCGTCTGATACCCGTTGCCAGCGGACAGATCCTGTTCGAAGGTCAGGACATCACCCACGCAGGTGGAGCCGACCTGCGCGCCTTCCGCGGGCGCGTGCAGATGATCTTCCAGGATCCTTATTCTTCCCTAAACCCGCGCCGGACCGTTGGAGATATTCTCGATAGCGTGCTGCATGCACACAAGTATCGCAATTCCGCCGACAGGCAATCGCGCATAAGCGAAGCTCTCGACCAGGTCCGCCTGCCACGTTCGGCGGTGGAGCGCTTTCCCCATGAATTCTCCGGTGGGCAGCGTCAACGGATCGCGATTGCCAGAGCCCTGATCGTGCGGCCCTCGCTCGTCATCTGCGACGAACCGGTATCGGCACTCGACGTGTCCGTTCAGGCGCAAATTCTCAACTTGCTTGCCGATCTCAAGGAGGAAGCCGGTCTTTCCTATCTCTTCATCTCCCACGATCTGGCTGTCGTGAAATACATCTCGGACAGGATCATGGTCATGAAGGATGGACACATCATCGAGCGCGGCAACCACCAAAATTTATGGAGCAATCCCTCCCATGAATACACGAGGAAGCTGATCGCAGCAGCTTCGTAACGGCAACGGACTCCCTAAAACAACAGAACCCGAAACTTCACGAGCCAGGAGAATTTCATGATCAAACTGTCGCGCCGGACGTTCAACGCCGCCCTCGGAATCGGCGCATTGGGTACCGCCATACCCGGTATTTCGTTCGCTCAAACTACGCCGGTGCGTGGCGGTACCGCCCGCATCGTCGCCGCCAGCGAACCCGCCATGCTCATCGAATTGTTCCAGAACACCGGCAACGCCGGCGTCGGTTCCCGTGTCATCGAAGGGTTGTTGAAGGTCAGTTTCGACCGGACCTTCAAACCACATCTTGCGGAGAGCTGGGATATCAGCGCGGATGGAAAGACCTACACTTTCCACCTGCGCCCGGGCATCAAGTGGCATGACGGTCAACCGTTCACCTCCGCGGACGTTGCATTCTCGCTGCTGACGTTGAAGGAAACCCATCCGCGCCGGCGTGTGACGTTTGCATCGCTCGAAAAGATCGACACGCCCGATCCACTGACGGTCGTCGCCCAGTTCAAGACACCGGTTCCATTCCTGTTGCCGGCCCTTTCCGGCATCGCTTCGCCCATCATCCCGAAACACCTCTACGAAGAGACGGATATTCGGGCGAACCCCTATAACGCAAAACCGATAGGCACGGGCCCCTACGTGTTCAAGGAGTGGGAACGCGGCAGCCATATCCTGCTCGAACGCAATCCCGATTACTGGATCAAGGATCTGCCCCTGCTCGATGCTGTGGTGACACGGTTTATCGTTGATGTCAGCGCCCGCGGGGCGGCTTTCGAGGCGGGAGACGTCGATGTAGGCTATCACACACCCGTGCCGCTCGACGAGATCAAGCGCCTTGGCGACGATCCGCGCTTCGGCGTCGAGACTCGCGGTTACGAGCTTGAAGGCAGTCTGAACCAGTTGTTTTTCCGTCTGGATCATCCGATTCTCAGCGATCTGCGTGTTCGCCAGGCTTTCGCTCACGCCATCAATATCGACGACTACATCCGTCTCGTCTGGAAGGGATATGCTGTGCCGTCCCCGACCGCGATTGCACCGTCGATGGCAGAATATCACGATCCAAGTATCGGCTTCTATGCCTTCGACAAGGCCAAGGCGGAAGCGCTTCTTGATGAGGCCGGCCACAAGCGTGGTGGTGATGGGAAACGGTTCGCGCTGCGCCTTACCTACAATCCTGTCTACGGGCCAACCCGTGTCGGCGCAGAATTCCTCCGATCCGCCTTCGGCGACATCGGCGTCGACGTGGCGATCCAGAGCTACGACTACGCGACCTACATCAAGAGCGTCTATACCGACGCGGCCTTCGATATCGACCTCCAGCATCTTGCCAACGGTTATGATCCGACGGACGGCATCCAGCGCGGCTACTGGTCGAAGAACATCAAGAAGGGCGTGCCGTGGTCCAATCACTCCGGCTACAGCAATGCCGAGGTCGATGAGATCTTCGAGAAAGGATCGATCGAAATCGATCCGGCGAAGCGCAAAGAATACTTCGTCAGGTTCCAACACATCCTTCACCGCGATCTGCCGGCGGTAAACCTCGTTCAGTTCCAGAACCTGACGCTCTATCGCAAGACGCTGCACAACCACACCGAGGATTCGTCCGGGCATTCGGTCGACTTCGCCGCTGCGTGGCTGGGAAGCTGAGCTTTATCCGGCAGGCGGGCTCCACAGGCGCCGCCTGCCACGTAGCGCGACAACACCGTCATTATTTCCAAATTGTAAGTGAACGCCCTTGACCCATCATCCTCATACCTGGCCGACAATCGACACACCCGCATTCCGCACACTCGTGGCAATTTTCCGGCCGGTGTTCGCCGAAATCGCCGAAGGCTCGCGCCAAAGAGATGCGACACGCACACTCCCGCGCGATGAAGTCGCAAGGCTGAAAGCGCTCAAATTCGGTGCGCTGCTTCTCCCCAAAGATAAAGGCGGTTTGGGAGCGACACCGCTGGAACTCCTTGCATTGCTCGTCGAGCTTGCAGAGGCAGACTCGAATGTCGCGCAGATCTTCCGCGCCCATTTCGGATTGCTCGGACAGCTTCTCGACGAACCATCCAACGCCTGGACGAGGCGTTGCATCGACATCATCGGATCCGGGGAGATCATCTCCGCTGCAGCGACGGAGGTTGGAAATGCCACGCTTGGCAAATTTTCGACTTCCATCATAAAAACCAATGAGGGCCATCGTCTCAACGGCCAGAAATTCTATACGACCGGCGCTCTGTTCTCGGAATGGATGACTGTCAGCGGCTTGAACAATGCTGACGAGCTGATCATAGCGCTTATAAAAACGACGGCGCCAGGAACGTCCATTGTCGATGACTGGAACGGTTTCGGACAGAGACTGACCGCCAGTGGGACCGCCGTATTCGATCAGGTCCTTCTGCACGATGACGATATTGCGCCATCGGCATCGCGGTGGCCGTTCCTGACGGCCTTCGCTCAATTGGCCCATCTGGCAACGCTTGTCGGAATCGGGCGGGGGGCGTCCACTGCCGTTGCGGACTATGTGCGGTCACGCAAACGGACATATTCCCACGCGGCTGCCAGCACCGCGAGCGACGATCCGCAGGTGCTCCAGCTCGTCGGTAAGGTGTTTGCCAATGCGCACGGGGCAAACTCGATCGTACTTTCAGCCGCCGACGCCTATCACCGCGCTGTTGCTAAAGGCTGCAGGGAAAGAACGGAGATCGGCAAACTCGAGGTGCAGATTTACCAGGCACAGGTCGTCGTCCACCAACTCATCCTCGATGCGACGACCGTCCTCTTCGACGGACTGGGAGCGTCTGCGCTCAGCAACGAGTTGGGGCTGGATCGCTATTGGCGAAACGCCCGCGCCATCTCCTCCCACAATCCGGTCATCTACAAGGAGCGTCAGATCGGTGATTTCGCGGTTAACCGCAGCCTGCCGCCGGATCTTTGGACCACCGGCATTGGAAAGGCCTAGCGGATGTTTCGCGTCGAGGCTGGTCAACCTCACCTCAGCCGGCGCTGAACCAGATCGCGTGACTTAATTAGGAGATCTTATGGGAAATAAGCTGTTCGTTCTCGACCTGGGTGAAATTCGTGTCGACGAAAACTTCATCATCGCCAACTCCACTTTTGTCACGCCGCAGAAGCCGACGGTGAGTAGTCGTCTGATCGACATTCCGGTCTCCGCCTACCTCATCCAATGCACCGATGCCACGGTCCTCTACGACACAGGATGTCACCCGGAATGCATGGGAACGAATGGCCGGTGGCCCGCGCAATCGCAACTGAACGCGCCCTATATCGGGGCGTCGGAATGCAATCTGCCGGAACGGCTGAGGCAGCTCGGCCTTTCACCGGACGATATTTCGACGGTGGTCCTGTCGCATCTTCACAATGATCACGCCGGTTGCGTCGAGTATTTCGGAAAGTCGAGGCTGATTGCACATGAAGATGAATTCGCAACCGCAGTCCGGTATTTCGCGACGGGGGATCATTCGTCGCCTTACATCGTCAAGGATATCGAGGCGTGGTTTGCGGCCCCACGAAACTGGGATCTTGTCAGTCGCGATGAGAGGGAAAGAGAACTCGCGCCTGGAGTGACCCTGCTCAACTTCGGAAGCGGCCATGCTGCCGGGATGTTGGGTATTGCCGTGGAGCTTGAGAAGCGGCCCGGGTTTCTGCTCGTTTCAGACGCTTGTTACACCGCCACAAATTATGGTCCTCCGGCCCGCCGAGCCGGCGTTCTCCACGATACGATCGGTTACGATCGGACGGTCAGCTATATCAGGAAATACGCCGAATCCCGTTCTCTCAAAGTCCTCTTCGGTCACGACCGGGAGCAGTTTGCGAGCCTGATCAAATCCACGGACGGATTTTATGAATAAGGAGCTCGCCAGGACTTCAACTGGCGGCGGCCGCGGCTGTGAAAACGCCAAGGCAACTACCCCAGTAGAACTGCCCAATTGCCTCTACCTCAAACCGCATAAGCCAATTCACCCTATGAAAGGATCCTTCAAATGACTTCATCTAAAGTAACTTCTTCACCCTTATCAAGCTCGCTTTCTCGCCGCCGTCTGCTCCAGGCAGGGGCGGGTCTTGCCGTGGCGGGAAGTGGATTTCTGCCCAGCTGGGAAGCACGCGCTCAGAGTTTTAAATCCGCTCCGCTGCATCAGCTTTTGCTGCTGAGCAATGAATGGAACACCATCATCAACGATGCGGCAAAGCGGGCCGCAGCTGTTCTCGGCCTTCCCTATAGTTCGACGACGTTCAACCTCAACGATGGCACGGCCGTTACGCAGGCGCAGTCCGCCGCTGCGGCAGGTGCAAAACTCTTCCTCATCGTCAGCGCCGACGGGAGCAGTCTGAAGCGGATTGCCCGGACAGCGCAAGAGGGCGGCGGCTATGTGGTCAATGTCGGCAACAACATTCCCTGGACATCTCCGATTGACGCCGGAACCGGCTTTGCGCAGGCAATCGTTGCGCGTGAGGACGGAAATCGCGGCGGTAATATGTATGAAGCCGTCAAATACACCATTGGCCTGGCGGTGAAGAAGTTCGGGCCGGACGCCAAATTCCTGCATATCACCGGTTCGAAGGGTTCATCCTACGACAATCTGCGCACGGCGGCCGTGAAGCGTGCGCTTGCCGAATTTCCCGGTGTAACGATCGCCGGAAGTCTGCCAGGCAATTGGAGCGCCGAGGAAGGGCAGAAAGCGACCGAGGACCTCATCGCCCGCCACGGCGTGCCCAACGGCATTATCGCCCAGAATGATGGATCGCTGACCGGGGTTCTGGCAGCGCTGCGCGGTCTCAAGATCGAGGCCGGTGAGGAAGTGCTCACGGTTGGAGCGGATGGCGCAACCGATATCTTCAGGGCAATCAAGGCCGGAAAAGTCGCGGCCACCGCGTTCCAGTCTCCGGCCTATTACGGTGTCCAGGCTGTCGCCCGGCTCTTCGATGCTCTGAACGGCTATGAGGCGTCCGCCCCGGAAAGGTTCGTGGGGTTCAATGGGCTTCTCGTCACCAAAGACAATGTTGATGGTGTTCTGGCGCGCTACGTGGACAATCCGAACCTGCCCTTCGATCCGAAGCTGCTGTCGCATGTCATCAGCGGCGACAAATGGGACCCTCAGGCGCCGCTCGCCCCGATCAGGTACGACGACTACTTCACTGCCACCGGCATCGAGAAGCCTGCAGATTACCGACCTCAGGCAGACTATGCCAAGTCTATCGAAACGGGCGAGTTCGACGCTGTCACGAAGCGCTACGAGAGCGCCTACAAACTCAAGCTGGACGACTTCAGCTTCAAGGGCATCAAGGCCTGAGAATGTCCATTCTGAGCGTCGAGAGCCTCACCCATTCCTTTGGTCCTTCGCCCGCCCTTCGCGATATAAACCTCGCGATCCGGTCGGGAGAGGTTGTCGGTATCGTTGGGGAAAATGGAGCTGGCAAGTCGACGCTTCTTAACGTGCTTTCCGGTACATTGAAACCATCCAGAGGAACCGTAGCGATCGGCGGCACGCCGGTCGCCCTGGAAAATTATTACGAGGCCAATCAGCGCGGGATCTGGCGGATCTTTCAGGATCCCGCGCTGATCGGGGCCCTGCCTGTCTATGAGAGCCTTTTCCTCGGCCATGAAAAGCGTTTCACGCGCTTTGGGGTGCTGAATAAGGCGAAGATGATTGATATTGCCCGCGACCTCGTGCGTTCCATGGGTATCGCGGTCGACGTCAAGCACCTGATGCTGAACTACGACTTCGCCACCCGGCAATCGCTGGAGGTCTGTCGGGCAATTCTGTTACCGAAAGTGCTGGGGTTGCCCTCCGGTTTCGTACTCTTCGACGAGCCGACAACCGGGCTTAGCCGTGCCGAGGTGGTCCGGCTTCTGGAAAGCATGGGCAGGCTTCGCAGGCAAGGCGCGGGCGTGGCCTTCGTTTCGCATCGCCTGCAGGAAGTTTTCGACGTCTGCGATCGGCTGATCGTCCTGAAGGATGGTGCGATCGTCGGAGAAGGGCCGATTTCTCAGTTCGATGAGGCCGGATTGCACCGGTTGATGGTCGGCCGGGCTTTCGAAAGCACGACGCCGGGCAAGAGGTCGACGCTCAATGAAGAGCCCTTTCTTGTCGTCAAGGGGCTTTCACGTTCCAGCCGACCGTCGGCAGGGCAACGCTTAACGCACCTCACCGACATTTCCTTCAACGTCGGAAAGGGCGAGATCGTCGGTATCGGCGGTCTTCTGGGATCGGGCAAGGGGCAACTTCTGCGCGTTCTGGCGGGCGTAACCTCCCATCGGGACGGCACGGTCGAGCTTGGGGGCATGCCGCTTGCAGGATCTATCGCCCAGCGGAAACAAAAGGGCATCGCATTCATTCCCGGTGATCGGTCGAACGAAGCGGTAGTCGTGACCGCGGATGTCGCATCGAACATTTCTCTGCCGAGCGGTCATGCCGGCGCTCGCGGTTTTTCCAACGCATTCGGCATCTGGCGTTCTGCTCGTGAGCAAAATGTCGCCAGACAGATGATCGTGTCCCTGCGGATCAAGGCCGTTTCAGGTCAACCCCTGCGTACACTGAGCGGTGGCAATCAGCAGAAGGTATCATTGGCGCGCTGGATCCATCGCGAGCCGGTGCTGCTTCTGATAGAGAATCCAACCGCTGGCGTGGATGTGGGAGCCAAGCGTGAAATCTACGCGCTTTTGCGAGATCTTACCGCTCATGGCACCTCGATCCTTTACGTTACAGATGATCTCCCGGAGCTGATCTCGCTCAGCGACCGGATACTGATCATGCGAGATGGTCGGATCGTCAGCGATATCGACAACCGCCAAACGCTCACGACCGAGCACGCCCTTGTCGCCGATATGATTGGTCCCGCCTCGAACGAGAAGACGCCGATTGTTGCGCCTTGAAGAGATTCCTATGATCCCGAAGCAGATTAGTGAAATTGAAGTTCCGCAGGCAACGGGCAAAATAGAAACCTGGAAGGCGCGTGTTGCAACGGCCATCGTTTCGCGCGAACACCGGGCGACCTGGCTGCCAGCATCGGCGCTTCTCATTCTTATTGGCTACTTCGCTTTCCAGCAGCCCGCATTCTTGTCGCCGCTCAACCTGACGGTCATGGGAGCCCAGGCCGGGCCACTGCTCTTGATCTCGCTCGGCGCGACCTTCATCGTGCTAATGGGCAGCATCGACCTCTCCGTTGCTGCTGTCGCAGCGCTCGCCTCCGCGATCAGCGCCGTTCTCCTGCAGAAATTTGGCACGGGTTACACAACGGCCCTCCTCGCCGTGCTCGGTTTCGGCATCGCTGCCGGCCTGCTCAATTCCGTTCTTTCGACAGTCCTGCGGCTGCCGTCGTTCATTGCAACTCTTGCGTCCAGTTCCATCTTTACGGGCATCATGCTGCACGTGCTTGATGGCACTGCCCTGTTCGTCAACGACGACGACTTTTCGATGCTCGCCAACGGGCAGATAATCCCGCGGGTGCCCAACGTCCTTCTCCTTTCGCTGCTGCTTTGGCTCGTGCTGAGCCTGACAACGTCCCATACCCGGTTCGGCCGGTACATCGTCGCGATAGGGGCTGGCGAGCGTGTCGCGAAACTGAGCGGCATCGCTATCAACCGCTACAAGACCTATGCGTTTGTGCTTTCAAGCACACTCGCTGCGATCGGTGGGTTCTTTCTGTTGTCGCGTTTGGGTTCCGCTACCCCCTCAATCGGGGACGGGTATCTTCTCGACACAGTCGCTGCAATCGTCGTTGGCGGCACGGCACTTACAGGCGGGGTCGGCGGCGCACAGCGCACCCTGCTCGGGGTCGCGCTTATCACTATCCTGAGCAACGGCCTGAACGTTTCTGGCGTCAGCACGTTCACCCAGGAAATCGTCAAGGGCGTTGTTATTGTGATTGCCGTGCTCACGACGATCGACCGCGTCAGCCTTCAAGACATCGTGAAATGACGACACAGTGCCCCAAGCAACGGCGATGAGAAAGTTTTTCTCCCCACGCGTGCGAAATTAGATTCGTCTAGTTCGTCTATATTTTTAATAGACAATATTAATAGAGAACTGACTTCCGTTTATTCAGTCGCCCCCTCAATATCGACGGAGAATGGCATGACAACGATCGACGGGCTGGCTCGGAGCCAGCGGATTTCCCGTTTGCGCATTCCGGACGAATCCGAACTGCCTGAAGATATTCAGGCTTTAGTTGATCGTCACCACCATGAGAACTGGGTTCGGGCGCTTTCGCTCAATCCTGACACAGCTCGCCGCTTCACCGGTCATTTCGAGCATCTGTTCGCGGCGACGGGCAGGCGGTTGCCGCTACAGGATCGCGAGTTAATCGCCGTGGTTGTCTCAGCGACGAACGGATGTGGCGTTTGCGAGATTCATCACACGCGCGCCTTTGGCGACCTGCTCAATGATCCGGGTTTTGCTCGTCGGGTCGCGCTCGACTACCATCTCGCCGACTTGTCAAAGCGACAGCGGGCTTTAGCTGATTTGGCGGTCAAGGTGACTCTAAGCCCCAAAACTATCTCGCAAGCCGACTTCGAGAAGCTCAGGGATCTTGAGCTTTCCGATGAAGAATTATTGGAGGCTGTTGAAACAGCTTCCTGGTTCAATCACACCAACAGGGTCACTATATCTTTGGGGATCCTTCCGGATGATAAATTCTTCTCATAATAACCGATTTTCCAATAGTCCGTTTAAGACTCAAGGAGGACTAAAGGATCAGTATGGGCACTTATTCCCTTGATACAAAATTGGAGGCAGGCCAACATCTCCTTGATGAAGTCTTGCTTCACACTTTTCAAAGTCGCGCTGCGGATTATGACCGGGAAAACCGCTTCTTTTTTGAGGATCTCGCCGATCTCAAAGCAGTCGGGTACCTACAGGCAGCACTGCCGGTGGAATTCGGGGGCCGGGGGCTGACCCTGTCACAGGTACTGGCCGAACAGGCGCGGCTTTCTTATCATGCACCCGCCACGGCACTGGCAATCAACATGCACCTCTATTGGATCGGTACTGCTGCTTATCTCTGGCGCCGTGGCGATCACTCAACCGACTGGATCCTCGAAGAGGCGGCAGCGGGTCGGATCTTTGCAGCCGGCCATGGCGAGCCAGGCAACGATCTTGGCCTCGCAGGCTCCAACGTGGTGGCCGAACCACTCGCCGACGGTGGCTACCGCTTTCACGGACGGAAGATTTTTACCTCTCTTTCACCCGTCTGGGACTGGCTCGGAATCCATGCACTCGATGCAAGCGATCCAGCCACACCAAAAATTGTCCATGCTTTTATTCGCCGGCAGGATCCCGGGCACCACACACGAGAAACCTGGGATTCGCATGGCGTGCGCGCGACGCGGAGTGATGATACAATCCTGGAGGGAGTGATCGCGGCAAAACCTTATGTAACGCGCGTGCTTCCAGCCGGCCCGCCGAACGATCCTTTTGTTGACGGCATCATTGCTTCGGCTGTTCTTCCGATCGGTGCTGTGTACTACGGCATTGCCAATCGCGCGTTCGACATCGCGGTGGAAACGGCTAAATCCCGCGTTTCTCCGGCACTCTCCGGTCGGACCTATGCCCATCATCCGCAAACACAGGTCGAAATCGCCAAGGCTTCTATAGAACTCGATAGTATTTGGGCTTTTCTCAGCCGCGTAGCGGCGGAATGGACCGAGGGCGTGGATCACGGGCTACTCTGGCCAACCAAATTGCTTGGCGCCAAACAGCACGCTGTCGATGGGGCACTCCGGATCGTTGATCGCGCCAGCAAGGTTGCCGGCGCTAGCTCGTTGCTCCGTCGAAACGAACTGGAGCGGCTGACGCGCGACGTCCGTTCCGGCCCCTTCCATCCGCCGAACAGCGACGCGACCCACGACCTCATTGGCCAGATCCATCTCGGCGTCTTTCCTCCGGCAGCGCAAGCCGCCGAATGACATGGCGATCTTTGCAAGATTCGTTGGCGTGGCGGACTCATTGCTACTCGACGCATCGTGGCGATCGGGGACGTAGTCGCCGCAAAGGGATTTTAACAGCGATCTCGACTTCAACCCCACAATCGGGAGACTTTCCATTATGAGCCAGGCAACAGCGCCCCATTCCGTCACTTCATCTCCCGTATCGACCGGGCAGTTGGAAGAGCCCATTTCGCGTCTTCGCGTTCCGACAGAGGACGAACTGCCCCAGAAATTGCGCGACATCCATATGAGGATTCGAAAGAAGTTCGGTTTTGTCCCGAATTTCCTGACGGCGCTGTCTGCCAATCCGGGTACCGCTCTGCGTATTATGGCCTTCTATGAGCACCTGTTCGACCAGAGCAACAGCCATCTCAGCGCATCCGAGCGTGAGTTGATCGCAGTCGTGACGTCTGTAGCGACAGGCTGCAGCTATTGCGTGTTCAACCACCGCCCGGCGTTGGCAGCCGCCCTTGGAGATCGTGTGTTGGCGGACCGGATTGCTCGAAACCATAATGATGTGACGTTGGCACCACGCGAGCGAGCGCTGGCCGATTTGGCGCAGAAGCTGGCCGCTACGCCCCATAGTGTGGGCAGTGACGACTTCGCCCGGCTCCGAGCGATTGGCTTCAGCGAACCCGCGATTCTGGAGGTGCTGGAAGTCTCTGCTTTCTTCTCCTACGGCAATCGTTTGACCATAGCATTGAACGTGCTTCCCGACCCTCAGTTCTTCGTTTCGGCTTGAAGGAACACCGTCACATGACTGAGAAATCACCACATTCCGCCTTTGGTGACGGCGCGAAAGCGTATGATGTGCCGGCATTCGGCCTGCAAATCCACACGGTTGAACATGGTTCAGGTGCGCCAATCGTCTTTCTCCACGGCAATCCCACGAGTTCCTATCTGTGGCGCCACATATTCCGCCGTCTCCATGGACACGGTCGGCTATTGGCCGTCGATCTGATCGGGTACGGCCAATCTAGCAAGCCTGATATCGAATACACATTGGAGAATCAGCAGCGTTACGTTGACGCTTGGTTCGACGCCCTCGACCTAAGGAATGTGACGCTGGTTCTGCAGGATTATGGCGCAGCGTTTGGACTAAACTGGGCCAGCCGGAATCCAGACCGCGTCCGAGCCGTGGCCTTTTTCGAGCCAGTGTTACGGAACATTGATTCGGTGGATCTGTCACCGGAATTCGTCACCCGCCGGGCGAAGCTGCGCCAACCGGGCGAAGGTGAAATCTTCGTTCAGCAGGAAAACCGCTTCCTGACTGAGCTTTTCCCCTGGTTTTTCCTTACCCCTTTGGCGCCGGAGGACCTAAGGCAATACCAAACGCCGTTTCCGACGCCGCACTCGCGCAAGGCGATACTCGCAGGACCACGCAATCTTCCTGTGGATGGCGAGCCAGCAAGCACTGTGGCATTCCTGGAACAGGCGGTAAACTGGCTCAATACGAGCGATACTCCCAAGCTACTGCTGACATTCAAACCTGGTTTTCTACTCACCGATGCCATATTGAAGTGGAGTCAGGTTACCATCCGTAATTTGGAAATAGAAGCAGCAGGCGCTGGGATCCATTTCGTACAAGAAGAGCAACCCGAGACGATCGCACGCCTCCTGGATGCATGGCTAACACGCATTGCAGGAAATTAGGCAGAACGTTACCAATCATCCCTAATCAAACAGAAAAGTCATTGCGAACCAGGTCCAGGTCTCGGATCAAAATATTCTCCTTCTGAATTTGGGCGGCACCCACAGACGCTGAACCTGTCAATGTCGAACGACTATCACGACAAACTATCCTCCAGGATCATTGCCGCCCCCTTCTCCCCAATCATGACGGTGGGTCCGTGCGTGTTGGAGGATGGCATTGTCGGCATGACGGACGCATCAACGACTCTCAGTCCGTCAACACCGATCACTCTCAGTCTCGGATCGACGACGCTTGCGGAATCCGTACCCATCTTGCACGTTCCGATGGGATGGTAGGACGTCAGACCGGTTGTTTTTGCCCATTCCAGGATGTCCTGATCGCTCTGCAGACCCGCGAGGTCGTTGTCCCGTGAGACCATAAGATCATCAAAGACCGAATCCGAGGCAATTCTGTTGATGAATCGAAAGGCACCGAGCATCGAGCGGAGATCCTCCTCGTGTGAAAGGTAGTTCGCAACGATCGCCGGCGGCTCCGCGGCGGCGCCCGACCGGATGTGGCTGGAACCCGTCGAATTCGGCCTCAGGACGAACGTCGAGATGCTGAAGCCGGGAAACTCATCCAGACGTCCGCTGATATTTCCGGTATTGTGGGGTGCACTGAAATGCAGCATCTGGATTTTCACGTCCGCCCGTTCGAGGTCCGACCGGGTTCTCACAAATGCATGGGCTGTCGCCCCTATGGTAGATAGGGGACCGCCGCCTCGCGCAAGCCAGCAAAGCATGGCGCGTACCTTCCAGACGTAGCTGTGTTGGACATCATTCAGGGTGCCGCGGAAACGGGTACGAAATCCGACGCGCACATTAAGGTGATCGCGCAGATTTTCTCCGACGCCCGGGAGGTGCACCAGTGGCACGATACCTGCCCGGCCAAGCACCTCACCGTCCCCTATACCCGAAAGCTCAAGCAGCTTCGGGGATTGGACGGTGCCGCAGGATAGAACGACCTCCCGCCGTGCGATGGCACATCTCAGGCCATCAGCCGCGCGATACTCCACCCCGATCGCTCTCTTCCCTTCGAAGAGGATGCGGTTTGCAACAGCGCCTTCGCGAATGGTCAGGTTAGCACACCTGCTGGCGGGCGAGAGATAGGCACGGTCTGTGCCATGACGCAATCCCCGGCGCTGGTTGAACTGGAGATAGCCTGCGCCTTCCGAAATACCCGCATTGTAATCATCCTGCTGTGATACCTGCATGTTACCGCAAGCCTTCAGGAAGGCATCAGAGAGAGGATCTGCTGGACGGTGCCTGGTAACCGTCACAGCCCCGCGCTGCCCTCTGCTCGCCGGATCACCGGGAATGTATGTTTCGCTGCGCTTGAAGAAATCCAGCAGATCGCCATAAGACCAGCCGGTACAGCCTGAGGCAGCCCAGAGGTCATACTCCACCGGGTCTCCCCGTACCCAGAGCATGCCATTGATGAGAGAGGAACCCCCAAGTCCCCTGCCGCGCGGCCAGACAAGTTCCCTGCCATTGAGGCCGGGTTCAGGCAATGTCGTGAAGTTCCAGACTGCATCCTCTTTCGCAAGCGCGAACGGAGTCAATATCGGCAGCCGGAACCGGATGCCGGACTGCTGTCGACCAGCTTCCAGGAGCAGAACCCGCAAGTCCGCACGCTCAGCCAATCTTGCAGCGACGGCAGCGCCAGCGGATCCTCCTCCGACGACGATGAAATCGAATTCATCAGCTTCTACTTGCTTCAAGATTTTCTTCCCACGTGTTGAGAATGAAACTTTACCGGCGTTCCTGTTGAACCGTTTCGCCTCGAACGAGCCAGCGCTGCGTGGATTGAGACCACTTCATCAGTTCCTGTTTTCCTTTGGTCCGGTCTCTGCTTTTCCAGAAAAACGTGTTTCGCTCGATTAACCGGCAAGGAACCCCCCGTCGCAGGGGATGATTGCACCAGTGACATAATCGGAGGCGTCGCTGGCCAGGAAGATCGCCAGGCCCGCCACATCGGCGGGCGATCCCCATCTTCTGGCAGGGATGCGCTCGATGAAGCGGGTGACCACTTCAGGATCGTGGCGCAGCTTTTCAGTCAGGACGGTGACCATAGCGCCGGGCGCTATGGCATTGACCCTTAGTCCTGAAGGTGCCCATTCATTCGACAAGGTCTGAGTGAGCAAGGCGATCCCTCCCTTGCTGGCTGCATAGGCAGCCGCATTGTGGCCTCCCCTCAGACTGCGGATGGAGCCAATGTTTATTATTCGTCCGCGGCCTCGGGGAAGCATCAGCCTGGCTGCATGCCTGCTCAGCGCGAAGGCCGCAGTCAGATTGACCTCGATGATCCTGTCCCACATCTCAAGCTCCATATGGAGCGACGGCGTGTCGTCCCAGATGCCTGCGTTGTTGACAAGGACATCGATCTGGCCCCCCAGTCGCTCCACAGCTTCATCGAATCCGCGCTTCAGGTCGCTGCGGTCGCTAAGATCGGCCGTGACAATCTGCCGGTTATCGGCCGGGAGGTCAGAGCTTTCCCATCCACGGTCGATGCAGACGACATCAGCTCCCACTTCTAAGAAGCCGTCAGCGATAGCGCGCCCGATCCCCCGAGCGCCGCCCGTGATGACGGCCCTCCGACCGGAAAGGTCAAACAGCTTCGAGATGTTGGGGATTTGCGAAGGATATGTCATGACAGGCCCACCATCATGGGATGCGAACGCGGGCCCTGCACGCCGCTTGCAAGTCCGTAATCGACGGACAGGTCTTTAAAGACGTGCGTATCCCGAACATGCTCGGAATTGCGACAGCTATCTTGCCGCCGCTGTCCGGTGGAACCCTGTTCGATATTCATGTCTGGAATGCCCATGACGGCGCGGACGGGCTGATGGGCAGCCCAAGGTTCTCGCGAAGCGTATGTCCACGATAATCGCGATCCACGAGGCCTCGACGACGCAGGATCGGGATGACCTCGTCCACAAACAACTCGAATTCCGCAGGCAATTCATGGGGCATCACCATAAATCCGTCCGTCGCCCCTCCCAGAAACCAGGTTTCTGCCGCATCAGCGATTTGTTCCGGCGTGCCGATAACAAGATGATGGCCGCGGCTTCCGGCCAAGGCGCTGGCCAGTTGCCGGATGGTTAGTGGCGATGTGCTGTCAACCAGGGATGAAATGACCGAAAAGCGGCTCTTGATGCCCTCATACAGATCGATGTTCCCGAGTGTCCGCGGCAGGGGCTCGTCGAAATCGAACGCGGTCAGGTCGATACCGAAACTCTGTAGCCAGCTATGAGAGGCGTGTGGCAGGATCAGGTCGTCAAGCGCCTTCTTCTTGCTGCGGGCCTCTGCCTCGGTGGAGCCGATGACAAAGCTGAGGCCCAGGATAAGACGCACATCATCGGGGTTTCGGCCATGCGTCACGGCGCGGCGCCTAAGGTCATTTCTGAAGTCCCTGCCAGCTTCGAAATTCCATTGGGCGCTAAACACCAGTTCGGCGAAACGGGCCGCGAAATCTCGCCCCGTGGCGGAAGACCCGGCCTGCACCAGAACCGGGCGGCCCTGGACCGGACGGGCAATCGGTGCAACATCGTCGGGGACCGGTGCGCCGTCCCAGTATGCGAGCACCTGTTCTGTGTTGCGCGCGCCCAATTCATAGCGCTCGGCATGGGGGATCGGCTTATCGAGGCCGTAGTTGGCACCGGCCGCTGGCTCGCCCGAGGTCACGATGTTCCAGGCAGCGCGGCCTCCCGTGGCATGGTCGAAGGTCGAAAAGACCCGGGCGATCTCAACCGGATCGGAGAAGATCGCCGAGCCCGTGGCGATGAAACCGAGATTCTCGGTTGCTTGAGCGACCGCAGACAAGAGCGTGACGGGCTCGACTTCCCAACGCGGGCTGTACATGACCGCAGGATTGAAGATGAAAAAGTCGGCCATGAACACGGCGTCGAATCGTCCACGTTCGGCAGTCCGGGCGAGTTGCTGGAAGTAATCGAGACTGTGAATCCGCTCGGGCTGTGCGCGTTCCGTCCGCCAGGCTGCCTCGTGGTGGCCGCACAGCAGGGGATTGACCAGAAGAGCGAGAGGACGGCTGGTCATGCGGAAACTCCATTTCTTCTAAGGGCAAACAGGCTTTCCGGACGAGATAACCCAAGCGTGTCACGCAAATTGCTTCCGCGCGGCTTTGACCATAACCCAATATCTCTCGCTGCCCGCGCGACGGCATCGATCCGTGGCGCTACACGGACAGTTGCTCCATCAACGTCCCCATCGTTGAGCAGTGCATGCATCGACGCGAGATCGTTAGTGTCTGCAACGATACTTAGAAGGGTGGTATTTCCCTCGGCACGAGGTGCGAGGGGCTTGTTCGTGCTCTGACCGGGGACCGGAACGATTTCAATGATGTCCGCCGTGGGCCATGCGCCTTCGGCAAGATCGGCAGCGAGGACCTCTCGAACCAGGACCGGTCGACCTTGAGGGGCGCGTGGTATATCGAGCGGGCCAGCTACCCTATAATATTCCCCGATGTGATCGAGCCGATGAACCTTGCTGATGTCGACATAAATTCCACTCTCCTTGTCGTAAAGGGCGGCATCGTCATCCCAGCTGTCCAGGAGGTGGCTGACGGCATGCACGAACTCCGCGATCCGGGCTTCTTCAGGCTCATCGGCAGTCGAATATGGCTTCCAGCCTGCCCGTCCACTCGAGAGGTGATCAAGAGACGCCAGACGGCGTGCAAAATCATAAGGCAGAGCCGTATCGACGTTCACCGCCGCAACCAGCCCGATCTGCTCGGTCCTGGCCGCCAGCGCGGCCAGGATTGTTGTTGGATCCAGGATGGTTTCCCTGCCCCCGATAGTCAGTGTCGTGAATCCCGCCTTCTCAGCCGTTCGGGCGACCGTAACAAGATCTGCCGTAGTGATTGGGTCTGATATCATCAGCCCAAGCCCGAATACTTGGCGAACGCCCATCAACATACCCTTCTCATTTTGTTGAACGCGTGTTCGTGTTGCTGAGCCAGACCCAAGTTGCGTGAACGTGCGTTTTTGGTCGAAAAATCAAGATCGAAATAGTTCCGGGTCTGATCCTCCGGATGCCGCCAAAGCCTCGGAGCGAGGTCTCGGGCATCCTCTGCCTCGCGTTAGAAATTGAAAAAGGCCTGATCCGCGAAGCTGGAGACTTCGAACGTTTGCCTGATGAAGTGGTTGTCCAGGAGGAACTTCACGGAATCCGCCAGCTCTGCCTGGTCCGCCTCGGTTACGGTCGGTTTCCACTCGAAACGGGAGAAGGCGAGCTCAGTCTGCTTTGGCGTCAGGCCTACTACCGGCGCGAGGACCTGGGCTGAACCGGCCGGATCAGAGCGCAATGCCTCGGCCCCGCGCTTTACCGCCTGCAAATAGGCCTTCAGCACATCCGGATGCTTGGCGGCGAAGCTGCCTAAGGCGACTATCGGGTTGAGGTTACTCTTCAGGCCGGCGCCGTCTCGCAGGGTACGCGAGACACCCTCGCTGTCCAATTTGGTAAGTAGCGGTTCCCACACCAGGACGGCATCGACGTCGCCCTTGGTGAGGGCAATGCCCATGTCCTGCAGGCCAAGATTGAGAAACTCAACGTCGGAAATCTTCAGGCCGGCCTCGGCCAGCACCAGTACCAGCAGCTCATGTACATTGCCGCCGCGCAGGGTAGCGACCTTCTTGCCCTTCAAGTCCTTCACTGTCTTCACCGAACTGTCCTTGAGCACTATCAGCGCCTCAGCCTTGGCCCCCTTGCAGGCGAGGCCCACAAAGCGAGTATCGATGCCATTGGCGAAGGCGATGAGGGAGGGCGTGTCGCCCAGCGCGGCAATGTCGAGAGCGCCCGAGGCGAAGGCCTCGTTCACCGGCGGACCGCCCGCGAACTGGTGCCACTTTATCTCCACGTCCTTCAAGCCGGCCTTGGTAAACTCCTCATCTACCCAACCTTTTTGTTTGGCCAGGAGGATGGCGGAATAAGGCACGAACGGCATGAATCCAATGTTTACGGTCTCCGCTGCAGCGGAACCGGCCCAGAGAAGTGCGGCGGCGACCAAGGCAGTGGCAGTTTTGGCAATGTTTTTTTTTAGCATCTTGGACGACTTTCTTTCAAAATGAGCTAATTGCGGTGGTGGAAAAACTGGGCATGCAACTCATGGCGCAGACGGGCGAAGGCGGGATCGCCGCGGTCGCGCGGATGGGGCAGCTCCACGGTAAACCGCGCCCGTACACGGCCGGGACGATCAGAGAACACCACGATCTCGTCTGCGAGATAGATGGCCTCCTCGATGTCATGAGTGATGAGCACGGTGGTCAGATTGTCAGTATGGCGGATGCGCAGCACCTCGTCCTGCATCTGGAGGCGGGTCAGCGCATCGAGCGCACCGAAGGGCTCGTCCAGCAGCAGTAACTCCGGCTGGTGCGCAAGCGCGCGCGCGATGGCGACGCGCTGCGCCATACCACCGGACAGTTGGTGCGGATAGGACCGCCCAAATCCTTCAAGGCCCACCAGCTTCAACTTCTCAGTCACGACTCGCCGCTGCTCCGCCTTGGGCAAACGGTGGAGACTGAAGGCGATGTTAGCCTCCACCGTCATCCAGGGAACGAGGCGGTGGTCCTGGAACACGATGCCTCGGTCAAGGCCCGGTCCCTTCAGCGGCCGACCGCCCAGCAGCACCGTCCCGCCGAACTGTGGTTCCAAGCCAGCGACGATGCGCAACAGGGTACTCTTGCCGCAGCCGCTTGCACCGATGATGCAGGTGACGCTGCCGTCCCGTACAACGAGATCCACATGGTCCAGAGCACGCACTTCCGACCCGTCAGGCCGACTGAAGCTTTTGGAGACGCCCTGGACCAGCAGCGTATGATCGGTAGCGGCGGGGGGTGTTGCAGGGAATGCGGCAGCGGTCATATCACCCCTCATAACCCGCTAAAGCCGGCGCGCCAGCGCACCAGACGTCGCTCAGCGAAGCGTAAGGCATCGTCGGTCAGCTTGCCAAGGACGCCGAGGGTAATCATTCCCGCAAGCACAACGCTGGCATTCGACATTACGCGGCCGTCCATGATGAGGAATCCGATGCCACTCGAAGCTGCGATCAGCTCGGCTGCCACAACACACATCCAAGACATGGTGATGCCGAGCCTGAGCCCCGACATGATCTGCGGCAGGGCGCCGGGGATCATCACCTGACGGATGAAGTTGAGCCGTGGCACTTCCAGCACCCGAGCTAGTTCCACATAGCGGACATCAGTCTGATGGACAGCGTCAAGAGTGCTTACTAAAATGGGAAAAAAGGCGCCGAGGACGATGATGAAAATTTTGGCCTCCTCCCCAATACCGAACCACAGGATGGACAGCGGGATCCAGGCAATAGGCGGGATGGGTTTTAACACCTGCACCATTAGATCAGCCAGCCGGTTCAAGGGCCCGATGAGCCCCATAACGATGCCAAGCGCGAGGGCGAGCACAGCGGCGATGCCGAACCCTTGGAGCACACGGGCGCTGCTTACCGCCACATGCTCGGCAAGCTCCCCACTCAATGTCATGTTCCATATGGTGCGAACGATGGTTGATGGGGCCGGCAGCAACACGGGTCGCACGGCTCCAAAATCACATGCCACCTGCCAAACGGTGACGAGCGCCACAAGCGGCCCCACTCGAACGGCGAACGCAGAGAGGAGCGCTAACGGGCGATACGACGGAACTGAATGACCAATGGTGGTAGAGACAGCTTGCTTACTCACGATTCCTCCGTCCTCCCGGCTGCCACGACGTTGCGTTTGGCATCCAGGAAATGAGAGCCGAGGGGCGTCTCTCGAATTGAACGCACCAGAATGGACAGACCGTTGGCTGTCATCCAACCTCCTCGTCGCAATTGTAGGATGAACCTCGTTTTCCGCGTGCCTTACGGTATGGACTTGAAACGAGCCTGAGACTGCCAGTCTATAAAATCTATGTATAAAGTCATGAAATCTTGTTCTCTTTTATGGGCGCGAGGAAGCAAAGTGAGTTTCTAAGTCATTCAAATGCAAAATTTTTGCCGCGGGCCATCACGTACTGGCTTTGGGGAGCGGCAGGGCAAAAGTCTCGCGTCGGGGCCGCCGGTACAGTCGTTATGGAAAATGCCGCGATCCTAAAGAATTGGCATCACGTGTTCGAGGAAGAGAGCGCCGTTGGCTCGCATGAAGGGCGGCAGCACGATAAAGTCGTCGCCCCAGAACCAAGAGACGTCGCAGCGCCGGCTTGCTGAAGTTTGAAGGATCGGTACGTGCGCAGGACCGGGTGCAAGCATTAAAGCCGGATCACGCCTCTCAACACGACAATGCCTGTCCCGGAGAGTTCCGGTTCGGGCTTCAGCCGGATATGCAGAATGCTGCGGCGGCCCATCTTGGTACCTTGTTCGATCACCAATTCGTTGTTCCTGAGGTTTCCCGTAGCTGCAAGATACGCCGCCAGCGGGCCAGCGGCGGTTCCGGTCGCCGAATCCTCCCACAGACCAACAGTTGGATTGAAGAACCGGGCGTAGGCAGTGTTCGATGCTCCGGCATCGAACGCATAGACATAACACCCTTCCGCCGCCGTCTTTCTCAGAACGGCGAGCAGCTTGCCGGCATCGGGTCGCGCCTCGTCAACCGTGCCGGCATTGCGAACGCGCACCATCAGATGAGCCGCACCGGTGTCGGCGGGACGTGGCGCCGGTTCTGACAGAATGTCGCCCAGACCGAGGCCAAGAGCGTCGGCGAGAGGCGCGACATCACTGAGCGCGTCCGACAAGCGCAGCGGCGCCTGGAGCATGCGGCCGTGGACGCGGCCGGCGATCAATTCGAGCTCGATCGGAAGAACATCCTGACCGATCTCCTGCTGAAGGGTTCGGGCGGTCGTCAGCGAACCGAGATTTCCATGTTCTCCTAGCCAAAGCCACGCACCGAGGGCGTTGTGGCCCGCACCGAATACTTCCGCGCCGCTGGCGGTGAACGACCGCAGTTTCCAATCGGCACGTGCGCTCCGAAGTATGAAGGTGGTCTCGGCCTGATTGAATTCACCGGCGATCCGCCGCATCGCATCATCGGTAAGGTCGTCGGCGTCCTGCACCACCGCGAGCGGATTGCCGGTCAATGGCGCATCTGCGAAGACATCAATGAGACCTGCGACCAGTTCGACCATTTTTCCTGCTGCCTTGAATGAGTTTATTTTGATAGGGTTTGACGATCAGCACTGTACAGCCGCTTATACAAATAGAAAAAGTCAAATTACTCAGCTTCAAGGTGAACTGGATTCAGCATGAGTCGCTCTCGCTTGCCGCCATTGTCCGCCCTTCGCGCTTTCGAAGCCGCTGCACGGCGGGCGAGTTTCAAGGCGGCGGCTGAAGAACTCTCGGTGACGCCGACGGCCATCAGCCATCAGATCAAGCAACTCGAAGCCCATATGGGCCTGCGCGTCCTGGACCGGTCGCCGAGAGCGGTGACGTTAACGCCGCAGGGCAAGACCCTGTACGAGGCGACGGCCTCTGGTTTCGGCGAAATCGAAAGAGCAGTCACGCGACTGCTGGCAGATACGACCCCGACGACAGTCACCCTCTCATCCACCACTGCTTTTCTCAGCCACTGGCTGGTGCCGCGGATGGACACGCTCCGCCAGGCTGTTCCGATGATCGATCTCCGGCTGCATACTTCGAACTCCGTCGAGGACTTGCGGGCGGGTGGTGTCGAGACTGCAATACGTTACGGGCGTGGTCCCTTCCCCGGCGTGGTCAGTACCTACCTTTGCCGTGACGTGATGACACCCGTTTGTAGCGCACGGCTCGGTCTGTCCCACCTTGATGATCTGCGGCGCGCTATACTGATTCATATCGACGGACGAAACCGGCCCTCGCCGGAACCAGACTGGTTGCGCTGGTGCGCGCAGGCCGGTGTGGCCGACGTCGACACCAGTGTCGGACCCCGCTTTCCCGATAGCATGCTAGCCGTCCAGGCGGCTATCGCGGGACAAGGCGTGGTCATAGCCAGCCGGGTTCTGGTAGCGGATGCGCTTGCTGCGGGCTTGCTGATAGCGCCTTTTTCCGGGGAGCTTGCCGGAGATGCCTATCACTTTGCCTGCGCTATTGGGTTAGAAACAAGAGCTGACATCGTCGCACTTAGGGAGTGGTTTCAGGTATCGCTCGGGCCAATGTGTCATTAACGGACCTCTTTCGGCAGACGTGTCCATGGTCGATATGATGATCGAACTTGGTCCGGATTCTTTTGCGCCAACTCAACGCAATCTGAACGCCGGCAGTGGCGGCAATCTCAATCCGCGGCGCGCCATCATGAGAAAACCGCATATGGAGCTCACGCCACAGGCCTATAAATGGATATTCGATCGGGCTCGAGAAGTCTCTGATGCGGTCTGGCGCGCTCGATCTCACCGATCCGCGCTTCGACCTACCGGCGGTGCAAGACAGCTCCCCGGGTGTGTTTGCGACCGTCCCACAGGTGCCAACGCAGTCTCCAGAGGAGTAGAAAATGGATATACCGCACGTCTCTCGTCAGCCACCTGAGATCGGCAGCCGAGTGAAAATCTACTTTGACCGCACGTCTGGTGATCTCATCATTGAGACCCCTAAAGGCCAGCGCAGCAGGGATTTCATGGGCGTTTGCATCAGCGACGCCGTCTTCGACACCGAGGCCACTGTAAGGGGCAGCACCCGTTGCATCGTGACGGGAACTTTTCTTGCTGTCCCGGGTTCACGTGAGAGCCGCGATATCGAGTCGGAAATCCGCGCGCAGGGCAGATCGCATCTGGAGTTTTACTGGTGGCGAGATAAGACGTGGCCACTCCGCAAAGCGCGCCTGGCGTTCATTACGAAGCCTCATGGTGGCTTCCCGACTTCGATGGTCGTCGACGCAGGAGTCTGACAGGGGGCACCTCGGCGCCGTCTGTAGTCTACAGATCAAAGATTTCGAGGCCTGGAATTGTCATTTGCGCCGTTCCCAGCAATAATCTGGGAAGTCTCGCTGCAAAGGCCTGCCTACCGCTATCGACAATTGCCATTATGCGATGTCGGCCGTCCATGACTGAGATCCAGCCCTCCTCTTTTGAGGTCGGTGACAGCACCGGAAAACCTATTGGTTGGTTGGAACCGATCCGGCGCACCCAATAGTCATATTTCCCTTGCTTGAAATCCACGCCGCCGCCCCCTCTCCTATCGATCGACCAAAACCACGGTGCATAATTTCCGAGGTGCTGATCAAACCCAGCACTCGGCACTTGGACGGTTACATAGTCGTCCAGGTCCGCGAGCGGCACTTTTTCATTTGAGATATAGGTGAGGCCGAGAAGGGTCGTCATGGAGCCAGCATCTCTGATGGAATTATAGGGTTGTAGTAAATCACATGATTTGCTGGTCAGAAGGTGAAACCAACACACCGACATAAAGTCGGCCATTTAACCCTGCGTCCGGAAGCGTCGAAGGGCGCGCGGCGAACGGCGGTCAAGAAGCAGGACCCCGTCAAGACCGGACGAAACACTTCTATCCTGCCGGCCCGCATAGGTCTGCGACCGATCTTCAAGGGCAGAGAAGACCTGGGCGACACGCCTGCGACGCGTTGCTTCGGTCGGGGGCCGCTCTTGTACCAAGGCAAGGATTTCCTTGTCGATACCCAGGAACACACCATCATCGATCTCGCGGCCGACATAACCCGCACCAACCTGATCGGATAGATCAAGTACCGGCTGATCGAGGATAATCGAGTAAGCTCGTGTAATCGCTTCGAAGAGATCAAACGTCACGGTGATGCCGTCACCCTTTGCCGGGGGATCCAGCACTCTGCCCTCTGCACCACCGGCCTTGAACATGAAGAAGTTTGCACAGCGCGTGGTCGGCGCCCGTCCGTTGACCGTGTGAAGCGCCGAAACCTGCCCCAGTGCCTTCGCAACGGTGCTTGCGGCTGGCGCTCGGATGCGACCCTTGCTCTCGAACACATGGCGTTCCCTTCGCTTGATGCCGATAAAATCGGGACGCGATTTTGGAGGAGGAGGCGCTGCGCCAGCTTTCGGCGCGACCGGAGCCGTTGGGGATCCCCATCGACAGGAGGCAAGGCCGGCGACATGCACGAGATACTGCACGCTCATCTGACTCTGAGCATACCAGTGCGTGAACGCCTCGCCGAAAAGGAACGAAACCCCCACCTTCTCCGACTGCTCCAAACTCCGAAAATAGGCCGTCGTGTTCAAGGAGGCATCCAGATAGCCCGTCGCCATCGCGACCAGCATTTTCTCCCGCCAGGGGCCAACGGTGCGGACAGCGGCTCGACGGCTGGGATAGCCGACGGTCAGCAACGAGCGGATGATGTCGGCATGTGTCGCTGGCAACGTTTTCGTGCCATTCAACGCCGTAAATCGCCCAGAGAAGTTTGCGGAAGTGACTGTAACGGACATGCTTATCGCCCGGCCCGGATCGACACCCCGATAAACCGCAGGGCGGCTATCAAGTCGGCTTGACGAACCAGCTCGACCGCCGGAGAGGCGACAAGTTTCGCAGCGACAGCCCGATCGTAGACCGCCACGCAATCTGCCGCCGTGAGGCGTGAGGAATAGAGCAATCCATCGACAGCATAGGATCGAAAGATCGACTCGCTCAGTCTCTGCCCTTCCTGATGTTCCTTGCCCCGGGCTGCGTCCGTGCTGACGCCCAACCTCAGGAGGCCGGTCGTGCGCAGGTCGAGAAGAATGAGAGCATCCGTGGCCGTCACCTCAGTGACCGACCAGTCCTCGATTTCGCTCTCATCCAGCACTCGCTCCTGGGTCCCCTCGAAGCGGTCGCGCACAATCGTCTCCGCAATCGCGGTCGCGAGATCATATGCGGCATAAAGCAGTCGGAACATCTGGTTGGGGCTCGAGAATCGCGATTGGCCGAAACCCATGCCAAGCGGGGTCGACATGTGGGCTACAGGTATAATGCGGACATAAGATTGCGGGAGAAAGGCAAGCGCGAGCTCCCGAACCGTTTGGGGATCAAGTTTCACGATTCAGCTCAACCAAAATCGCGCTCGGCCGCATCCAGAACTTCGTCTAGATTGCCCATTTTGAGATTGTCGAGCGGCGTTCCGCCAATGCTCGGCTTCGGCTGGATCAGCCATTGCCACGCCACACGCGGATTGCGGATGATTTTGGTGACCTGAGGCATGCCCTCGACCGGCCGGCCATCGACAAACTGAGCCAGGGGAAAGACATGCTTTCGCTCGCCCTTGAGCAGACCGACGACAGCTCCGCGCTTGTGCCAGTCGTGCAAGGTCGATCGCTTCGTGCCGAACTTCTTCTCGATATCGCCCGGACCAGCGACCGGACCGGCCCAGTCTTCGATGCGGGTTGGCGTCGCAAATTCGTCGAGCCTGCGGCGCCCTTCCTCCATGTCTACCGATTGCCCCAGACCAGCACCTCGGCTGACCTCCACAGGCTTTTCGACCGATACCTCCGCGAGTACATGACCTGGCTTCGCAGCCAGTTCGGCGACGGCGGCTTCCACAATATGGGCGAGTTCCGTTTCATCGTCGGCAATCCGATGCTGTTGCTCGACAGAAAGGCGCGCTGCCACCGCAGAGACCACGGCCATGACCTTGCCAGTCGCTGCAAGCGCCGGCTTTGAAAGGCCTGGATTGTGTCGGGCCAAAACCTTGAGAACATCGGCTACCGCAGCCGGATTGACTTCTAGCTTTGCGCGCATCTGCGATTTACGGGTGACAGCAACCATCTTCGTCTTCCTTCTTGACTACAGCCAAGATAATGCGGATTGTCCGATTTGTCCAGATTGTTGCCCTCAGATTCGGGAGCGGCCAGCACTGAGGCCCTTAGAGATTTGATGGCGAACTTACCCTCTTTTTATCGACCTGATTTACAGACGGGCAGTTAGGCTTATTCGCGTATTACTATCGGACTTTTTAGTTTGCGTATTTTTCTACTTGGCACGAGGGTTGTCGTTTCGCAATGGAAGAGCACGAAATACAGAAATGGCTGAAGGAATTTCCCGGGGCGCGCCGCGCCGCGAATGGTTTCTTCATCGGCGATGAACGTGGCGAGTTCTACGTCACAGGGATCGAACCACTCGATCCAGATCTCAGCAATGAAGAACTGGTTTATGCGCCCTTCTGCTCTAAGAATGAGATTCTCCGGCTGAGGTCGTTGAGAAGCGCGCATGACTACTTGCTGCGAATTCGGGCTAACTCCGTTGCCGATTCTCCTCGAGTTACGAGGGTGCTTGCCCACCGGAAGCGTGCATTTCAGCAGAACGGTCGCCCTTGGACTCTGACATCCTACTACGAAACCGTCAATTTGGCTCCGAGACGCTATCTTGAGCGACTGCCGAAGGCCTTACGAAAATCCGCTCGCTCAATCCCCTATGGCTACGTCCCAACCCTGGAAGTGAACGCCGCTTGCTTAAAGTCCCTGGTAGGCGAGGTGATCATCGTCTCCGAAGCGTTGCGCTACTTCCTCTATTTCATGACTGTATGTTTTCATGGCGCACACTATGAATTTCCGATGGGCGACCGGATTGATGCAGCCTTAATCGCCCTGCGGACGATGATAGGGTCAGAAGCCCAGGACTTTGACATCGATCCGCGAGCTAAACTTCCAGCGAGTGTGGACGCTGCTATCAAGCGCGATGTAGACGACATGCTCGAATTCACATTCGGGCATGAGTTTAGTCATTTGCTTCTAGGTCATATGGAAGAAGCATCTTCGACCGAAAATCTGGAGGATCTAAAAACCTATAACCACGATCTAGAATTCAGTGCTGACCTCCACGCGATTACAGCCATCGGGTCGGATAAAGATGCAAAACTCCGCCTTTCCAACGGCGCCTATCACATATTTCTCTTCCTCCACTTAATTGAACTTTTGGGCTCCCGATTTCTCGACATACCTCGGTTTTCGGTATCCGAGACCCATCCAGCGCCGCTTGAACGGCTGTATGCGCTGAAGGCAGCGCTTGGAGATAGGAACCAACCAACAAAGCAACATCTGGACGCACTCGTAAAGCACGTCGGCGTGGTGGCCGAGGCGCTAACACAACGAATCGACGGTGCGCCGCGGAGCGATCTGTTGTCATTTTATGGCTCCATGTATTTATTTGGCCTTGGTGGTGAAATGCGAGAGGACAGAATTGATTTCTGACTTTCAACCTTGGACGTCTGTGAATTAGTGGATGCAGAAAACATGGTTTGTCATCCTGCTCCTGCCATATCGTTAGGCGTCAGTAACGCCCGCCGAAAAAATAACCTGCAACACGTCTTTCTAAGTAGTAGGTATTTTCAATGCCTCTCTCTTGGGCATACATCTGTTAAAGCAGAACTGTCGGTAAAATGGGGGGCAAGAGGTGGTCGATTTCAAAAAGCTTCGCGAGGACAAGGCAAAGCCGAAGCCCGTCGCCCCACGAGATATCTTTCATTCCCTGCCGAAAGCCGTCGGGATCAATGACCTTTATGTTAGCCAAGCCGAAGCTCTCGATGCTTGGTATCCATCCCGGAGAAACGACAAGGATGTCGTTGTAAAACTGCATACGGGGGGAGGAAAGACCCTGGTTGCGCTTCTCATGGCACAATCAACCATGAATGAACTCGGTGAACCCGTTCTTTATCTCGCACCAACTACCCAGCTCGTCGAACAGGTTATTGCCAAAGCGACTGAATATGGAATCCGCGCGGTGCCCTACACGAGGGGGCAGCCTTTAGCCTCCGAGTTTCTTGATGGTAACGCCGTTCTCGTGGGGGCCTACGAGAGCCTTTTCAGTGGTCGCAGCAAATTTGGTGTTCGAGGTTCCGCCAAACCGGCAGTGAAAGTCGGAGGCATCATCTTAGACGACGCGCACGTCGCGCTTTCCTCTGTTCGTAAAGCATTCAGCCTGACGATCACATCGAAAGACCACCTCGAGGTCTATCAGGAGATGGCGGATCGTTTCAGGGGCGCGTTCGACGAGGTCGGACGAGGCGGCGCCTTTGCTGACATCACGAGGGGGAAGGACTTCGGCGTGATCGAGGTCCCCAGCTGGGCTTGGCTGTCCAAGGTCCCCGAAGTTCGGGAATTTCTTTCACAGCATGTCGAGGGCGTCGATCCCTACATATGGCCTCTCCTACGTGACAATCTGGCCATGTGCCACTGCCTCTTCAGCCGCAAATCGGTGACGATCACCCCCACCTTTCCGCCGGTTGATCTTCTTCCGACGTTCGATGACGCTAAACGCCGGATCTACATGTCTGCTACGATTTCGGACGACAGCGAGATTGTTCGCACATTCGGTGCCTCCCCTGCTGCAGTTGGCAGACCGATTCAGTCTTCATCGCTCGCGGGTGTAGGCGAGCGCATGATCTTGGTGCCCGAGCTGATGCCGCTCGGCAATGTCGCTATCACACCGATGGTTAAACAGATCGCGAAATGGATTGCCGGTTACGCCGGCGTCGCGATTTTGGCGCCGTCCGGGACCGTTGCGAAAGGATGGTTGGATACTGCGGAATATCCAGAGACAAGTGAAGCGGTTAGCCACCGCATAAAAGATATGCAGGCCGGATCGTTCAAGGGTCCGATCGTTCTTGCTAACCGGTACGACGGCATTGATTTGGCTGGTCAGTCTTGCCGCCTGCTGATTATGGATGGCCTGCCACAGGGTACGACCGACTACGATATGTTTCGGACGAATGTCCTTGCAGATTCCGCGGTCAACTCGTTGTTGGCCCAGCGGATCGAGCAGGGCCTAGGGCGCGGCTCCAGGGGTGGCGGCGATTTCTGCGTGGTCGTCCTGACGGGAAGCGACTTGGTTGCATGGATCGGACGCAAGAAGAACCTTGAGCATCTGACCGCGAGCAGCCGCGTACAACTCAACGTGGGACAGGAAGTGAGTGAGGCTGTCGCCAGCTATCAGGAAATTGGCGAAACGATGCTCAAGTGTTTGAACAGGGATCCGGATTGGGTTGCCTACCATGCGTCAGAGTTGGCAGCCGCCACCCGGCCCCCGGGGATCGACGAACTGTCGCTGAAGGTCGCCGGTGCTGAGCGCAGGGCTTTCCGGCTGGAAAGAGTGGGACAGTATGAAAGCGCCATTCAAGAACTCGAACACCTGATTTCCTCACCAGACCTAGTCCAGGATGGTCAGAGAAGGGCATGGCTTTCCTCGTTGGCAGCTCGCATCGCTTTCCATATGAATGACGATCACAAGGGTCAGCGACTTCAGACGTCAGCTTTCGCAACCAACAACAACCATATCCCACCTCGCATCCGACCCGCCTATATTCCGCGACCAATGGCAGGTCCACAATCCATGGCGATTGTTAGCCGAATCCTCGAATATCAACGTCGTGGATCGCTCATTCCTGCTTATAACGAAGCGGTCTCGGCTCTAGTGCCCGACGCCTCCCCATTCCAATATGAGGAGGCGTTAAAGAACCTTGGAGCATATCTTGGTTTTGACGCCGAGCGGCCGGAAGCAGTGCACAAAACAGGGCCTGATGTATTGTGGCGAACGAGCGGTTTGTTCGATTTCGTCATAGAAGCCAAAAGCGACAAGGAGAAGGACAACCCGCTCTACAAGAACGACCATGCTCAACTCCTAGAAGCCGAGCAATGGTTCAGGCGATGCTATCCCGGAAGGCAGTCTTTGCGGGTTTCGGCGCTTCCGGAGCCCATCGCCGATCGGAAAGCAAGCACCCAGGGAACGTACGCCCTTAAATTGGAGGAAGTGACAAAGCTCGTCGGAGCGGTCCGGAATCTCTATGTCTATCTAATTGGGCAACCCGGAGACAGGGACGTTCTTCAAGAGCGCTGTGAGGCTGAACTGCGCCGTACTGGCCTAACGCCGGACGGCATCAAGACGATCTATTTAACTGAGTTCAAATG
The DNA here is from genome assembly GCA_025560025.1 of Agrobacterium tumefaciens. Classification (NCBI taxonomy): domain Bacteria; kingdom Pseudomonadati; phylum Pseudomonadota; class Alphaproteobacteria; order Hyphomicrobiales; family Rhizobiaceae; genus Agrobacterium; species Agrobacterium tumefaciens. The sequence continues at coordinate 6,515 of CP048488.1, read as the reverse complement.
AACGTTGCCGCCCTCTCCCGCGGATTTTGACTGCGGCGAATGCGCTGTCGTTTGCGACATGCGTCGCCACGAACGAGCGCGAAACAAAAGGAATTCTATGACCAGAAACATCTAAACGCGCGAGGACCCGACCGCCTCAATTCGTTCAATTCTCGCACCGACCATGTTTGCTGCCTTCACATCAAATCAAACCCCATGCACGGAAGCTTCCTCTCCCCGTCACTTCCCGAACGCCGAGTTCGGCGACGAGATCGAGCGCCGCACGATGGCTAACCTTCAATTCCTTGACTATCATCGACGAGGACACGATCGGTCGCGCCATCAGCAAGTCCACAACGCGCGGCAAACTGCTGGACGAGCGCTTTCCCTTCAGTTTTCGCTCGAGGTGCTCCCTCGCCTGTCCCAGCCGAATGACTTCCTTCATGGCCAGTTCAGCGCTGCTCGCCATTGCATCCAGCCCGGCAAGCATTCGTGAAGCGCGATTGTGTGATCGCCGCCGTTCCCGCGGCACAGCTTTAAGACCGGAGCAGATGCCAAACAGGTGCGAGGACACCTTTCCGCGCACCCGGAAATATGAATTCACGAGTTGGGTACCAAGCCAATGCTGCCGCTGCAATGGCTCCATGCTTTCCCATGCGTCCCATATCACTGCGGCCGCCAAGGTAGTCGGCAAGGCGTCAGCCTGAGCCAGAACCGCTCTCCAAGCCGAAAGGCGCCCTTCCTCGTCCCATCCCGGATCCCGGACAACGAGCTCACCGACCATCAGAGGATCCGCCTTGCTGCCCTCCACCGTTACCACCGCTTCGAGTGCGCGGGTCGACCGATCAAGAACTGCATCGATTTCGGCCATCTCCGCGGCGAAACAGTTGTCCTCTTCGTTCAGCGTCAGTTCGGCGGGCAAGGGCGATCTCCCCTTCCCTACCGACTCTCGTTCCGCAGAGCCCTCTGACCGCCCCACCAGGTTTACGATCCCAGCCCTGCTCGTCGCCCAGTCAGGGTCAGCTTTTTCGATGCGCCGCCGCGCTCTCAGGATCGAATGTGCGATGGTGATTTCGTGGGTCGGGGTACGCACATCCCGATTTGCGTCGTGGAGAACGAGATCCTCGATGTGGACAAGCTCGCCTGCGATCCACATGCTTGCGGCCGCCTCGGTGAAGTGAGACCTTTCGGTAAAGCCCTGCCTGACGGGGCTGCGACGAACAATTTCGTCCAGACGCGCGATTTGATCTTCTGCCCTTGCGATAGCCGGAAGCAGCACTGTCAAAGGCAAATCGCCAATTTCATATCTCATTGTTTTAACGTATCTATTTAGACCATCTTGAAGCTATAATAGCATACACTTCAATCATAGCAGATACTTTTTCTCGCGCGCGTACTATTTAGAGCTGCCAAGGCGTTCGAACTGTACAGGATTAGCGCCGATGGACGTGACATCGATGAAAACCACTGTTTTCCAGCCACTTGCGACGTGTTTACTTTGACTCCAAAGGACCAAGAGACGTTTACAAACGATCGTTTATCCTTATCCTCTGCGTTTGGAAAACTGCCCTTCAACACTCCTCAGGCGCTGCAAATGGCTCGTAACACGCAAAATCAACGTTCCGGTCGGCCTCAGGGCCGTATAATCGGCTATGCCCGCGTTTCGACGGACGAACAGGCGACGGAAGCGCAGGAGATCGAACTCAGGTCGGCCGGTTGCGACATTATCGTTCAAGAACATGGTTCCGGCGCCTCGCGTGCCCGCCCTGCTCTTTCCAAACTGCTTCGGGAGATTAGCGCTGGCGACACGCTTGTTGTGGTACGACTTGACCGCCTGGCGCGCTCGGTCAGTCATTTGCTCGAGGTAATCGAGGATATGACGGCGAAGGGCGCGCATTTCCGGTCGCTGCGCGATCCTATCGACACGTCGACGCCGCAAGGAATGTTTTCCCTCCAGGTTCTCGGCGCCGTGGCGCAGCTCGAACGCGCGCTCATTTCCGAACGAACGAAGGCGGGTATCCGCGCAGCCAAGTCCAAAGGAAAGCTTTCCGGCAACCCGGGCATCCGGGAAAAGCGCCCGGAGGCACTGGCAAGGATGACCGCGGCCCAGAAAGCGGCATATGGCGATAGGATTCAGGCGTCCGCGAACCAATGGCTTCCTACCGTTCGTCGCATGCGACCGGATCACACATGGGACGACATCGCCCGAATGCTCAAGCAGCGGGGCCTCGACTGGACGCCGGAACGTCTTCGCCGCGCCGTGAAGTGGATGGTGACGGAACGCCTGGTGGATGCAGCGCTCCTGAAAAAATCTCCTCCCCGTCTTCCCGAAGATCGCCTGATGACGCTTGTGGCCGGCATCCATTCTTCGAACCCAGACCTGAAGCTCCGCGAGATCGCCGGCCAGCTTGAAAGACTGCACGAGCGCACGCCGCGCGGTGGATCCAAATGGGCGCCCTCGTCCGTCAAGAACCTGATCGACCGCGCCCGACGTTCCGGGTTGATCACCGACGTCGACATCGCCGCGGCTGAATAGCGAGAGGATCACCAAGATCTCGGCTTTCGCAGGTTTTTGAGCAGCGATTCCGATACGTGGAGGCGGCTGTCATCCTCGACCTCCTCAGCAGTTCGCGGCTTTCCAGCGCCGACTGCATTCTTCTGCTCGTCCAGCTTTGCCCGGAGCAACGCCATGACCATCGGCCAGGTCGAAAACTTCCCATCCTTGGCCCGGTCGGTCAGGCTGCGCAGATAGCCCCCAGCGTTATTGATCTGACCGGCCCGCTGATAGATCGAAGCCAGCGTGATCGCCGCGTGTTGCTCGCCCATGGTTTCGCGGGCCTCCCGCCAGGCGCTCGGACTAATCCCCAGCATCGGCCGGGCAAGCTCAGCCGCCGCCAGCAAGTCGCGCCAATGCCGAATTGGACCTCCTTGGGCCAATTCCCGCATTTCGGGGCAGGCATCCAGCACGATTCCCAAAGGCAGCTCGCGTTTCGGCAAGCTCCGTACATTGTCGGTTTCCGCAACGCTGCCGCCCGCTTCATCTTTTTTTCCAGAGCCGTATTCAGATTCAAATTTAGAGTCTGGATTTGAATTCTGTTTGTGGCGACCGATATGGGACTCATTGGCGTCCAGATTCATCGTTTTTGTGAAAGATTCCAATACGTCACGGATCTCGATGCAGAGTTCCTGAAGCTCTTGCCCAATACTCTCGACAAGCTGCCGAGGTGCCGAGCGTGGCAGGCGGACGATGATCCCCTGATAGGTCTGGGTAACTCTTCCCCAGTTTCCAGGAACGCTCTCTTCGACGCCAGTTTCGATCATTTTGACAATGTCACGACGAAGAAGAGTCAAGCGCTCCTTGGCCACCCGGAAGGCCTTTTTTTCAGCTTGCACTGTCTGGGCCAGATCTCGGAACTCCTCGGCCCGCGCGACGATCGGCGACAGATCGAACCCATAGGCCTGCTCAATCTCCCCTCCCCTTCCCTTGCGGGCGAACCGCTTGCCATTGGGGCTGTCGCGGCGAATGATGAGCCCGCAATCAACCAGTATGGCAAGATGCCGGCGCAGTGTCGTGGCGGGCATGCCGTTGGCGCGAGCCATCAGCTGTTCGTTAGAAGGCCATACGACCAGTTCGGCACCACCAGTCAAGGCGGTCTCCGGGTAAAACGTCAACAGCGCGTTCAGGATCGAAAGTGAGCGGTCCGTGGCTCCGATCAGTCCCCGGGATTCACGGATGTGCTGGAAGACCTGCCATTTGTTGGCGACAGTGTCTGATGCGACCGCTTTTGCTGCCATCTGGCTTGCAATATGGCCGAGCGTCATCGGCCGCCGCCCAAAGGACGTCGTTGAGATATGCGTCTGCATTTCCTTTTACCTTTTGTTAGGCAATTGAAATCCGCCCGTCGAAATGACGCTTTCCCTTACGGGACCCTTGACTACGATTCCTGGAAATGCGATTCTCTTAGCTGCGAGACTACAGAGAAGGTCTTCCGGAACGCCGTTTCGGGGGCCTTTTTCTTTTGCGGTGAGAGCCAGTCCATCTCAGTCGAGCGGAGCTTTAAATTGGATGAAACCCTGACTATTGGTCGAGCTTGCCTCCTCCGTTGGTTTCAATGAACTGGGCGTACAGACTGTCCAACTGGTCAGCGACATATTCGCCAAAAGTTGGCACCAGTCTCTCGTCGAAAACCAGAGCTGTTCGTCCAGTTTCTTGTCGGATCGTCGCTGCCTTTTTCCCCTTTGGCGTGCTCCAGGCCCTTACCTTTTTTGGAGTCTTCGCAGGTGGCCTTGAAACGGCGTTGAAAATGAGGTTAAAGCGGGTATCGCTATCAGATTGCTTGAACTGCTCTGACCCAAGCATCGCTTCGATTGCGTCCGTTGCCTTAGGCTTCCCAAGCCCCTCGGCAAGTGCGACCCAACGCGATCGACCCGCTTTCGACGCTGGGCCGATTTGTGTGGCGAGGTTCAGCGGTATGCCCCTTGCTACAGTTATGTAGCGGCTGAGGTCGGCCTTGTCAGTGGATAGCGCGGCAATGATGGTGGCTCTATCAAAACCCGCATCTTCGAGGCGCAGGGCGAAGAGAGCCTTCTCAATGAACGAGAGGTCAGCACGGTTAAGATTTTCGCGGCCCTGGGCCACGACCAGTTCACAGTCCGTGAGATTTCGAACAATGGCAGAAACCTCTCTCCGCAGATTTACTGCCGCGCGCAGCCGCCGCCTTCCATATACGATCTGATATCGACCGGCAGCCTCAGGGTGCGGTCTGACAAGAACCGGCACCTGCTGCCCCTCCTGCGAAATGCTCGCCTCAAGCTGCTCGAATTTCGGATCCACGTCTGAGGGCAGCCGATCCGCGATCGGCGACCCGTCGATCATGGATGGATCCAGGGACACGACGGCTTCGCCTGTAGCCAGTTGATCCTGCAGCCGAGCTGCAGCCTTTGCGCCCTCAGCCATCTCTTGCAAAGACGAACCCATGGCCGAAATCGCTCCGGTACGAACACGAGCGGTCGACTTGTCGACTGCTGCTCTATCGGTCGCAGGTTGCTTCTTGAGGAACAAAGTATCGATTGCGTCTTTGCGGCTCATGATATCGGCCTCTTGGGTTTGGCGTCGTGGCGTCGCATTTTTGATTGCAAATGCGCTTGGTTGGGAGCTCCCAACAAGACAAGACAACTGCACCCTGGCCAATTAGCGATGGGCGTGCGTCGTCGTCTCAAATTACCCCGGCTTCTCCAGTGCCCCATGTCCAGGGGGCGAATCAACACCTGTCTGTTGGGAGCTCCCAACAGATCTGTGAGGAACGCAAAGCCTTTCATTAGACCCGCCCCCACGCCATCTTGATCAAAGCCTCGATCTCCGAATTCACCGCATCTAAAGATTCCATCGCCCGGTCGTATGTCGACCGCGTAAGGTTCTCTCGCCCTATCTCATAGAGCGTCTGCTTGGTTAAACCGGCATCAGATACCGCTGCCGACTTGACCATAGGATTTGTAAGGACGTGATCCTCGAACATGTTGCGCAGCAGTGCCGTCACTTTCGTCTGCGGCGCGTCCTGGGGCTCATAGCGCGTCAAGAGATAGCGTATGAAATCGTACTGGAGATTGCCCCCCGCCTCTTTCACGACACCCAGAAGGTCGCGTGTCATGAGGAGAAACTGGCTCATGGAAGCGATATCCAGCATCTGAGGATGTACGGTGATTACCATTGATGTTGCAGCACACAACCCGCTGAGAGTCAGAAACCCAAGCTGAGGAGGGCAGTCGATGACCACGACATCGTAATCGTCGGCGACCTCATCAAAGGCTTGGGCCACGCGAGTGAAGAACAATCCGTCGCGCGTACCTTTGTCAGTCAATGCTTTCGGGGTGGTATGCTCGAACTCCATAAGCTCGAGATTTCCAGGAACAAGGTGAAGACCATCAAAATACGTCGGTCGGATCACATCTCGCAACGGACGACGTGTGTCGTCGTACCGAATAGCCGCATAGAGCGTTTCGTTTGCACCGACATCAGTTTCTGGCAGAACGCCGAGGAGTGCTGAAAGACTAGCCTGCGGATCGAGATCGACTGCGAGAACCCTGTAACCTTGCAACGCCAGATACTGTGCAAGATGAGCGGACGTCGTCGTCTTCCCAGAGCCACCTTTGAAGTTGGTTACGGCAACGACTTGCAAATGCTCAGAACCTCGGCGATGAGGCACAAAATCAATGCTTTCACGTCCTCGAGTCGAGCCGGCAAGCATCTGCCGGATTTCGTTTATCTGACCGAGGGTGTAAAAGCGCCGTCCGTTGCTGGCGAGTTCAGGTTGCGGCCCTTCGCCAGCCAGTGTCATCTTTCGAAGAGTTGAGTCAGATATTTTCATCAAGCGTGCGGCTTCACCCGAGGTGAATTTGCGCAAGCTCTTGTGCGACGTCGGAGGAAACAACGCCTCGCTCATCGCTTGAAGCTGAGAGCTGAGCTGCTCAGCATGCTCACCAATGGTAACATCTACCGACGGGCGATCATTTCGGGATATGGCAGCGGCTTTGCTCAC
>CP048487.1:300000-386412 GCA_025560025.1 Agrobacterium tumefaciens | reverse complement strand
ATTGCCCCCTTGGCGGGCATCTTTCGGTTTGCCGACTGTTGCCCGCCAAAGATACAACACGATTCTTGCCGCACGTCCAGTCGTTTAGAGTTAACAACGCCTTAACAGACCGCTCTTTTGAAACAGGGTTCGGTTAGCCAAAATCGAAATTTAACATTTGTTTTTTATGTATTTGGAGAATAACTCTATAGGGAATCGATACCAGTTTGTCCGAGGGCTGATTATCCAGAACAACGATCTTCGGAAATACGTTCAGCGCGCTGTAGCTTTGTCCAGATGCACGCGACTCAAGGTAGCTCAGTTTGTCTGAGCAGTTTTGCGGGGGCTTAAATAATAGTCACCTCTGTCATGTTGCGGCGTGTTATGCATCGTCCGGGGCGCTACGATGAAGTCGTTCTTTTTCATCACAAGATTGGCGGCGGCGTCGATGGGCTCACGTCGCCCAATTCGCCATTTTCGTATTCCCATTCCCAATCATTCGGAAACGGGGAGACGTTCTAGATGGAGGTGTCATGCAGCCTGCGATCGCAGTGCAGAAGTGTATCAAGCTGAGTAGAGCCTCTCGCCAAGCGTAAACACAGGTTTTGCCATTGCAGCCAAGGTGTCTTCAATGTCAAGACGTATGCTTTCCCATAAGGGATACTTATCGATGGTTAGAAGCCAACCGGCAATCATACCCAGTTAGGAACCTCAATGTTTATATAGAGTTCCTTTAGCAAATCATTTACCATGATTTCAATGGCTTACGATTCTTCGAAAATCAGCGTGAATGCCTTGATGCGACCGGCTTTTGACGCCGGCTGTGGCTTTTACTTCCCGATTTCAATTGAAACGCTAAGCTGAAAATCCCGCACGAAGTTTAACTTAACGGCTTCACATCGGCAGGGGAGGGGCCCTGTTCAAGGCCCCGAGGCCTTCGTGAGGTTGCCGACCACGAGGAGGCCGGTCTCCTATGATCCTGATGGATGAACGCCTTTGCTTGCGCATGGCATGACAGCGACTTGATCGACCTTATCGGGGAAGGCGATGATTTCGTGTTCTCCCCGGCTCAAGAGAAAGGCCTTAACATGCTCTTTGTGTACGAGCCCCGCCGCGATGTACGCCGGTCGACGATTGAGGCGAGCAAACCGTTGCGCGAACCAGGCCGCGACGCCCTTGTCCGTCGTCCATGATAATCCGAGGGTACTGCTATCCTCCCTTTCCAAACCGTGCCACACCGGCACCATATCTGGCAGCTCGTCGAAGGCTACCTTTTCCTCAATATCGAGCGTCAACTCGGACTTGGCCTTATTCCAGGTGGCGCTCCAAAACTGCTCGTGTTCGTCCACGTTCTCGCTGTCTATCCAGACCGCTTTTATCAGTCGCCAAGTGGCCGGCTGGTCAAAAGGAAGGCCGCCCTCAAACAGAACGCGCTGTAACGCCTCTGCGCGATAGGGGCGCTCATGAAGTGCGATATAGCGGCTCCAGTTTTTCTGATGCCAGGATCGCTCTGCTTCCTCCTTGCGGTGGAGGTACATCATATTGTCGGCCTTGTGATGACCGGGAAGCGTCATCACATTGATGATAAAGGGGTGGTGAAGCATTTTTCCGACTGGGCCATCCCGGAAGTGTCGCTGCAGATCAGGATGCAGGGTTTCCGGGCATTGAAGGAAATCCAGCGGGTCGGCAGCCGCCATTGTTTCCTTCTGATCATCGTGCATTGGAGATTGCATTCCGTCCTCGTTGCGTCTCGATCTTATAGCAGCGCGTTTCCTAGAAGTGGCCCTTTTTTCTCGATTTTGATCGAAGCGGTGAGCTGAAAGATCGCGACCCGATTTCGACGTGGAAGCGTCACGGCAAACAGGGAAAGGCGTCACAGCCCAGATGCTTTGGTCAGATTGACTAGGAAACGATCGCGTCGGCGCTGATATTTGCGGGTCATTTCGGCCGAGGCGTGGCCGAGCTGCTTCTGGACATAGCGCTCGTCGACCGCGGCCGAGGAGGCGAGCCCGGCGCGTAGCGAATGGCCCGAGAATTTTTCAGATCGCTCACCCTCGCTGAGGTCGCCGCGAACGCCGGCCGCCATCGCGACCCGTTTCACGAGCCGCGCCACCTCCCGGTCGTTCAATCGGTCCGGTCCAACATCCTTGCCTTGCCTGCGGACGCGACGAAAGAGGGGACCCTTTGCGATCCGCGCGAACTTGATCCAGGTCTCGACGGCGACGACCGGGCAGGTGGCGTCGGAGGAGCCGCGGCCGATCTCAACCTCGCGCCAGCCGGTTTTGCCGCGCAGGGTGACGAGCAGGCCCTTGTCGAGGATCTCGATCCAGCCGCGGCCGTCTTCGGTCTGGTCGCGGCCGCAATCCAGCCCGACGATCTCGGAGCGGCGCAGGCCGCCGGCAAAGCCGATCAGCAGCATCGCCCGATCCCGCATGCCGCGCAGGGTTCCCCTGTCGAGCGTCTCGAGCATGGCGATCAGGTGCTCGGGAAGTACCGCTTCCTTCTGGCGCGGCGGCGCAGCATGGGTGTTGCGGATGCCGGCGAGCACCGTGGCGATATGGCGGTCCTTGCGGTCGAGCGGCGTGCCGCGCTGGGCGTAGCTCCAGGTTAGGGCGGACAGGCGACGCTCGATCGTCGTCACCGAATGGGGCTTGCGATCGGCTGTGGCGCCGCCCGAGGCCAGCGCCGTGATGTAGAGGCCGACGTTGTGTGGATCGGGTGGCAGGTGCGCCAGGCCCTGGCGCCGGCACCACCCAGTGAAATGTTTCCAGTCGGAGGCGTAGGCCTTGCGGGTGTTGGCGGAGCTGGCGGCCTCGACATAGGTGCGGGCCTTATCGGCGAGGCGCTCGAGATGCGCCGGCAGCGGGGCGCTCGGCTCGGCAACAGGGGAGGGGAGACCGGCAGCGTCGGCCGGGATATCGGCCGACACCCGCGGCGCGGAAATAGCGTCGCCGGACGCCGTGCTCTCTGGCGGCGCAGAGTTCCGTTCGATGTGATTTTCGCTGTTTTGCTCGATGATTTGGGGCATTTCTATATAATGACAGAAACATCCGATAATGCAAGATTATCGGACGTACTTCTTTGGCGACAAGGCGTGCGGTTTAAGGCAATATTTCTGGCTTAAACCGCTCATATGAGTTACACTCTGGCGCATGGATTCGCTCGCGCCCTCCGCTCCAACGGCCCCCGCTTGGCCGCCCCGCCTGCCAGGCTGGGCGTTGTCGCGCGGCCGCGACCTGACCGAATGCGACGCCGCTTTCGCCGCCGGTATCGCACTGAAATCGCTCGACGATCTGGTGCGTGCCGAGCCGCCGTGGCTCGGCTGCTGGCGCGATCGCCTCGCCCTGAAATCGGCCGCCGTCGCTGCCAAAATGCTCGGTCGGAACGAAGAAGAAACTGTGATCCGTGACGCGGTTTTATTGGCGGCTGCCGACGCCGATCCCGGCCCGGCCGGAAAGTTGTTTCTGGCCACACGAATGCTGGCGCGCCGATCCGGCACGATCACCACCCCCTTCGTTCAGGAGCTCGCCGGCCTCCTCGAGATTCGGTGGGATGATGGCCTTGCCTCGATCCCCGACATGGTCGATTCTGCCATCCAGTCTCGGCGAGCAGCCCCTTTCGTGCTGGCGGATTTTTTGACGATGATCTCTGCCGTTCGCCCGGACGCGGAGGTTCTGGCGCTTGGCGTCGCCGAAGTCGTGTTGGCGAACAAACTGAACTGGCTCAAACCCGTGCCGCTGCTGCTGCCCGAGCGCTTCGGGTCCGCCTTCCGCACCATCGGTGGCCGCGGCCGTGTCCGTCCGGGCGAGCCGGCTTACCCGAAAGCAATCTGCCTGGCACTCATCGACGGCGTTGAGGGAGCCATGCGGTCCGCCGCCGAAATCGACCGCCGTGCCGCACGGTTGCTGGCGGTGGCGCCCCAAGTGCGGACGAAGGGCGCCGAGCCGGTTATCCGCAGATTGCTGACCGAAGACGCTATTCCGGCGTCGGCGTCAGGAAGCGCTCTATCGCGTTGGGCGGCGAACCGGCTGTTTGATCGTCTCGAAAGTTCCGACGCAGTGCGCGAATTGTCCGACCGATCCTCGTTCCGGATCTTTGGGTTGTGAGGCGAGTTGGATGAGCGCAGCATCGCAACCACGCCGGAACGCAAAAAAGAATCCCCAGGGCGATGTCCTGTTTGATCGTGAGCTAGAAGATCTGCCGGCGGATATGCGCTGGCGGGAATGGATGATGCGGGTCGAGGCAGTGATCTTTGCCTCGGCCGAGCCGGTCAGCCGCGAGACCTTGGCGCGCGTGGTGGGAAAAGACTGCAGTATTGATCTGCTAATCGACGATCTCATCGAGGAGTTGCGAGAACGGCCCTACGAGCTGGTGTCAGTCGCCGGCGGCTGGCAGCACCGAACGCGTTTGCGTTATGCGGCCGCGATACGAGCGTTAGCTGCACCAACGCGCGGCGCGGCAACGCCGCTCTCCGAGTTCGAGGCGATGGTGCTGATGGCGGTGGGATATTTCCAGCCGGTCACCCGTGGAGAGCTGTCAAAGATCTTTGGCAAGGAGGTTAGCCGCGACACCATTGGCAATCTGCGCGGCGCTGGATTCATCGGCTCCGGGCCGCGCAGCCCAACGCCGGGTGCACCCTATACCTATGTGACGACGCCACACTTCCTCTCGGCCTTCGGCATGGAGACGCTGCGCGACCTGCCGAACATCGAGGCGCTCGATGATGCGGGCCTGCTCAGCCGACATGCAGTTCAAAACGAAATCGCCGCCTCGGAAGGCGGCGAAGGCGAGACGGACGAAGAAGCGTCCTTTATCGACTGATGCCGGTCGTCTGCAGTCGCTTTGTCATTGCGATCGGGCTGGCGAGCATCGCCGTCGAGGCCAGTGCGATCGACAGGCCGAGCTTCATCGGGAAGAGCAGCAACTGATCGAACAACGCACTTTCGGGGTAGGCAGCTGCGGCGCTACCGACGGCCTGCTGGAAGGGCCGCACTACCCCCTCGGCGGCATCTTGTACCTCTGTGCTGCTGATACGATTGCCGATCGTTGCCACCGCCGCCTGGTCGATCCCGAAAACGAAGCGGTCGAGGTCACGGTCGGCGGCCGCTTCCAGCTCAACAGTATCGGGATGATGCGTCGCCTCGCCGCGTTCGATCTGGGCATCGTCGTACTGGCGGAGGAAATTGTCGCCGAGGATATGGCGGGCGGACGGTTGCGCCGCGTGCTGCCGCAGTGGCAGGCTACACCTGTTCCTGTCTATGCGATCACCGAAACACGCCTGCTGCCCGCCAAGACGCAAAGATTCATCGAGTTCCTGCGCGAGTGCATGAGGCAAAGTGACGACCGAAACTAACCCCTGACGGCAGCTGTGCATTTCTGATTCCTGCCCATGCAGAAATCTCATCGTCGCTAAACTCAAAGAAGCCGGCACCCCATTGCAGCATCTACGCCAGCAGGCATCCGGCGATCACATCGTAGACTGCAGACAGACTACGGCAGGGAAAGCCCCGGTAGAACGCATATGTCAAGTGTTCCGATCATACGGTACGATACGAATGGCTGCTTTCTCGGCGGCGTAAATCCTTCGAATCCAGGGACCGCAGTATCGAGGAAGAGTGGAATGTCTTCAGACACGCCGGCCGGATTTCGTGATCGTTTCAATACGCTCAGCGGCGGTTATGCACGCTTTCGGCCGCAATATCCTGATGAGATGGTAGCCTCCCTCGCGGCCCATATCACGGACGTCCCGGTCTCTGACGATGCGCCTGTGCTCGACGTCGGATGTGGCACCGGTATATTCACTCGCCAGCTGGCGAAAGCGCTTCCTCCCAGCATGCGCATTCTCGGCATCGAACCGGCTGAAAACATGCGCGACGCCGCAATTGGGCAAACGAACGGCTTCAATATCGCGTTTCTGGATGGTTCGGCGGAATCGCTTCCGGTCGGGAATGGCGCGGCGCGCGCGATCATTGCCGCAACCGCAGCACACTGGTTTGAAAGGCCGATCTTTTATGCCGAGGCCACACGCGCCCTCGCACAAGGGGGCATTCTCGCCATCATCGAATATGTCAGAGACACCGAGAATTCTCCGGCTGCCGCGGCTATCGAGGGCTTCCTGGCGCGCGAGGGCGGTCCAAAGGCTTATGAACGGCCCGACTATGTTGCAGAGCTCGAGGCACTCCCGGGTCTTGAGGTGGTGGAGGTCCTGAAGCGAACGGTCACGCTGCCGCTCGACGTCGATGGCTTCGTGGGCCTGGCGCTGTCTTCTTCTCACGCCAAGGCCGTTGTTTCCAGGCTGGGCGAGACCGATACCAAATCCGCGCTGGTCAGGGTCGGCGCCGGCCTTGCCGGAGCCGACGGCCGGATACCTTACGGCTACCGGTTCCAGATGTTCGTCGCCCGGAAACGACAAGCAACACCGCGAGGCGCCGGAGGGCTCGGGACAGCGTGATCAGAAGGCCTGATCCACGCACCCGTACGTTGGACCACCAAAGGCGGAGTTTTCCGGTTTCGGTCAGAGCGATGGCGCGCGCCGATATCATCAGCGCGAGCAGGCTCCTGTTTCCGACCGCGCCATTTGGTCGCTTTTCGATACAGCATCAAAGCCTCCAGATTTCGACGGCACCCGCAAGCGTCATTAATCCCTGCCAGTTCAGCGCGGCCGCCTCCTTCTCTGAGAGAGCCAGACCCGGTACATGTCCATCGATTAGCGTCCGATTTGAGGAAAGACCCTTGACGCACGGCCTCCATTCTATGGCCCCCCATGCCAAAAGTACCTTCCAGACTTGCCTGCGCTTAATCTGAAAACTTCGGTGCACCGCGTCGTTGTTGCGGCCGGGAAGCCCCCCGCTATCATGCGACAGGCGAAGGAAGGCTTCTTTTCGACCATCAATGTGCCAGCGCCAGCGCAGCAGCGGGACAACAGTTTGCGCCAGTAATTGAGGCCAGGCCTCTTATTTCTGCGTGCCTGTACCGCGCAGGAAAATCTTGAGCCGCTTCTTGATGTCTTCTACCCTGCGGGTCCGGTCGGCTCCCTTTTTGATCCTTCTGCGCGGCAACAGCGCTCCAAAAACAATATCCATCAGCATTCCGGCGCACATCGCAGGGTCTTCGACAGTCATGCGCCCACACCGGGTCTGTTCGTTCAGCCACTCGATCAATTCCTCGCGGGAGCGCAGGATATTATTTTCGTAAAGGTAATCGGAAAGCTCGGGAAACCGGGCGGATTCGCGCACGATCAGATTTAGGATGGCCTCGCGTTCGCGCTCGGCCGTTTCGTCGATATCCAGCCGAAAAATCCGAACCATCGTTTCGAAAACCGGCAAATCATCGCCGGCTGGCCGGGGCAGGTCGAGAATCAAGTGACGATGCTCCCGGATGACAGCGGCGAACAGCGCAGTCTTGTCGTCGAATATCGCGTAGATCGTGCGTTTCGAGATATTCGCCTTTGCCGCGACGACGGCCGTTGTCGTGCGAGCAAAGCCGAGTTCCACGAAAGCCGCGTGGGCCGCCTTCAAGATCGACTTGCGGCGTTCCGCATCGGTGGCCGTCCTTGGCCGGCCTCTCTGTCTCTCAGCGTTCATTTTCGCTTTGCGTTCGCTCCATGCTGGCTGTCGTTGACAACAAGTTCTTTCGTATAATAATGGTACTTGGATGGTATCGAAAACTCAAGCCCGATCGCTTGCGGCAGGCCTTTGGAAATTTGATCATTCGCCCACGGTGCCAATCAAGCGCGTAACCGAAATGGCGCTCAGCGTTACCGAGCTGGCTGTGGCAGCAGAAAAACTTCAGGAGACATGGGATGCCGTCGCGACGGGAATTTCTGGTGGGAGTCTGTGCAACTGTGCTGATGACATCAGGCATCAAGGTTCATGCGCAGGACAGCGCCGGGCATGTGAGGGGCGTCACCGCGATCACGCGCGTCTATGGCGGCGGTCAGCGGCTGGTCGCTGTTGCGGTGGAGTACGACCGCAACCTGGTTTCCTCCGCGCTGGAGCCCGATGACTTCGCCGTCGAGGGACGCACGATCACGCGGGTTTATGCCAACACCTCGGCCGATTTGGCCGAAGCGGGACACGACGGTCCCTTTGCCGTCATCGAACTGTCGCCCGGTGATGCAGGAGCCGCGCTCTACGTTCAGAAGGGCCGCGACATCATGATCAGGGCGGCTGAAATCACGGTGGCGCAAGCAGAGCCGATCACGGCTGAGGGTGGCGAGATCGCCGGCGGTTCCGCGCCTATCGCCAATACGGCGGTGAAGAACCTGGTCGTCGACGATTTCGTCCAGCGTACCTACGAGCATGCGTCGGGCAGGAGCCTGACCTACAATCTCTTCGTGCCGAAGGGCTACGATCCGGCGAAGCGCTATCCGCTGGTCAATTTCATGCACGATGCGGGTGTCACAGGCTCCGATCCGATGCGGACGCTGGTGCAGGGCAACGGCGCGGTGATCTGGGCCGAGCCGACACAACAGGCGAAGCACGAGGCTTTCGTCATCGCACCGCAGTTCCCCGAACAGTTCGTCAACGACAGCGACGAGGAAGCGGGCTATCTCGACGTTGTTGTCGACCTGATCCGGGAGCTGTCACAGGAATTCAGCATCGACACGAACCGCCTCTATACCACAGGGCAGTCGGGCGGCGGCATGCTGTCGATCGCGATCATGATCAAGTATCCGAAGTTTTTTGCCGCTGCCTATCTGGTCGCCTGCCAGTGGGGCGCGGACAAGGTGCGGCCTTTGACCTCGCAAAAGATGTGGGTGGTGGTTTCGCAAGGCGACGCCAAGGCATATCCGGGCCAAAACACCATCATGGAGGTCTTGGAGGCGGAGGGGGCGAAGGTCGCCCGTGCCGTCTGGCCGGGCACCTCGACGCCGGAACAGTTCGGTGCCGCTGTCATCTCGCTGGAAGCGGAGGGCGCGCCGATCAACTATGTCGCTCTCCGGAAGGGCACGGTCGTCCCTGACGGCCAGGAGGACAGCCCCGGCGCCAACCATGTCAATACATGGCGTATCGCCTACGACATCGAGGGTGTTCGAGACTGGCTGTTCCGCCAGTCGAAGGCCTGAGGCCATGTTTTTTGGAAAGGAAGGCAGGAAAGATGCGTCAGTCGGATAACTTTCCGGTGCTTCGGGAGAAGCTATCGATACGAACTCTCGCTCTCGCTCTCGTGGGCGGTATGATGTCTATCGGCCTGATGACATCGGCCAGGGCAGCGGAGCCTTCACCGTTGAACGTAGGCGCAGCGAAGATCGAGATCACGCCGCGCACCTTGAATGGCCTCAACCCGATGCCGGGCGAGTTCACGGGCGTGCAGGATCCAATCTATGTACGGGCCCTCGTTGTTCGCAACTCCGACACGAAGATCGCTTTCCTGGTGGGGGATCTGATCGAGGCCGGGGACATGACACCAATCCGGCGTCGCATCGAAACGGAACTCGGGATCGCTTTCAATCATATCATGATCACCGCCACGCACAATCATAGCGCCCCGCGCATAGGGAAGGTCTCTCCAGGCGCGCTGGCTCATGCAGGCGGCCCCGAATCCGATGCCTATACGCAGTTTGTCTTCGATCGCATGATCGAGGCCTTGAAGCAGGCGGACGAGAAGGCGCAACCGGCACGCGTCGGCCACGGCAACGGCTCGGTGGATGTCAACGTGAACCGTCACCTCTATACTGCGGACGGATGGACGCTCGGCAGCAATGTCGACGGCCCGTCGGACAAGACGCTGAGGGTCACCAGGTTCGAGACCCCGGACGGAAAGCCGATCGCCGTCCTGTTCAATTACGCCGTCCATTCGACTGTCACCATCGGCATCAACGAGATAACCGACGATCTTGCCGGGGCGGCAGCCCGGCGGGTCGAAACGGGCCTGGGCGGGGACACGGTCGCGCTCTTCACTCCGGGAGCCCTGGGCGACCAGGCCCCGAAATACTTCAAGCAGCCACAAAGCGGCGACGTCGAGGCCGATCGCTCCTACGCCTATGAGGCCATGAACGCGCAGGGCTTCGTCATCGGCTCAGAGGCTGTCCGCGTCGCACAGAACATTCCCGCCATGGTGAGCCATGCAAAGATCAGCGCAAGCGAAAGGGTTCTTGCGTGCCCTGCGAAGGCCGGGGCGAACGTCATGGACTCCATGAAGCAGGAGAAGGTCGAGGCGGTCGATATTCGTCTGGGTCTGCTTCGGATCGGGGACATCGCGTTTGCCGGAGTGAACGGAGAGGTCGTAACGACCATCTATGAGCGACTGAGGAATTTATCACCGCTCAAAGACACCGTACTTGTGTCGATTGCGAACGACCGCATCGGCTACATCCCGAGCGACGACATGTTCGACGCTCCGGTATTCGCGGTGAATGGAAGTCCCGTCGCTCGTGGTTGCGCTGAAGAAAACATCGTCAACGGCATTGTCGAGATGATCCGATCGTCATCCTGAGTGCGGCAGATCCCGGGACAGGCAGAAGCGAGCGAGGTCGAGATGAGGCGGATAACGAGAAGAGAGGCTATGGGCCTGATGGGCGGTACGGCGCTGCTGACCGGCTTTCTGGCTTACGGCATGTCGAGAGGCGGAACGGAAGCCATAACCGCGCCTGGGCAGCGGCAAATCCTGCCCCGTCCCCGGCTTCTGACCGCGAACGAACCGTTGCGAGCCGGGAAGACCGTCTTTCCCGATGGACATGATGGCTTTGGCTACAATGGCGGCATTCCCGGACCGACAATCCGGATCCGGCGCGGGGAGACCTTCACCCGTCGGGTTGAAAACCTGATGGATCAACCGACCACCGTGCATTGGCACGGGTTGCTGGCTCCAACGGATATGGATGGACAACCGCATGATGAGATCGCCGCGGGTACGGTTCGGGAGTATAGTTTTCCGATTGTGCAGCGGGCGGGGCTGAACTGGTATCATCCGCATCCCCACGGTGCTGCTGCCATCCAGGCGTGGCATGGGCTGGCCGGGTTACTCGTGGTCGAGGATGACGAAGAGGCCGCTCTGGGGCTGCCATCGGGCGATAGCGAACTGTTTCTCGTGCTGCGCGACGCGCAGGTCGATGCCGGCGGTGTCTTCGGCTATATTGCCGACATCGCCGGAACGCAGGGCGGCGTGCCGTTTGTCAACGGCGCCGCCTGGCCCCGCACGGCGTTGCCGCGCGGGTTCGCTCGCCTGCGCATTCTGAACGGCGCTAACGCCCGGGTATTTCGGTTGGGCTCCGAGGCGCCGCTCACGGTCATCGGCAATGACGGCGGGCTGATCGACACACCGCAGCCGGTCGACGAAATCGAAGTGGGACCCGCCGAGAGGGTCGATGTGATCATGGACCTGCGTGGTTTCACGCCTGGTACGAAAGTCGGGTTGACCTGCAACGCCGCCGGTTGGCGTGTGCTGGAGATCCAGGTAACGGAAGCACCCTATAGCGACTGGGAGATTCCCGAGCGCCTGTCCGAAATCGAAACCCTCAGCCACACCGGAGAACCGGACAGGACCTTCGTCTTTCAGGACAACGAAAAGATCAACGACACAGTCTTCGACATGAAGCGGATAGACTTTGCGGTTCCCTTCGGTCGCGTCGAGCGCTGGCGTTTTGCCAGTGCGCGCGGTGCTCCCCATCCAGTGCATGTGCATGGTACGCATTTCCAGGTGCAAGAGGGTACGGCCCCCGATGACCGCGTTCGCCCGGTCTATCCATGGGAACGTGGCTGGAAAGATACAGTTCTTGTACGTACACATGAAACGGTGGACGTACTGGTTCGCTTCGACGCCTACGAGGGACGCTACCTTCTGCATTGCCACAAGCTGGAGCACGAGGATCACGGTATGATGATGAACTTCGTGGTGGGCCGTAACCCCGAAGAGGCCATGCGCAAAGCCGAACTTGAACTGCTCTATGGCCCGATCTGCACGTCTTCAGGATAGTATGAGTGGTGTGTGATAGTGTCGCGGGGTTTCTGATAGCGTCCAAAGCTGGACAAACTTCGATGCTGTCTCACATCGAAGGTTTCCTGTCGAGGCCAGGGGTCCTCAGGAATTGCGGCGAGCCCGCGGGTTGAATTCGGGGCTCCTGCGGCTCCCGGATTATCCGGCGTAGGCGGCGAGGAATGCGTCAAGCGCCTCCAGCAGCGTCTGCGGCTTTTCCTCCGCGGGATAATGCCGCAATCGGGGATGATGACCGAGAAGACATCGTCCGCAAGGGTTCGCAACTCGTTTTCCACAGCTTTCGCATGCCAATGCACCGGAAAATGCAAGCACGGGCATGGTCAGCTTTCCTCGCGCGACGCGGCGCCGGTATTGGGGAATGGATACGTCGATCGCCCGATAATAGTCGAAACTGGCCTTCAGTGCGCCAGGCGTGCGACGCAGGAGTTCGATGTAGAAATCCCGCGCAGAAGCGGGAAGCGCTTCCGGACTTCCGGCCAGCGGGATGACGATCCTGCGGAACCAGAAGCCGAGGTTCGGATCGTACCGGTTTGCGCCGCCTGACGAGACGCAGAGAAACCGGGGTGCGCCCGTCGACGCCGTCTGCCCGTCCACGGATGCCAGAACGGATGCGGGATCCTCGACGTCGACGCTGGCGGTCCGAAGGCGTTGCGGATGCCGCGCGTCATCCCGAAAATCGGAGAAGGCAGCGGGATTTCGCATTGCGGCGGTGACGTTGTGCCTGCGGTCCAGCAGCTTTTCGACGATGATGCGGCCGGTGCGGCCGTTGGCGCCGAAGACGACGACGTCTGTCAGGGGTAAGACGATCCCTTCGTTTGCCGAGAGCGTGACGACCGCGGTACGCATGCCGAACCGAGGGGGTTCGCGCGACGTCACGGACCTGCCGGTCTCAGGCCTTTGCGGCCTTGGCCAGTTGCGGAACAAGCCCGTCGCGGGCCGCCTTTGTTGTCCATCCCCACCAGGCGAGCTGGTCGAGCATGGTATTGGCGCTCGGCAGGATTGCGTCTTCGATCTCGGTGATCGGCTGGCGTTGGTGGACGACGCGAACGTATTCGCTACCGCCGATGTGGACAGCCGAGCGAACCGGCACCATCTGCAATTCAATCGCCACGGTGCGGCCGTTGTCGACCGCGCGGCTGCCGCCGACGGCTCCATACCCCAAGAATGCGATCGGCTTGTTGTTCCATTCCTTGTACGCCTGGTCGAAGGCGTTCTTCATCGCCCCGGTAAGGGCACGGTTGTATTCAGCCGCAACTACGATATAGCCGTCGAACTCGCCGATCTTGTTCTGCCAGGCGACCGCCGCGGGATCTTGACTGGGACCCCATGCACTCGACATCGCTTCGTTGAAGAACGGTAGATCGAAAATCTTGAGATCGACGATCTCGATGTCCATATCGTCGCGCTGAGCGGCAACGTCGGCAATCCATTTCGCCGGGATTGGCCCGAAACGGGTGTCGCGTGTGCTGCTGATGATTACCGCTATCTTGAGTTTCGTCATGCTGGTCTCCTGCTGCGATGAAACGTGATCGACCTGCCGACCCCGATCTGGACGGAAAGCGGAACGATCCTTTGCCAGGTCAGAGGCCCTCGTTCCGGACGTAATCCTTAACAGTTGTAAGGTTGCCTATGGGGTAGCGGTCATTGACCAACTCGCCGAGCTTGCCCTTGCCGTCGAGCATTCCGCGCCAGTACATCAGCGGTATGTAGGCATACATGTTCTGCGGATCGGCCCGCTGCCGCTTCGCGATCTCGGCATCCATGTCCGCCAGCGAGCCCATCCTGACCACTGTCAGGGACTTGCCGGAGCCTTCCTCATAGGCTTTCACGAGGTCGTGGAAGTTTAATGTGTCGCCCGCGACGTTGAAGATCGTCGGCACCGGGTTCGGGTCGGTTGCCGCCTCGGCCGTAAAGCGCGCCGTATCGGCAAAGGTGGTGAAGTCCATCGGCTGATTTCCCTCGCCCCAGAGATAGGCCTCGCCCCGCTCCAGGTTGATCGCTCCCAGAAAGCCGAACAGAACCCTCGTATCGATGAAGCAGCCGTTCAGAACGTGGACGACGCTCACGCCGCCCCTGATCCCGTCGGCCTGGCGGGCGAAGGCGCGACGGATATCGAGGTTGATATTCTCGCCCTCGGCAAGCCCGAACATGTTCATGGAAAAATCCGAGGGAATGAACCGGGAGGCGCCGGCGCGAGCTGCCGCTTCCAGCAGATGCGACTGGACGCCGACGATGACGTCCGGGCCGCCCTGCAGCGCGGAAACGACGGAGAAAGCTCCCTCCATCGCCTTGTCGAGCGCGCCTTGATCGCCCGACCCGTCAATCGCCGTTTCAACGACCTCGACGCCCAGCCCGGCAAGACCGGCGGCCTTCGCCGCACTTCCGGGCCGAACCAGGGCCCGCACGACAGTATCGTTCTTGTCCGCCAGGGCCCGGGCGACAAGATTGCCGAGATGGCCTGTGGCGCCAGCCAGCACAACGATTTTCCGATCCATTTCTTTTTCCTTCCTCAGGAGGACGGCAGCTTTCGGCGTAGGGCTGTACCTCACCTTGGCGCTGCGATCCATGCCTGATACAAGATCGACGAACACGGTCTTTAAAGGTTCGTATTGCGAACCTGTTTAATTCGTGGCACGAACCATTGCAAGCCACTCAGAGAAAGAAGAATCCAGCTCGATGTCGGATCGCTTGAGCCCTGCCGCAGCCTTGGTGCGGCTGTCATTTCTGGTGCAGTCCATCTATGCGGAGGTGGCGGAAAAGCACGGACTGACGGTGGCCCAGGCGCAATTGACCTGCGTCATCAAGGATATGCCGAGAAGCATGTCGGAACTCGCCTCGTTGCTCCGCCTGGAGAAATCGAGCCTGTCCGGTCTCGTGGACCGTGCGGAGCAGCGTGGCCTGCTTTATCGGCGCGCCGAAGGGGATGACCGGCGGGTGACGGTGGTGGCGCTGACCGAAGTGGGGCTTCCTCTGGCTGAAGCTTTCCACGCCGAAGTGACTGAGCGGCTGATCGCAGTTGTGGGATTTCTGTCGACGCGTGACGAGGCACGCTTTGCTGATCTCGCGAGCCGTATCGTTCACTCAGCGGACATCCCTCCCGTTTTTGGGGAGCTGGCCGTCATATCACCGCACGCCTGATCTCCATGTCTGCGTCTCGCCGGGATACTATGATCGGCTTGCCTGAGATCTTGGAAGTGCTCTCGATACGATGATCGGGAAGGTCATCGACTGGTCCGGGCCTTGAAAATGCGGCGGCCAGCTCACTAACAACGTGCGGGCGCGAAACCCGGAAGGCTGGCTGAGAATGACGATTTACGCTGTGGAAAGAGTGGCGCCGCCTCAACCCCGCAATCCGCTCGCGCGGAGGGTGACGTTGCTTTTTCTTGCCACGCTCACCATCATGGCGGGTGCAACGATTGCACCTTCGCTACCAGGGATCGCCACGGCAACCCTTCGCGCATCCGCAACGCCCGTATGGAAACGGTACGCGGATTATTGATCCTGCTTGCCGCGGCGGCTATCGTTGCGATCGCGACTGGCGTACTGGGCCAATCGAGGCGCGCGCAGCTGCCGGCATCCTTGAACGTCGTGGCGAAGCCGAACGATTCAATCCATGGCTGGCTTGCGAAGGGTGAAACGAAGAACAGGAGATTGGGGACGGCGCCGGAGCCAGGCCAGGCCCGTCTCGCCTTGCCGCGCTATCCGGCGTAACCCGTCACCCGGCCGATCCATGCCATGAACTCCGCTGCATCCTCGTTGGCGCCGTGGCCGGCGTCCCAGTACATCCGGGTATCGACCGCGTTGCCTCGTTTTTCCAGCGAGGCGGCAAGGTTTGCCACCACGCTCAGCGAGGTATCGCTGTCCTTCGCGCCGACCCTCAGCCACCAGTGCCGCGCCCGGCCGGGGTTCTCCCCGGACAGGAAATGCATTGGGTTCATCAACGCGAGTTTGCCGGGAATATCGGCGTCCAGCTCCGCCGCCGGGTCGCCGCTCGCATGGCGCAGGCTGTAGCGGGTGAAATGCCGCGCCGCGGTCTGCCCCAGGCCGAACAGGTTGTTCTCGCCCGTCGACAGATCGAAGGCGTCGAAGGCCGGGACGTCCTTCTTCCGGGCGCCGGCATGGGCAAGGAATTCCGCCCAGCCGAACCGCGCCTCGCCATTTTCCCAGCCGATGACGGGGTTCGCGGCCATATAGGCGGCGCGGTCGGCATCGGGCAGGGCGGCGAGGAAACGGGTCGCCGCCGGGCGCAGATAGGTTTCGGCGATGTGGTCGCCAAGGTTTTCGGCAGTCAGGCGAGGCCGCTCGCCCGCGCCCTGCCGCAGGCCGAGCGAGAGCTGGTAGTCCGCAAAGGCCGCGCGCAACTCCCCGGACACCGTCGCATCGACCACGGTGCCCGAGGCCAGCGGATTGCCTCCCCAGTTCCATTCATAGGCCATGTCGGCATGTTCGAGATCGGCGATCGGGCACCACGCGCCGGTGGCGAAGATCGCGTCGCTGGCCTCGGCCGCGCCGATTTCCTCCAGATAGGGGCCATAAAGCGGGCTGTCGCCCGAGGCGCCCAGCAGCGCCGACAGCGCGCCGCCCGCGCTGGTGCCGGAGGAGACGATCCAGCCGGTATTGCCCGGCAGCCGGCCCGCATTGTGGCGCAGGTAGCGCACCGCGGCCTTCAGGTCGACGATGGCCGCCGGCGCCACGCCGTAGTGATTGCCGGCCGCGTCGGTCAGCGTGCGCCCGCGCGCGCCGGCTTCGACCACGACATAGCCCGCCGCCAGCGCCAGTTCGGCGTTGCTCACCCGCCGGCCGTGATCGAGCATGGCGTTGCTGCCGGTAGGGGCCTCCATCGGGCCGTTCACCCCCGGCGGCCGTTCGCCGTGTCCGCCGCGCATGCCGCCTCCCGGACCGCCGCGCCCGCGCATCCCGCCGCCGCCGATTCCCTCGGCATCGGCCACGGATGACGGCATGTAGCCGCCGACCGCGTTCGCCAGCAGGATCGGCGCGCCGGAGGCGTCGATCTCCCGCCCGTCGATGCGGATCGGCTGGCTGATGTTGAGGCTCTGATAGGCTGCATCCACCGGCCGGGCGACATAGGGGACAGCCTTCCAGAACCGGTAGGCGACGTCATGGCTGCCGGTCGCGGTCTCGATCACCTTTGTCAGTTCCGTAAAGGCCGCGGGATCGAAGGCCAGCGCATCCTGCGCCTGCGCGACGCCATGGCGCGCGAGGCCGGAAAGCCCCGTCGCCAGTCCCGCGCCAAGCCCGATCTTCAGCACATCCCTTCGTTTCGTCATCCGTTCGTTTCCCGTCTGCAAAAGATGTGGCGACCATAGCGCCGCGTAGGTGTGGTTTCAAACCCGGAAAAATGGATCTTTGCAGGACGCGGCCGGTGTGGAAAATTCTGCGCCCTCTCTTGATTTCGATATATCGAGACATATCTGATGCGGTATGAAACACAGAAACGAACACAATCCTGACCGCCCGGCACCCCCGGATTCCGAAACCGGATATCCGCGTCATCGCGGCCACGACAAGGGCCATCGTGGCGGACATCGCCGCCATGGCCGCCCCTTCGATTATGGCGAGCTGCGCCTGTTGATACTGGCGCTGATCGCCGACCAGCCCCGTCACGGCTATGAACTGATCAAGGCGATCGAGGAACGTCTCGGCGGCAGCTACAGCCCCAGTCCCGGCGTGATCTACCCGATACTCTCATGGCTGGACGATGTGGGCTACGCGACGGTCGAGCCGGCCCCCTCGGGCCGCAAGACCTATCGCATCACGGCTGAAGGCGAGGCTTTCCTCGAAGAGAACCGGCCGGCGGTGGACGACCTCCTGAACCGCACCGGCACCCCCGGACGCGGCGAGATACCCGCCCCGATCTTGCGCGGCATGGAGAACCTCAAGCTCGCCTTGCGGCTCAGGTTGCGGAGCGGGCCCGTCGGCGGGGCCACAGCCGACAAGATCGCCGCCGCGCTGGATGCGGCCGCGCAAGATGTGGAACGCAGCTGATGACCGATCAGAGCCATGACCATGCAGGAACCCCGGCCCGCCGCGTGGCCGTCGTCCGTACCGGACATGCCAGCCGTTACCTCCAGCAGCTCTGCAAGCATTTCGGCCACAAGCTGCCGGTCGAATTCGACGAACGGCAGGGGCGAATCGGCTTCAGCATCGGCGATTGCCGGCTGATGGCGGCGGACGGTGCCTTGCGGATCGACGTCGAGGCCACGATCCCCGACGATATCGAAAGGTTGCAGGATGTGGTGGCGCGTCACCTCGTCCGTTTCGCCTTCCGCGAGGAACTGGTCATCGACTGGCACGAACCCCGACCGACCGGCCCGATCGCGGAACATCACCTGGACGACAAGGTTCGCACGGTGCTGGACCTCTACCACGCCCGGATGACGGAAGAACGTGGCCTGGCCCGCGAAGCGCCGGGCGGCCGCGACGGCGGACAGGACCGGCGCATGCGTGCCATCGGCCCTGATACCGGGCGCTTCCTCAACACGCTGGCACGCAGCTTGCCCGCGCCGGTGATCCTGGAGATCGGCACCTCCTTCGGCTATTCCGGCATCTGGCTGGCCGAGGCGGCCAGCGCCTCGGGCGGGCGGCTGGTCACCATGGAGCTTCACGCCTACAAATCCGCCCATGCGCAGGAGATGTCGGAACGCGCCGGGCTTTCCGGACATGTCGATTTCCGCGTGGGCGATGCGCTGGAACTCATCGGCGCCATGCAAGAACGGCCCGACATGGTCTTTCTGGACTGCTGGAAGGATCTCTATGCGCCCTGCCTTCAGGCCCTCCTGCCGAAGCTCGCCCCCGGCGCGATGATCGTCGCCGACAACATGATCCGTCCGGGCGGGCCGGAGATCCGCCGCTATGCCGAGGCCGTCCGCGCCGTGCTGGGCATGTCCAGCGTGCTTCTTCCGATCGGAACCGGCCTTGAGATCAGCCGTTTATCGACGGAATGAGCCATCCCTCCCGCTTGAACCGAAAGAAAGTGAAGATCATGAAACGCATTTTGCCGACCGCCGTTTTCGCCGCGGCCCTTACAGCCCCCGGGCTTCTCGCCGCACAGGACCTGCCGGCGGCCGTCACGGCCCTCGGCCTGACCGACATCGAGATTCGCGAAAAGCCGCGTGCCGAATACGGCCGGAACGTACATGGCACGCTGCCGGGCGGCACCCGGGTCGAGGTCGAGTTGGATCGGAACGGAGAGATCGAAGAGATCGAGGCCCGTGGGCGCGGGCGCTTCCCGGCGGAGACCGTTCGCTCGCTGATACCTGCGGCCGTTCTCGCCAATTCCTCCTGGCCCGCCGACGCCACGCTGGAGAAGGTTGAATTCGAGCGTGGCGGACGCATCGAGATCGAGGGCCACCTTGACGACGGGCGCGAATTCGATGCCGAATTCGCCGCCGACGGCCGACTGATCGACTTCGACACAGACGATTGAGCTTCATAGGTCCGACTCTGCTCCAGATGCCTGGCGTCATCTCCTTCGCCGGTTCCGGCGATCAGGTCGGACGCCCGGCCTTTGTGTTGGTCCCGCAATATGGTGCGCAGGTGATGAATGACAGGTCGGAGGCGACGGATTGACCAGCGCCCCGCCGAGAAGCGTGCTGAGGGCGCGCAAGGTGTTGACGAAGCCGGAGACATAGGGGCCTTCCATCGGCTGGACGACACTGGTCGCAAGGAACAGCATCGACACCACCGCCATGGGCTGCCCGATCGCCTGCATGATTTGGATGGGCACGAACTGCTCCCACATCCAGCTGGCATCGACCTGCGCGCCCCGGAAACAGGAAAGGCCGATCAGCGCCAGACCGGCGGCGAACACATGGCGCGCGTCCACCCATTTCCTGTAAAGCAGCAGCGCCACCAGCGAGCCGGCGACGAGTTGCGGCAGTCCAACAAGCAGCCCGATCGGGGCGCTTTGCAGCGCCCGGTAGCCTCAGTTCGACGCCAGGAAAGAAGAGGGCAGCACTGCGCCGGAGATGAGCGCGATCAGTATGAAGATGAAGATCGTGAAGCCGAGATGAAGGTTGCGGCGCGCCAGGAGCTGGAACTTGACGAAGGGCGCCGGATGCGACCACTCCACGACGGCATAGGCGACCAGACAGATGCAGCCGACCGCCATGGCGCTGCAGATCAGCGGTGAATTGAACCAGTCGAGCCGGTTGCCCTGATCGAGAGACACGGCGAGCAGGAGCAGCCCGGGAATGCCGGTCAGGAGGCCCATCCAGTTGATGGAGGAGAACCGCTTCCAGATGATCGGCTCGCGCGGCAGGGCCCAGGCGACGAGCGCGCCCGACACTACCGCCACCGGAACGAACTGCCAGTAGAGCCAACGCCAGTCCGCGACCACATCGGTCCATTGTCCCGACGATCCAGATCGCCACATTCGGCGCGAAGGTGACGGTCATCGCGTAAAGCGCGAGGCCGTGCAGGCGGATCGAGGGCGGAAGCGTCCTCAGCGCCATCATCATCAGGATGGGGATGAGCGCGCCGGCGCTCACCCCCTGAACGAGGCGCAGCGCCAGAAGCAGGTTCAGGTCGACGGTGAGGGGAAGCACGGCCGCGATCGCCGCCGACAGGGCCAGCATGGAGAGATGGAACCGCCGCACGCTGAACGTGATCGCGAACCATGTCGTGAACGGCATGGCGAGAAGCTCGCCCGCCGAATAGAAGGATGCGGCGGCCGCGGTGTTTTTCGAGCACGGCTATGCCGCGGCCAGCATCGACGCGGTAATCGAACGCATCGGTGGCTCGAAGCGGAACATTTACACCACGTTCGGCAGCAAGGAGGGGCTGTTCACCGCTTTGGTCTCGGAGAACGCGGAACAGATATTCGGCCCCCTGCTGACCGCGGGGCCGGTGCGCAAGGGGCTGGAGGAAACGCTGACGGATTTCGCGACGCGGCTTCTGAACATCTTCATGTCCCGCAGGATGATCGGCGTCTATCGCGTGGTCGTCAGCGAAGCCTCGCGCCTGCCCGATCTTGCGGCCAACTTTTACAGGAACGGCCCCGACCGCGGCGCCGACTGGGTTGCCGACATCCTGAAAGAGGCTCAGGGCCGCGGTGAGATCCACGTCGATGATCCCAAGTCCGCCGCGCAGCAGTTTATCGGAATCCTACGCGGAAATCTCTACATGGAGATCGTCCTCGGTTTGAGAAAGCCTCTGGACCCCGAGGAAATCGCCCGGGCCGCCGGCTCGGCGGTGGACCTCTTCCTGAACGGTGTGAAGGCGAGAATCTGAGATCTGCCCTTCCAGCGTGGGCGGGGATGAGGCTTCGCGGCGGTATGGAGGAAGGCGTCACATCGGTGGCGACCGACGCCAATCGCGTGGCACCGGTGGGCACAACGGTTTTGACACAGGGTGTCTTGATGAAAGGAACGCACGCGGTAGCGGTTACCGTTTCATTTTCATTAACTTGGAATGGTTCAAAAACATCGTCGTTGACGTGCTCTTTCCCGGTCCGATAACTCGACAATTACAGTCAAGTTATCGGGGATTACGGTTATGAAAATGGGGCGATCGAACTACTTTGCAACCGGATACGGCGGCGTCGCCGGACGGCCAAATTTAAAGTGGTTCAGACTCTCGCGACGATTGACGATTCTAACATTCTTGTCGTGCACCCCGATTCATTCGACACTCTTTGCTCAGGATCGAACGGCGGACGATACCTCGACCGTGCTTGAAACGATCGTCATTACGGCAGGTGGTTATGAGCAGGACATAAAGCGCGCGCCCGCGAGCGTCTCCGTAATCAGTGAAGATCAATTAAAGAAGAAAGCAATCGCTGACATCTCGGAAGCAATTCGTACAGTGCCCGGGGTTAATGTCGGCTTCAGTAGCGGCGGCACGCGGGGGATCAGCATGCGCGGTCTAGGGGATGGGTACACACTGATCTTGATCGATGGCAAGCGCGTCAACGCCAGCGCCACCACGCTGCGCCACTACAATGGTGATCTCGATTGGGTGCCGATCGAAGCGATCGAGAGGATTGAAGTCGTTCGGGGTCCAATGTCAACGCTCTATGGTTCTGATGCGCTTGGGGGTGTCATCAATATTATCACGAAAAAAGGCAGCGATCATTGGACAGGATCGTTGACGACGGAGTTCCTTCTTCCCGACAGCAGCGCTACCGGTAAGACACGGCGACTGAATGGCTATATCAGCGGTCCGATCATCGATGACGTGCTGGGCTTTACGGCCTTTGGAAACATCAGCAAGAAGAACTCTGATAATGGCGCAGCAGCCGACGACATCGCCGTGCCGGATGGGAGCGATAACTTCGACCTGACTGGACGTCTCACCTTCACGCCTTCTGCCGACCAAACATTCGATCTGGAACTCGGCCATGGTCGAGAACGCTACAAGCCTTATCTTGCAGAAGGTGTGACCGACACCAGTAAAACCGAAATCGAGCGAACGACGGCCTCTCTTCGTCATGTCGGGGAGTGGGACATTGGCACATCGACAACGACTGGCTTTTTTGAACAGGCCACAAATAACAATCGCGTGTCGAGCGAAGAGATTACGTCACGTAACTATACATTCGACAGCAAGCTCGCGCTGACACCGTTCGATTATTTCTGGACGCATAACGTGATTGTCGGTGGAGAGTTCCGGTATGAAGAGCTTGATGATCCGGTCAATCTTGGCAAGGAGAACTCGTTGACCGGTTCAAGCGGGGAAGCACTCGCAAGTGTTTTCACCGGTGCACTCTTCGCCGAGGACGAAATCGAGTTTACCGAGGCCTTCCGGATGACCGCCGGGCTGCGCTACGACTATCACGAGCAGTTTGGTTCGCATTTCAGTCCGAGAACTTACTTTACTTATGACCTGACAGATGCCTTGACCTTCAAGACGGGCTGGGCGCAAGCGTTCAAGGCTCCCAATCTGAGGCAACTCGATCCCAACTGGGTTACGACCTCCCGCGGCCGCGGTTGTGGAGCGGTCGGTGGGCCATGCGAAATGGTCGGCAACCCCGATCTTGAACCAGAAACGAGCAACAGTTTCGAGGCCGGCTTCTATTATGACGACGGTGCCTGGCAGGCGAGCGCCACCTACTTCTTCAACGACGTCAAGAACAAGATCACGTCCGCGCGGGTTGCTTCTCTCATCCTCGGTGACGGCACGAAATACGTTCAGCAGATCAACGTAGACCGTGCCCGCTCTCAAGGGATAGAGGGCAGCCTGACAATACCGATCCATCCTGACTGGACGTGGACGAACGCTTTCACGTACCTGCTGGAGTCAAAGAACCTGGAAACAGGAATGCCCCTGTCGGCGGATCCTGAATACGCGATCCATACGGAGATGACGTGGCAGGCACGCGAAAATCTTAGCTTTACCGCGTCGTTGGACTGGTATGGCAAACAGGTTGACTATGTGGAGGTAACGGAAACCTTGACCGCACAGAACGTCAAGCCCTATTCCAACGTCAACTTTTCCACAAAATATGACATCAATGACAATTTCACGATGAAGGCTGGCGTCAACAATATCTTCGACTCCCAGCCCGAGAGCTCATCGAACTATAAGGAAAATGGCCGGACCTATTTTGTCTCGTTGACAAGCAAGTTCTGACGGCTCTCATAGAGACGAGTTCAGTCCGCTCCAGTCGCTCGTTGCACCGTTTCCGTCTTGCCGGTACGGTGCAATTCCTTTTGCTCAGCTGGCGAATTCGTCGCAACACAAGCCGTGTCAGCCGGTGCGCCGAACCCAGAGCGACCTAGCCTGTTCGAGAGCGTCGATGAAGCTGGAGTGGGGATCGTCGGACAAGCTCATAAGGGCGACCGCCGCGGTGTGAAGAATGCAGTCCTCCGCTTCCTGATCTCGAGCGCCACCTGACCAAACTGCCGCCCAATATTCCCTTTGTGTCAGCAGTTTGGCGGAGCCAGATCTGGTCGTTCGACGCGCCTCAATACGGACATCAACATCACGCCCGTGGACGAGGCGGAAAATTTGCGTCGCCCGCCCCGGCGGAACCTGTGCGAAATCGCGGGTCGAACCGATAACCGACACCCTTTCCATGTCCAGGAGGTGCGCCACTTGCCGATAAAGATCACGACTGGCATTGTCGGCAGCTCCAACCAGCGTCGTTTTTGCATTCAGCGGGTTCATCAGGTGTACAGCACTATGAAGTGGCGTGCGCATTTCGAGTAAAGGGTAGAGAGCAAGTTGCGCCTGAACCTGGTAGGCCAGAGCACCCAGTGGCACATAGGCAAGGTTACCTTCAGTGAATGCTTCAACTGCATCCTTCGACGTCAGGCAAACAGAAATACCTGCATCTCTGGCTGCGGCTTCCAGTTTGCCGCCCTCGCTACCGCTTCCAAAGTTTCCATGGATCACAACCCGATATCCTGCCATCGCAACGAGACGAACGGAATGCATGAACCATAGCGGCTCTCGCCATTTCGGGGAGAGATAGGCTGGCCAGTCCAGGTGGGGCTGAAGGCGTCCGGGAACACGGATGACTATTTGGTGGCGAATGGCTCGAACAAAACCCGCAAGCTCCGAAGCCGTGAGGCCTCTATACTGCATCGTCATGAGAAGCGCGCCAATCTGTATCGGATCGGCCTCACCTCGCAAAATTATTCCAAGCGCATCCTCCGCTTCTTTTATTCCAAGTGGTCGGCTTCGGCCAGGTCCAGGGGCTGTGGTAGCGATGTACTTCGCCAGACGCCGGTGCGGTTCCGCATTGTGACCAATCGTTGCCAATCGACGGGCCGTACCGCGCGGAGACGGCGTCGCTTCAAGCCGCTCGCCATGTGTAACGGCGAGAGGAGGGGCAGATATTACGGCTTGCTGCAGCCACTCTCGACCCGCCTGTTTGGTGGCACTGACGGCTTCCTCCTGAGATATCCGACGGAGAAGAAGATCCTCGGCTTCCTCAGCCAGTCCACGGACCCTCAGGCGTAACGATTCCGCAAACTCCGTCGGTCGCATACCTCGACCAGTACGGTCGAATATCGCATCGCCGTAGTGCTCTCGCAGCTCCGATAACATGCGGCTCATCGCAGAAATCTGAACTCCCATGCTTTTGGCGGCCGCACCTACACTCCCCTCTCTTAGCAACGTATCAAGGATGAATAGCAGCTTGACCCGGTTAAGATGGATAAGCCCGCCATGCGGTCTTTTTACCGCTTTCATGTCTCCCATGTTCTTAGTCACACTTCTTCCATCTGGATGGGGACTTATCAATTTTCGTAAATTGGAGCTTCTCTAAGTGACGGTCGTTGACCCCGTCATCTTCAACACATAACTTGTGTCCAATACTCAACTTATAATTATCATTGCCGCTAGCGCAATCAAAAATCGGGAACAGGTGGGAATGCGCAGTTTTTCTCGGCGGCAAACACTAAGTTTTTTAGGTGCGGGAGCCTTTTCCATGGGAGGAGGATATTATCTCTATGGTGCGCGTTCCTCCGCCCCCTCGTCTTTGCCTGAGCCGGCGGAGCGGCCGCTTTTAAAGGTGATGGTGACCGCCGGGCAGGATGAATATCTCATTCCTTCGCCCCTTGATCACGAGTTCGTTTCCGGACAAAGACATCCAGTTTTTGGTTATAACGGTTCCAGTCCGGGGCCGAGCATTCGCATCCGCCGCGGAGAAACGTTCGAAAAGACGATTAGAAATGATCTGGATGTGCCCACGACAGTACATTGGCATGGTCTCGTTCTGCCGTCAGATGTTGACGGCCATCCGGCCGATATATTAGGGCCCGGCGTCGAAAAGCGGATCACTTTTCCGGTGATCCAGCGGGCGGCGTTGAACTGGTATCATCCGCATCCGCATGAAAGCACCGGCGCGCAGGCCTGGGGAGGACTGGCAGGATTCTTTGTCGTTGAAGATGACGAAGAGGAGGCATTGCGTCTTCCGAAAGGCGACCGCGAACTTCTGCTTGCTATTCGGGATGCGCAGATCGACCAAAATGGCAGCTTGTTCTATCCGAATGTGCTCGCTGGCGCCGAAGGCGATTTCCCGGTCATAAACGGCGTGTCATGGCCAAGCGCACGTATGGGAAATCAGTTCTACCGTCTGCGAATCTTGAACGCTGCCAACGCCCGTGTGTTTCGCTTGCATTCTCAGGCACCTCTGATCCTGATCGGCAACGATGGTGGGCTGCTGGAGCAGGCGACCGCGGTGGATGTAATAGAGATCGGTCCGGCAGAACGTGTGGATATTCTGCTGGATCTTCGCAACATCCTTCCTGGTCGAACAATCGGAATCGATTGTGAGGCCTCACGTTGGCGGCTTCTGCAAATAGACGTGGTAGAGGCCGCAAAAGATCCTTGGCAGCCACCCACGCAGCTCTCGCGGATAAACCGTCTACACCATTCCGGGCCACCTGATCGCGTTTTTCGTTTTGAGAACGATCAACGCATCAACGGCCGGGAATATAATATGGCGCTAACCGATTTCGTCGTGCCGTTCGGGAAGGTCGAGCGATGGCGCTTCGAAAGCTCGGGCGGAGCGCCTCATCCTATCCATGTCCACGGCGGACATTTTCAGATCCAATCGCGAGAGGGCGGTCGCGGCCAAATCATGCCGTGGGAAACCGGATGGAAAGACACCGTTCTTATGTGGGCACAGGAGTCGATCGAGGTTCTCGTCGCCTTCGACCAGTATGAAGGACGATATCTCCTGCATTGTCACAAGCTCGAGCATGAGGATCATGGTATGATGATGAATTTTGTGGTTTCGCGAAATCCTGTCGAAGCAGCGGAGCGGGCAGAAAACGAGCGCTTGTTCGGCCCGCTTTGCATCGCGCCTGCAGTTTGACGGGTAATTATCCGCCATCCATGTTTGACAGAATCGAGAAATTAGAAGGCTTCGAAGTCAGCGGTGTTGACCCACCAGAAGACCTCACAATAAGTAGACCATAGCCCACTTTTGGCAGGCATTCTGAGCCTTGCCCCCGGAGTTCTTGACATGAAACGATCAGGCAATCTCTTACGTTTTGTCGCAGCCATAACCGGCCTTTTTCTGAGTGCAATTGCACTGGCCAGCACAGCTCAAGCGGACGTCACAATTCAGCATACGAAGGGCGAAATCTCGCTGTCTGCCGTACCCAAAAAGGTCTTTGTATTTGATCTGGCGAGCCTCGATACGCTGACTGCGCTTGGTGTCGAGGTTGCCGGAGTGCCCGGCGGGCGTAAACCGGCCTACCTTTCTCAATACGAGGCCAGCGATGTTGCGAAAATTGGAACACTCTTCGAGCCTGACTACGAGGCCATTAATGCCGAGAAACCTGATCTGATTATCGTTGCAGGCCGTTCCTCGGCCAAATATGCCGATTTGTTGAAAATCGCGCCGACGATCGACCTAACGACGGATTCGAAGCACTTCATAGACAGTTCAAAGAAAAACATTCGTACCCTGGCGACAATCTTCGGCAAGCAGGGGGAGGCAGAGACCCTGCTGAAAAAATTCGACGCATCAACAGCAGCACTGAAGGAGAAGGCAGCTCACGCAGGCAAGGGGATGCTCATCCTGACGACTGGCGGAAAGATGAGTACATTCGGTGTCGGCTCACGTTTCGGTTCTCTGTTTTCCGACTACGGAGTAAAGGTTGCTGATGAGAACATCAAAGTAGGCATGCATGGTCAGCCGACCTCGTTTGAATACATTCTTGAGACGAACCCTGACTGGATTTTCGTGATCGACCGCGATGCCGCTATCGGTCGGGAAGGTGATGCTGCAAGTAAGCTTCTCGACAACGAGATCGTGGTCCAGACGACCGCGTGGAAGGCAAATCAGGTGGTCTATCTGGACGCGGCAGCCTGGTATCTGGTGGGCGGTGGCTTGACCTCGATGCAAAGCACTGTGAACCAACTGACGGAAGCCTTCGACAAGACGTAAATCGCCGTGCGCCCGACGCCATTCCAGCAACCGCATAGCCCCGCGGTTGCTTCTGCATTTGAAGCTGGAACAACCGTGAAACACCTAGTGTCCGTCATTTTAGTGACCCTTCTGTTTGCGGTCATCAGCCTATTCGTCGGCGTCAGCAGTATATCGCCTCTGGCTGTTCTGTCCGGCCAGACGGATGACCGGACACTCATGATCCTTGCCGCAAGCCGCCTGCCGCGCACGATCGCACTCATACTGGCAGGCGCCGGCATGGCGGTTGCTGGAACCATCATGCAGATGCTTGCCCGCAACAAATTCGTCGAACCCTCTACCGCCGGCACGGTGGAATCGGCATCCCTCGGCATGCTTGCCGTGCTCCTGATTGCGCCCGACCTTCCGGTTATTGCGAAGATGCTGGTTGCAGCAGTCTTCGCGCTGTTCGGAACGGCATTGTTTCTGGCGATCCTCCGACAGATCCCCTTGCGATCTGTTCTGATGGTGCCGCTTGTCGGCATCATGCTCGGTGGCGTGATCAGTGCCGTCACTGCCTTCTTCGCCTACCGTTTCGACATGATGCAGACTATGGGTGCGTGGACCAGCGGTGATTTTTCCGCTGTATTGCGCGGGCGCTACGAGATCCTCTGGGTCGCCTTCGCGCTGACGGTCGTCGCCTATATCGCCGCCGATCGTTTCACGCTCGCAGGTATGGGAGAGGAATTCTCGGCCAATCTTGGCCTCAACTACCGCCGTGTCGTCACTCTCGGTCTCGTCATCGTTTCCCTGGTCACGGCCTCTGTCGTCGTAACGGCCGGGATCGTGCCTTTCGTTGGATTGATCGTGCCGAATGTCGTGAGTATGATCGCGGGCGACAGCTTGCGTCGTACGCTTCCCTGGATCGCGCTGTGCGGGGCTGTGCTCGTGCTCGTGTGCGATATCGTTGGCCGTGTAGTCAATGCACCGTTCGAGATCCCCGTCGGCTCGGTGCTCGGCGTCGTTGGTGGTCTCTTCTTCCTCTACCTGCTTCTTGGAAGACGCTCCCGTGCAGCATGACGCCGCCCGCCGCCAGACCTTCATCGCCCTTTTCCTGCTCTCCTGTTTGACGCTCGTGGCAATCGCCGCATTCATGACGCTGGGCGCGAGAGGCGACTGGTATTTCATCCTGCAGTTTCGCGGCACAAAGTTAGCCACGCTGGTTCTCGTGGCCTACGCCATCGCCGTCTCAACGGTACTGTTTCAGACGATCACCAACAACCGTATCCTGACGCCATCTATCATGGGCTTTGACGCGCTCTACGTTCTACTCCAGAGCATGCTTGTGTTCATGCTGGGAGCAGCAACGGTATCATCCATCGATTCAAGACTGATGTTCGTCATCGACGTCGCGGTCATGGTTGGTTTCTCGCTGTTCCTTTATCGATTCCTCTTTTCCGGTTCGGTGCGTGGACTTCACCTGATGATGCTGATCGGCATCATTTTTGGCGTCCTGTTCCGCAGCTTATCGGGATTCCTGCAGCGGATCATCGATCCGAACGACTTCGTGGTGCTGCAGGATCGGCTGTTCGCAAGCTTTAATGTTGTCGACGGCAATCTGCTCGGCGTTTCCGCACTTCTGATTAGCCTTGCTTCCTTCGCTGCCAGTCGAATGTTTCACACCTTTGACGTCATGTCGCTCGGACGGGAAACGGCGATCGCGCTGGGTGTCGACCATCAGCGCGTGACGAGGACGATCCTTGGGCTTGTCGCCGTTCTCGTCTCGGTGTCGACGGCTCTTGTCGGGCCGGTGACGTTTTTCGGTCTGCTCGTTGCCAATCTCGCCTATTTGATCGTCCCGTCGGGCAAGCACCGCTACCTCCTGCCGGCAGCCGTGCTGATTGCGGTCATCTGCCTCGTCGGCGGCCAGACGATCCTTGAGCGACTGCTCGCCTTCGATACGGCGCTATCGATCGTCATTGAATTCACGGGCGGCCTTTTCTTCATTCTGTTTGTCATGAGAGGCTCTGTCCGATGATTGAAATCAGGGATGTAACGAAGTCATACGGTGAAACAACTGTCGTTAAAGGTGTGTCGCTGACGCTGCCAAGAGGGGGTGTCACCTCGATAATCGGACCGAACGGCGCCGGCAAATCAACATTCCTTTCGATGATCGCCAGATTGATACCTGCGGACTCCGGCGCGATCCAGGTCGATGGCCTGGACATCAGCAATACGTCGGGCGAAGTCCTGGCAAAGCGACTGTCGATCCTGCGCCAGGACAATCACATGACGGCGCGATTGACGGTCCGCGATCTCGTTTCCTTCGGTCGCTATCCCTACAGCAAAGGTCGACTGACCATCGAAGACGGCGCTCATATCACTCGCGCGCTGTCCTATCTCGGTCTTGAGGATCTCGGGGACAGGTTCCTCGACGAGTTGTCAGGAGGTCAACGACAGCGCGCTTTTGTAGCCATGATCATCTGCCAGGACACGGACTACATGCTGTTCGATGAACCCCTCAACAATCTCGACATCCGTCATGCCGTGTCGATGATGAAGCTCGTGCGACGCGCCGCGACCGATTTTGCCAAGACCGCGGTGATTGTGCTCCACGACATCAATTTCGCATCCTGCTATTCCGATTACATCATCGCAATGCGCGACGGCAAAGTTTTACTGCAAGGGCCTCCAGCGGAGATTATCCGCCCGGAGGAACTGAAGCGGATCTACGACTTCGATTTCTCGGTTCATGAGATGGGCGGCAACAGAATTGCGGCATATTATTCGTGAGAAGGTATGGAACTCGGTGCTACTGGTGAGCACTGAGCTCTTCCAAGGTCTGCGCAGCAAGCGTGTTACGGAGCCAACGGGATGGCTGGTTGAACCGTGAAACTGAGACCGTCAAGCGCAAGAAGCCAATTTCAAAATTGTTCTGGACTTTTCGGTTCATAATGACTAAGTCAAATTATGAACTGAATGGTCCGAAACGGAGTGAGTAAGCCAGATGGCTCGACCGCAGGAATTCGATAGACACAACGTGCTGAACAGAGCGATGGAGCTGTTCTGGAACAAGGGGTATGAGGCGACGAGCCTGACCGATATCCTGCAAGCGACGGGCCTGAGCAAAAGCAGCCTGTACGGGAGCTTCGGCGACAAACGCGAGTTCTTCCTCGCGGCATACGACGCCTATCGCGAAGAGCGCGCGCACCAGATGGATGCGTTGCTGAACAATGGCTCCGCGCGGCAGGCGATCGAGAGCTTCTTTCGCCAGATCATCGAAGACGCCGCCAAGTTCGAGTTCTCCAATGGCTGCATGAGCACCAATCAGGCCGTGGAGCTTGCTCCCCACGATGCCGTTGTCCGCCATCGCGTCGAAACGGATTTCAAACTGATAGAGGATGCGCTCGCCCGCACCATCGAACGGGGTCAGGGCGAAGGCTCGATCAGAGGCAGCGTCGATGCTCGCAAGATGGCCCATCTCCTCGTCGTCGCCTTTCCCGGCTTCCAGGTCATGGTCCGGGCCGGTGGCGACCGGACCCGCCTGAATGACGCCCTCGATCTGCTGATGGCACACTTCGATTGAGGCCCTTTGCAATTTATCAATTATGGACCGTTCACTCCAATATGAGGAAAATATGACACAGCCCAAGATCCTGACCCTCGCGGCATCGACCCGCAGTCAATCCTTCAACAGGAAGCTCGCCCATCTCGTTACAAAGCGGATCGAGGCACGGGGCGGACTGGTTGAAGCGATCGATCTCGCCGATTACGCTCTCCCGATCTACGACGGCGATCTGGAAGCCCGCGACGGCGTTCCGGAGGCCGCACATCGG
Organism: Agrobacterium tumefaciens; assembly: GCA_025560025.1. Lineage (NCBI taxonomy): Bacteria > Pseudomonadati > Pseudomonadota > Alphaproteobacteria > Hyphomicrobiales > Rhizobiaceae > Agrobacterium > Agrobacterium tumefaciens. The sequence goes on along the minus strand of CP048487.1, from coordinate 354,834 downwards.
CTGCATGAAAAGTTCCGCAGTCACGGCGGCATCTTCATCGCCAGCCCGGAACTCAATGCCAACGTTTCGCCACTGCTCCTCAACGTCCTGGCATGGGTATCGCGCGTCGGTGAGCATGGCGGGATCGGTGCCGCGTTCGGAAAACCGGTGTTCGCGTTGGGCAGCGCCTCGCCGGGCGGCTTCGGCGGCTATCGCGGCCTGATGTCGCTTCGCAATACGCTCGAGTTGCAGCTCGGCGCTCGCGTGCTGCCGACCATGGTGTCCGTCGGCACCGCACACGAAGCTTTCGACGAATTGGGCGATCTGAAGCCCCCTTTCCCGAAGCAGATGCTCGATCGCCTCGTGCCTGAACTCGTATCCGCGGCCTCGAACTGAGTTCGCAGACCGGCCGGTTTGTTCCGGCCAATTACTCGCCTTCAAGTCAACCCAAGGAGAACTGAAATGAGCTACGATAGACTGACTGCCGATAATGCGGCACTTCTGCTGGTCGATCATCAGACCGGATTATCGAATGGTATCCAGGATCAGAGCGTCCCGGAATATCTCGCCGCCGTGACCGGTCTCGTGAAATTCGCCAAGGCCTTCGGTCTGCCGACCGTCGTCACCACGAGCGCCGCCGACGGTCCCAACGGACCGGTGCTTCCCGTGATCACGCAGACGCTTCCCGACGCCACGGTGGTCCAGCGACCCGGTGAAATCAATGCGTGGGACAATGCCGCCTTCGTCGATGCAGTGAAGAAGACCGGCCGCAAGAAGCTGATCGTGGCCGGCGTCTCGACCGAAGTATGCGTCGCCTTCGTCGCCCTGTCCGCCATCAAGGATGGATATGACGTCTATGCCGTGATCGATGCATCCGGCACATGGAACAAGCTGGTTCAGGAGGTCGCCATCGCTCGCATGGTTCAGGCCGGCGTCCAGCCGATCACCTGGGTCGCTGTCGGTGCGGAAATCCAGGCTGACTGGCGCAAACCCACTGGCGAGCAGCTTGCACAGGTCATGGGCGAGAACCTGCCCTTCTACGGCAATCTGATCAGCAGCTTCGTCGCGGCCAAGGCCTGAGCAGGCCTCTCCATAGCCGGGGACGGCCAAGTCCGTACCTCGGCTCCACTCACAAACTCATCAAAAGGACGAAGGGAAGACAAATGTCGAAGGAAAAACAAGGGCGGCTGCAGGGCAAGCGCGTTCTCATCACCGGGACCGGCGGTGGACAAGGTGAAACGGCGCTGAGGCTGTTCGCCGCGGAAGGGGCGACCGTCGTCGGCTGCGACCTCAAGGAAGGCACGGCCGAGGCTGTTGCGAAGCAGCTTCGCGACGAAGGCTATGACGTATGGGCCGAGACAGTCGACCTGACCAATGCCGAACAGGCGACAGCGTGGGTGCAGAAGGGTGCGGAGCGCATGGGCGGAGTCGATGTTCTCTACAACAACGCCTCCGGCTTCGGTTTTGCTCCGTTCACCGACATGACGTTCGATCTCTGGAACCATGTCATCAATGTCGAACTGCACCTGGTTTTCCACACGACAAAGGCTGCCTGGCCCCATCTGCTGGATGGTGGCGGGTCACTGATCAATATTGGCTCCTACTCGGCCCTGCGAGGAATCGAGCCGCTTGCGCAAGTCGCGCACGCAACGGCCAAGGGTGGTGTCATCTCGATGACCCGTGCGCTGGCGGCCGAAGGTGCAAGCCATGGCGTGCGGGCTAACAGCATCTCTCCGGGTTTCATCAGCACCCCGGCCACCGACAAGGCCGTCGATCCGGAAGGCAAAGCCTGGCAGGTCGGCAATGCGCTGATCCGCCGTCCCGGACGTGCCGAAGACATCGCCTATACCGCTCTATACCTGGCCTCTGACGAGGCAAGTTGGGTGACAGGCCAGAATTTCGTTGTCGACGGCGGTGCCACGGCCGGTTGGCGCGATGACGCGGAGACGGCCCGGCTGGCCGCCAAAACCAAAAAAGCCTGATACGTTGATCCGAAGCGGCCAGTTCGATCGTGGCCGGTGCGGCTGGCGAGACGCTTGAATGCGCGCCGCGCCGTACCCGGTAACGTCCGCGACGCCGCCCAAGGCTACAGCCCAGTTACCAATTACGCTCAAGGAGGAGCATATGACTTATATCGATGTTTCTACCAAATCCATTAGCGACCTTATTTCCCTTCGCGGCCGTACCGCCGTGGTGACGGGAGGTGCTGCGGGCATTGGCAAAGCCATCAGCAAGAGGCTGGCCGAGGCCGGCGCGAACCTCATCATCGGCGATCTTGACGAAGCGAAGGCAAAGGAGACCGTAGAAGAATTTGCATCATTCGGCGGCAAGCATGTCAGCGCGAAGCTGGACGTCAACGATCATGCCTCCGTTACGGAACTTGCGGACAAAGCGGTCAATGAAACCGGAAGTCTGGATATCTGGGTCAACAATGCCGGGATCTATCCTTCGTGTTCGCTGCTCGACATCACGGATGTCGAGTGGGAGCGTGTGATCGATCTCAACCTTCGCGGCACATTCTTCGGCGCGCGGGAGGCGGCACTCCGCATGAGGCCCAATCGCGGCGTTATCGTGAACATCGTCTCCACCGCAGCCTACAACGCCAGCAACGGTGCCAATCCGGCTCACTACGTCGGCTCCAAGCACGCGGTCGCCCGGGCTGACGAAGAGCCTTGCAGTCGAGCTTGGATCGAAGGGAATCAGAGCCGTCGGCGTTGCCCCGACCCTGACAGAAACGCCCGGCGCCGAGAGCAAGCGCGCTGAGGGTGATGCCGTCCGTGAAGCGCTCGTCAAATACGGCCAGGCATTGCCTCTTGGCCGGCTGGGCCTGCCGGACGACATCGCCCGATAACGCGGCAACCAAAAGGGAAGACTATGCTCCAGATCCTACGCTCCTCGGAATCGAGTTCTTTCGCGCAAGGCCCATTCAAGATCAGGCGCATCCGGCCGGGGGCAATCCTCGGACGAAACGCCGATCCCGCATTCGGACCGTTCAGCGTGATGGACCATGCCAACCTTGACGTCGGCACCGTGGTTTCCATGCATGAGCACGGCCGAACCCTGACATTTGGCAAGACGCCGTCGCGGGCCGTTGCCGACGGCCAGAACTCTGCGGAGGTTTTCTATCTGCTTGGCCTCGGGGACAAGGTTGTCGGTTCGGCGCTCTGGATCGGCCCGGTACTCGAGGGCTTCGAGGAGGTGGATGCCCGCGTTCCGCGCATTGCCGAACTCGATCCGAGTTTCGAAGGCATCCTGGCAACGAAACCGGATTTTATAGCCACTCCAATGGCAGATCGGTCCGGAGGGCGTGGTCGCCACGGTCGAACAGTTCGAGGAGTTGGGGATTCCGGTCTATACGGCGCCGGCTGATTGCCACTTGAAAGGCAAGAAGGCGGAGCGGACCGAACCGCCGAAGTTCTCGATGGATCTGATCTACCAGGAAATCGAGGAAGTTGCTCGCATCTTCAACGTTTCCGCTCGAGGTGCTGAGGTGATCTCCGCGATGAAAGCCCGCGAGCAGGCAGCGAAGGCGCGGATTTCGGCATTGAAGGGGGATGTGTCCGCGGTTTTGTGGTATTCCAGCGCCAAGCTCAATGCGGATCCTTACGTGGTGGGGGAAGGTGGTGTTCCGGCCTATCTCATGTCGGAGCTCGGCATTCGGAACGTGGTCGACAGCAACGAGGAATGGCCGGCCGTTGGCTGGGAAGCGATCGCCAAGGCAAATCCGACCTTGATCGTCGCGGGTGACATGTCGCGCCGGCGTTTCGAAAGCGATGCTCTTGCAGTAAAGCTCGACTTCCTCAAGACCGACCCGGTTGCGAGTGTCATGGATGCCGCGCGGCAGGGGCGGATTGTCGAGATGAAGGTTCAGTTCATGGATCCCACGGTTCGCACGATCCGCGGACTCGAGATCCTTGCCGATGGCCTTGAGAGGCTCAATTTCGTCCAGTGACACCCATCGGCCTTTTGCAGACGACGGCTTGTTCATCTGGTGACGCTTGCCTTATACTCCCTCTATCAGACTGTGGTTTAATTTCTAAATGGCGCCGTAGCCAAATAACTGGGTAGTCGGTTCGAACCCAATCAAGAGCTTATACAGATGACCATTTTGGTTGTCGCCCCACGCTTCGCGGCGCGGGGTCAGCTGGCCGATCCAGGGCTTCATCTCCTTGCAGATGCCCATGCCATAGCCGTCCTTCTTCGCGTCGCGGAAGATGGCCGCACTGAGGAAGCCGATCGGTGGCTTCTCCTCCTTCGCGCCGACGATCGGTCCAGCGTCGCTGTCGCTCTTGGTGACCTTCGGCTTGTTCTGGGCAAGGCGCTTGACCCATTCGGCCGTGGCGCTCGCCTCGTCCGTCTTCAGCTCCTCGCCGAACTGCGCCTTGTAGGCCTCGCGCATTGCCGCATCCCCGTGCACCGCAAGCTGGTTGAACCAGAACATGGTCTCGTTGCGCAGCAGTGGGTCGGGTATGGCGACGCGGCCCTTCCACTCCTCGGTCGTGAGCGCCCAGAGATTGTCGACGGGACAGGTCTCGCCGTTGACATCCGTGTTGTAGGCGAAGACCCAGGGATTGTTGCTGGTGATCGCCGGGCTCTGGTATTCGGCCGGGATCTTGTCCTTGAGATCGGGTGCAAGCCAGGAGATGCCGAAGCCCTGCGGCAGTATCTGGCTCGTGACCGATGGCAGGTTGCTCATGTTGAAGACGTCGGTGCGCACGTTGCCGGCCGCAGCTTCACGGGCGATGACCTGCTCCTGGTCCTGGCCGCTCATCTTCACGCCGGCGGCTTGAAGCCCGTATTTCTTCGAGAAGTTCTCGGCCATCGAGACGATCTTGCCGGTGGCGTCGATGACGGTGATCGGACTTTCCTTCTTGGCCGCCTCGATCAGCGCCTCCAGCGAATATTCGCTGTCCGGAATGCCGATTTCCTTGGCTTCTTGCGCCGACGCGCTTGCAAGGCCGATTGCCAGAACGGAAACGCCCGTCAGCATGCAGATCGATGTCTTAGGCATGTTTTCCTTCATTGCCTCTGGTTGCGCATGCCCGTCAAAGAGCGATGCGTTTCTTCTCCCGGTCGAAGAGGTGCAGATGCTGCCTTTCGATCCAGAAATGGCTGCGTTCGCCCGCGCCGATGCGTGGGTTCTCGGTTGCGATGGCGAAGAAGCGGTTGCCCTTGACGTCGAGCTCGACGATCCAGCTGCCGCCTGTCGGGACGATGTCGATGATGGTGCCTTGCTCCGCCGCATGCCGGGCGGCTTCCTCGTCGGAAATCTGCCCCAGCCGCACGGCTTCCGGCCGGATGCCGGCAGAGGCGACGATGGCGCCATCGACGCCGAAATGCACGATCGGACGATCGAGCCAGTCATGCAACGGGCCGGACTGGCCCTCGGCCCGCTCGATGATGTTGATGGGAAGGCTACCGACGGATTCCGCAACGAAGCGGTTGGCGGGACGTTCGTAGATGTCGTCGGGCGTGCCGACCTGCTGCAACTCGCCCTCGCTCATCACGGCGATGATGGTGGCGAGCGTCATTGCCCCCCACTGATCGTGGGTGACGAAGACGATGGTCGAGCCTGCTTCGGCATGGATGCGCTTCAGTTCGGCGCGCATTTCGAGCCTCAGCTTGGCGTCGCGCTCGGCGGCCGACGTCTTGCGCAACGTCAGTCCGAAGGCGACGTTGTCGCAGATCGTCATGTGCGGCAGAGCGCGTAGTTCTGGAAGACCAGGCCCATATTGCGCTTCTCCGGCACGGTGAAGACGCCGTCCGCGACGGAAACGATCGGCTTGCCATCAACGAGGATGCGGCCGTCGGTCGGGTGTTCGAGCCCGGCGATCATGCGCAGCGTCGTCGTCTTGCCGCACCCGGACGGGCCGAGCAGGCAGAGGAATTCCGAGGCACCGATTTCCATGCTGAGGTTGCCGATGGCGGCCGGGCCATTGCGACCATAGCTCTTGCGGATGTTTTCCAAGGTGATGTTGGACATTATTTGCTTCCCATGCCGTCTGAGAGGTTGGCCTTGCCGATCTTCTGGACGAGCATCGTGCCGGTGAAGGCGACGACGCAGAGCATCACGACCACGGCGTTGGCAGCCTGGCTGTAGCCGTAGTCGACAAGGCGGATTGCGTAGGTCGTGAGGAGGTCCGTGCCGGGAACGGCAAGGACGACGACGAGGCTGAGTCCCTTGATCCCGGAAATAAATGGTAAGAGTATCGCCGAAACGAGCGCGCTGCGCTGGATCGGCAGGACGATGGAGCGCATGCGGCGGAACCAGCCGGCGCCGGCGACCTGGCCCGCTTCCTCTGGCACCCGGCCGAGCTGCATCATCGAGGAAATGCCCGCCCGCGAGGCGAAAGGCATCTGGTCCGCTAGAATGGCGAGGACGAGGATGATCGGCGTGCCGTAGAGGGCTGGCAGCGGTGGGCGGGCGACTGCGAACATCGAAAGATAAGCGGCAGCTCCGATTAAAGTCAGCGCCATTCGCCGCGATAGCGGCTTAGTTCAATCTGGAATCCCATAACGATTCAGAAAGGTCGAAAACCGCTCTAACTCGACGTTATGCCCGCCACAGGGGACAAACTCGCTTAGACCCAATGATCGTCATTCCCTCCCTGTTTTGGAGGTTGGTGGATAGCATAGGCGCTGTCCGTATCACCAACCAGGAGAGTGACGATGACGCAGATGAAGTTCATTGGCCTCTTCATAAGGAAACAGTCGCGGTCGCTATTGCCGATGCGACCCGCAACGGCGAGGTACGCTTTTACGGCACCATCCCAAATACAGCCGAATCTATCCGACGCCTCTTTGACAGGCTCCACCTCCCCGAAGTCGAACTCCACTTTTGCTATGAGGCTGGCGGATGCGGGTACGGGATCTACCGGCAACTTCGACAACTCGGCGCTTCTTGCGATGTGATCGCTCCGTCAATGATGCCGAAGAAGCCAGGTGACCGGATCAAGAACGATAGGCGAGACGCCGTCACGCTCGCGCGGTTGCTGCGTGAGAGCGTACAATACTGCAGAGATTCCCTCGCTACCCCACTCAGATCAAATCCGACCTTTTCCCAGCTTCCACCGATCATCAATGTGCCGTCTTTGCTATGGCAATTGATCACTTAATGTTTTAGCGACGTCTGCAAGAGTAATTTTCAATCTAGGGCTGTAATAGGAATGATTTCCACCCTGAGGTCGGGGTCGGCCATGATCACTTGGCCGCAGCAACGTGTTGGCGGATTTTCAGAATCCACCCACTCGTCCCAGATGGCGTTCATTGCATCGAAATCCGCGATGTCACGTAGCCAGATGGTTGCCGCGACAACGTTCTTGCGATCGCCTCCCACATCGGCAAGAAGTTTGTCGATTTTTGCCAGCGCTTGCGCTGTCTGTGTAGCAATGTCCGCCTTGAAATCATCTGCAACCTGACCGGCAAAATAAACGGTCTTGTCGTGGACAATGGCGCGACTACGCCGATGATTCTTGTCGTATCTCACGAGCGTCATATCAGTTCCTTGCAATTTGGATTACCTTACTGCCGGGCAACATTGTTCATCCTGAATGCTAAATGGGTTTGGAGATAATGGTACCTGCTCTCGAGCGCGGTGGTGCTAGCCAACCTGTATCGTCGCGCCTTCCTTTCTCAGCGCCGCGAGAATGGAGGCTGCGACGAGCGGCGTGCCTCGCACTGGGACGGGAGCAGGTTCGGCAATGATGCGCAAGCGGCCACGCGGCCCGCTCGCCTCCAGTTCGAAGCGGCGCGAGGCGCCTTGTGGCAGCGACGCGTAATCGACGGTAGCGGCATCCAGACCGCTTGATGCCAAAGCAGCGGCGGCAAGAACATTTATCCCATGGAAGCGCAAGGCGGCTTCGCGAACTGTCCCAGAAAACAGCCAGTCCGGTGGCGGCGAATTGCCGGCGACACCTGCCGTGAAATGAATGCGACTTTCCGGATGAACCGCCATTGCGGCAAGACCGTCCAGCCCGCCGATTGCTCCGCTGACAAGCCGGAGACGATGACCGCTTCTTCTGCCCGCATCCTCCAATCTCTTGCGAAACGCTTCGTCGGCGAGCGCGGCTGCGCTGACGGACCAGAGATCTGAAACCGCAATCACGGCTTCTCCGTGTTGCACCAGCGCCGCCGGCCCGCCTGTTTCGATGACTAGATCCAGATGTTGCGCGAGCAGAACTTCGATGTCATTCGTTATCGGACAATCGAAACCATCCCTTTGCCCTGGCTCGCGTGCGAGGGCAATCACGACCTGCCATTCATCTCGGTCATCGGTGTTCATGGAGGCGAGCAGTTCACGGGCGATCCTGCCTGCCCCGATCAAGCCTATTTTTTTCACGATTCGCCTCTTCCATCCCGCTTTCGATCTTTGACTATAATTTCTATATAATATATAAACTGCACTTAATTTATTTATTGTCAATTAGTTGGAGTGTGGAGATGGCGGGAGAGCCAGGAGGCAGTCCTCCAAAGGGAAAGAAATCGTTCTATGGCGTCACCATCGGAATATTGATGGTGGAGACCTATTTCCGACGGTTTGTCGGCGACATAGGCAATGCCGAAACCTGGCCCTTTCCGGTGCAGTACAAGATTGTGCGTGGAGCCTTGCCCTCAATGATGGGCAACCTCCAGAATTGCGATTTGCTGGAGCCTTTCAAGAAGGCCGCCCAGGAACTGATCGATGGCGGAGTGGACGGGATCACCACCACTTGCGGCTTTCTTTCCTATTACCAGAGAGAACTGGCGGAAGCCTGCTCCGTTCCGGTCGCGACCAGCGCCCTTCTCCAGGCTCCGCTTATGGAACGCCTTCTTCCCAAGGGTAAACGGGTAGGGATTCTCACCTATTCCAGCGACAACCTGACCAGTGCCTACCTTGAGGCCGTCGGCGTCGATCCGGGCACACCGGTCTACGGCATGCCGCCGGCTTCGGAATTTTGCCGCTCAATCCGCGACGGCGATCCGTCGGTTCCCTACGAGGTGTGGGAACGGGAAATTCTCGATGCGACGGCGGGTTTCCTAAAGCAATACCCCGATATTGGCGCGATCGTTTGCGAATGCACCAACATGACACCATTTTCTGCGGCGATTTCCGATCGTTTTAACATTCCCGTCTATGACAGCGTCAGTCTTGTGCATTGGTTCCACTCGGGTCTGCGCCCGAAACACTATCGGCCGCGATAACGCGCGATGGTAGCTCTTCCTCTTCCTTCCGATGGCGGTGCGAGCTTCGACGTGGCTATTGTAGGCGGCGGCATCGTTGGCTGCTCGGTGGCCTTGGGGCTTGTGAGGCTCGGCGCGCGCGTGGCCATTCTTGATGAGGCGGACCGGGCCTTCCGAGCATCGAGGGGTAATTTCGGAATGGTCTGGGTACAGGGAAAGGGGCTCGACTTCCCGGCCTATGCCCGCTTGACGCGACGTGCATCGGATGGATGGGCGGATTTCTCCCGCTTTCTTTTCGAGGAGACCGGCATCGACACCGGTTTCTCAAGACCGGGTGGTCTTGGCTTTTGTCTGACTCAGGAGGAATTCGAAGCGAAGCGAAGCGCAATGACGCGTCTCGCGGAGCAGACGGAGGAACTTTTCAAGTTCGAGATGCTGAACCGTGGTGGAGTCGCGGGGCTTCTCCCCTGGATTGGTGGTGAAATCGCCGGGGCGGTCTATTGTCCTCACGATGGTGGCGCCAATCCGCTCAATCTTTTGCGCGCGCTTCAAAGCGTGCTCGCCAAGAGTGGGGCGACCTTGATCGCAGGCGGGAAGGTGCGCAACATCGCCGGCGACGGCTTCGGTTATTCGATCTCGACGGATGAGGGGAAAATCGGCGCGGCGCGCGTTCTGCTGGCCGCGGGACTCGGCAATCGCGAACTTGCGCCGCAAGTGGGGCTGGAGGCGCCGGTACGGCCGGTAAGGGGTCAGATTCTCGTTACCAACAGGCTTGCACCCTTCATGCCGTATGTCTCGAACATCATGCGACAGATGCCGGAAGGAACCTGTCTGATCGGGGACACGATGGAAGAGGTCGGCTTCGATGATAGTGTGCTGACGGCCTCCATGTCCGTGCTGGCGAACCGCGCGCTCAGGGTCTTTCCATCACTCGGCCACGCCAGCCTTGTCCGGAGTTGGGGAGCACTCAGGATCATGTCGCCGGATGGCCTGCCGCTCTATGCTCGCTCGCCTACGCATCCGGGAGCATGGCTTGCGACCGTGCATAGCGGCGTTACGCTCGCCCCGGTTCATTGCGAATATCTGCCGAAGGCCATCCTGGACGATGAGATTCCGGATGTGCTTGCACCTTTTTCGCCTGCGCGTTTCACCGTGGGAAACACATCGCATATAACCAGCCATTGAAAGGGTGGGGAAATGTTCAAACGTCTGGACGAAACCGAGGCGCCGGAGGTCACGTTCAGCTTCGAGGGCGAAAGCATCTCCGCGCGGGCAACCGATAGCATTGCCGCGGCGCTCCTGACTGCCGGGCGCAACGTCTTCAGGAAGACGCCCGTATCCGGGACGCCCCGCGGACCTTATTGCATGATGGGCGTCTGCTTCGACTGTCTGATCAGCGTGAACGGGGATGCGCCGGTGCAAGCCTGCATGACGCCGGTACGGGAGGGCGTGGATGTTCGTGGCATCGTCACTATCGCTACGGAGACCGCGCCATGACGGCAGGAACAGGTATCCGCCGATTGGATGCCGTGGGGGCGATCGAGGCGCGGTATGATCTTGTTATCATCGGCGCAGGACCGGCTGGCATGAGTGCCGCGATTATGGCAGCAGGGCATGGCCTTTCCGTACTGGTCGCCGACCGGTCGCGCGAAGAAGGCGGGCAAATCTACCGGGGTGTGGCCACCGTGCCGAAAAACAGGGCGCGGCTGCTCGGATCTGACTACGAAAAGGGAGCCGGGCTCGCCGCCGAGTTTCGTGAAACTCCGTGCGACTATCTGCCGAACGCCACCGTCTGGTTCCTCGACGGCACTCCGCAGATCGGTCTTTCGGCCGCAGGTGAAAGCCGCATGGTTTCCTGTCGTCACGTCATTCTTGCGACTGGCGCCATGGAACGGCCTATGCCTGTCAGCGGATGGACCCTGCCAGGAGTCATGACCGTTGGCGCAGCCCAGATACTGCTCAAGGGCCACGGCGTCGTTGCCGACGGGCGTGTCGTGTTGGCCGGATGCGGCCCACTGCTCTGGCTTGTCGCAAGCCAGTACATTGCTGCTGGTCATCCGCCGGCGCTGGTTGTCGACACGACAGCGCGAGGAAACCTGCTGCGCGCTCTGATGCTCCTGCCTGGCTTCCTCCTGTCGCAATTCGCCGGAAAGGGACTTTCTCTAATCGCCCGAGTCCATTGCGCCGTCCCGGTAGTCCGTGCTGCCGAACTGCTCTCCATCAAGGCGGAGAATGAACGCCGCGTTTTGCGATATCGCAGGGGCAATCGGAGTTTCGAGACGGACTTTGACTACCTGTTCCTGCATCAGGGTCTCGTGCCGGATATCCAACTTGCCGCTGCAGCGGGTGTGCGCCATGCGTGGAGCAGTAAGCGTGCCGTTTTCGAACCGGCGCTCGATGCCTGGGGTGTCAGCAACCTGGAAGCTATATCCGTCGTCGGAGACGGGGCCGCGGTCGCCGGGGCGAAATCCGCACGGCATGCCGGTGCATTGGCGGCTCTCGAAGCTTGCCATAGGCTGGGCTGTATTGACAGCAAAACCCGCGACCAACTCGGCCGCCCACATCGCCGAGGGCGACACGCTGCCAGGAGAGGTCGAGCTTTGCTCGATCGGCTCTATCTCCCAACGCCGCGGCAGCGTCAGGGTGATGGCGCGACAATCCTGTGCCGCTGTGAGGAAATCACAGCCGATCAGTTGCGCGATACGCTTTCCCAGCTACCCGTCCGTGGGCCGAACCAGTTGAAGGCCTTTCTGAGATGCGGCATGGGACCATGCCAGGGGCGGCAATGCGGACTTGCCGTCAGCGAGAGCATCGCCGACCACTTGAATGCAAGCATGGACGTTACAGGCTACTATCGGCTTCGACCGCCGGTTTTCCCGATATCGCTGAGCGAGATTGCGGGGCTCGACCTGTAGCATAGGTGATAGGCTTCCATAATCCGGCCCGGAATAGCGAAAGTTCTTGCGCGATCTGATAGAATATAAAAAAGCAAATTTCATTGGCGATGGTAATCGAATCAGCGCGAAGCAGATAAGGAACAGTATGCGTAAGCGAACGGAAAGGGCGGGCGTCACCCGTCAGACCTTGGCGGAACAAATTGTTGACTATGTCCGCGACAGGATTGGCGAAGAAGTTTTCAAGCCCGGCCAGAAGCTCACTATCCAGTCGATAGCCGAGGAACTGAATGTCTCGATGACGCCGGTTCGGGAAGCATTCAAGACGCTGGCGGCGTTGGGTCTTGTCGACATGGTGCCTAATCGCGGTGTGGTGGTGGCCAAACTGGGAGCGGACGAGGCGTCCCAGATGCTGACCGTTTATTCCCGCCTGGATATGCTCGGCGGTGAACTTGCGGCGCTAAACGCCGTTAAGGAAGACGTCGCCCGGCTCCGGGCCTTGGTGGCGAAGATGATCAAGGCCGTGGAGAACAACGACCAGATCACCTATTTCCATACCAATCAGGAGTTTCACTCCACGCTGGTCAGAATATCCCGTAATCCCACGTTGATCGAGCTCCACGACAATCTGAATGCACGGCTCTACAGCACTCGCTTCCGCGGCATGCGCGAGCACAACTCGGAAGATTGGAAAAAAGTGGCACTGGAACACACGGAAATCGTCGATGCGGTGGAGAAGCATGACGCCGAACGTGCGGCCGATCTCCTCAAAGTGCATTTCAAGGGTGCGTGGCAGGGATTGAGGAGATCGGCGGAACCGTTGAGGGAAGCCGATCCCGTTGATATTCCACAAGCAGATGCGATCGCGACGTAAAGCGCGCGATGATGACAGCGCAGTACAGACTTATTCTTTCGAAAAGGTTCTGTTGGCTTCGTAGGCTTCGTCATTCGGCTTGATGCCGAGTGCGCTGTTCAGCCTGTTGCTGAAGTTGAAGTAGGCGATGATCGCCGCTGCATCGAGAATTTCGTACTCGCCCAGACCCGCGTCCCTGAGTTTCCCGATATCCGATTCCTCTATCAATGATGGAGAAAGGCTTACCTTGACGGCGTAGTTCGCAAGAGCTCGCTGGCGCTCCGTCAGATCAACATGGCGATAGTTCACTTCGATTTTGCCGACAAGGGCGGGATCCTGAGAAATCTCTCGCAGAATGGCGGCGTGAGCGAAGACGCAGGGTTCGCATCTGTTCTCGACGCTGACCACGAGGGCTATCAGTTCTCGTTCGAAGGGAGTGATGCCGCTGTCCGGTGCATTTTGAACTGCCCGGCTCAGCCGGTCCTGGGCCAGTGCGAGCGCCGACCGGTGTGCCACGATGCGCTGCGCGTTACGGATATGGCCGAAGCGTTCCTTTGTCCGCACGAAAATCTCCTGCACAGCAGGTTCCGGTGTGATCGACTGCAGTTCTAGCCAGGAAAGGCCCTGGCTGCCGGAGAGGAGAGTGTTTGTCATGTGGTGTTTCCTTTCCAAAGGTTCTTGATTTCAGGAGTTTGCCGTGGTGTATTTCTCTGCCTGTTCCAGGACACGCAGGAAATTTCCGCCCCAGAGCTTCGCTATCGATGCTTCATCGTAACCGCGACGCAGCAGTTCACGCGTGAGGTTGCGTGCTTCACCGACATGGGCATAACCCAAAACGCCGCCGCCATTGTTGAAATCCGAACCTATGCCGACATGCTCGATGCCGATCAGCCGGACAGCGTAATCGACGGCGTCGAGATAATCGACAAGGCTGGCAAATTGCAGTCTCTTGGCGGAGAACTTGCGATAGCCCACCTGGAAACGCTCAAAATCTTCTGCCGAAAGCACCTCACGCGGTTCATCGATGCCCTGTTTCAGGCCGAACGGCTCGAATACCTCCTTGACGAAAGCTTCGTGACTGCCGTCCCGGTCGCGAATATAGGCCGCGAAGGCGACGATATGGACAACGCCGCCCGATCTGGCGATGGCGTGCAGCTCGGCATTGTTGAGATTGCGGGGCGAATCCACGCGGGCGCGAATGGCGGAATGCGAGGCGATAACCGGCGTCTTGCTCAAGGCGATGGATTGGGCAACGCCCTCAGGCGTCAACTGGCTGACATCGATGACGATTCCAAGGCGATTAAGCTCGGCGATTGCCTGTCTGCCAAGCGGGGTTAAGCCGCCTGCCGGTGAGGACGCATCGCCAAAAGCCGCATTGGGACGCGAGGAATCAGCAAAGCTGTTATTGCCGATATGCGCCAGACCGAGCAGGCGGACGCCTCTTTCATGCAATTGTGCGATGGCGGAAACGTCTTCGCCAAGAGCTACGGCATTCAGGAAGCTCAACAGAATCGCCTGCCTGCCGCTTTCGACGATTGCCTGAATATCCTTGGTGCTTTTCGCGAATGCGATCTTGTCGGGATGGGCTTCCACCAGTCTGCGGATGGCATCGTATTTGGTCTCGACCTGCTGTCTTGCGCGCTTGCGGCCTTCTTCCGTATTGGGTGACGGATCGGCCGCTGTAGCCAGTACCGCGACCTTGAGGCCGCCGCGCAGGAATTTCGGCAGATCGAACTGTCCCGCAGTTTCACCGCTTGCATCGTTATCGGGTGTATTGAACCCGTCCCGCACATCGATATGCACATCGATACTCAGGGTTTTGGCATGAACCTTGTCGACGATGTCTTCACCGAGGATATCATGCAGATGTTCAACGTTGTGTGACACCAGGATTGCTCCTTCTCTTCTGGAAAATTGCTCTGGTCGCGCCGATCAGCGCCGGAGGTGGTCCGATACGGCCAGTTGCGTCAGCACCTTGGTGGTCAGATATCCATCGAGGGATTCCTGCCCGCCTTCGCTGCCATAGCCGCTGTCCTTGACACCGCCGAAGGGGATTTCCGGCAGGCCGACGCCGATGTGATTGATGTTGACCGCGCCCGCTTCCAGCTGGCGGCCCGCTTCCTGCGCAATATCCGCCGATCCGGTGAACACGAAGGAAGACAGGCCATAGGGAAGCGAGTTCGCCCGTTCGATCACCTCATCGAAGGTGTTAAACGGCAGGAGGGTGGCGACAGGGCCAAAAGGCTCTTCCGTCATGATGCGCGAGGAAGCCGATGGGTTGGCGATAACGGTGGGCTGGAAGAAATTGCCTTCCTTGCCGCTCTGTTCACCACCCAGAAGAATGTCCGCGCCGGATGATTTCGCATCGGCCACGAAAGCCTTCATGGCATCGAGCCTGCGCCCGTGGCAGAGAGGCCCCATTTCGGTTTCCGGCACGGTTCCGGCACCAACCCTGATTGCCTGCAGGCGGCGGGTGAAAAGCTCGGAAAACTGTTCGAAGACCTTGTCCTGCACATAAAAGCGTGTCGGTGCGCCGCAGGCCTGCCCGGCATTACGGATCTTTCTGTCGGCCAGCAGGGCAACCGCATGCTCCAGATTGCAGTCATCGAAGATCAGCACGGGTGCATGCCCGCCCAGTTCCATCGTGCTGCGCTTCATGTGCAGGCCAGCAAGGGATGCAAGCTGTTTGCCGACTGCAACGGAGCCGGTGAAGGAGATTTTCCTGACCAGCGGATGCGGCACGAGATATTCCGACACTTTGCCCGGTACGCCCCAGACAAGATTGAGGCAGCCATGGGGAAGACCAGCATCATGCAATGCGCGTGCGAGCGCGACCACGCCGGAAGGAGAGTCCTCCGGCCCCTTGAGCACGACGGTGCAGCCGGTCGTCAGCGCCGCAGCCACCTTCTGGACGGCCTGCATGATCGGAAAATTCCACGGTGTGAAAGCCGCGCAGACGCCGACTGGCTGACGCAGAATGGTTTGCCGCACGAACGGATTGCGGGCGGGCACGATGCGGCCGTAAACGCGCCGTCCTTCTTCCGCGTGCCAGGCGAGAGAATCGGCAGCGGCATTCACTTCCCCGATCGCCTCCGCGAGCGGTTTGCCCTGATCGAGCGTGATCTGCCTGTCGATTTCCGCGTTGCGTTCGCGAAGCAGCGTTGCGGCCCGGCGCAGCACATTGCTGCGTTCGAGAGGGGAGACATCCCGCCAGGCGAGAAAAGCACGATGCGCGGCCTCCACCGCCCGGTCCAGATCGTCCGTCGTGGCACGTGGCAGGTGGCCTAACGTACGGTTGGTGGCCGGGTCGAGAACGGCTTCCTGATGGCGTCCGCCGCCGTCGATCCATGTTCCATCGATATAGAGATACAGTTCGTCATACATTGTTCGGATTCCCGTCAATCGTCCTGTCGCGAAACTGGCGCACCGTCATCGATAGTCCGCCAGAATATGATCGCTGATCTTCTCGCCGATCATGATGGTCGGCAGGTTGGTGTTCGCGCGCGGAACTGTCGGCATGATCGAGGCGTCGGCGACACGCAGACCCTCGACGCCGATCACCTTGCCACCGGGCGTGGTCACGGCATCGATATCGGTTTCGGCCCCCATGCGGCAGGTTCCGGATGCATGCCATACGCCATGCGCGCAGCGGCGCACGAAGGATTCCAGAAGATCGTCGTTTGCGAGAAGCACATTGAGCGGCTGATCTTCTGTCATCAGCTTTTCAATCAGGGTACGCCGCAACCAGTCGGGGCCGTCGATGAGCTTGGCAAGAATGGTTGTCAGAACGAGGTTCTTGCGGTTGATGACGCCGAGCTCGCGGATGCGTTCGCTGTAGCTGGTGGCAAACGGATCGCGGGCGATCCGCTTCAGCGGTTCCGATTCATAAAGCCCCGCCATCAATCGCACGGCTTTCTTGAGACGCTCGACATCGCGCTGGTCGGACAAAAGATTGAACTCGACGCGCGGCTCTATTTCCGGCGACGACGAGGAGAGCCGCACATGGCCGGTGGAGAAAGTCTTGTTGAGCGTGGTTTGCAGCGAGCCGATCCGCTCTCCCACCGGATGCCAGCCCGACTTGCAGATCGCCACGAAATTCATATCGCCCTGCGGGCAGCCTTCCACGCCGGAAGAGTAACGCATGGCCAGATGGATGTGGCGTCTCAGTGTCGATGGCAGCCGTGCTTCTTCCGGCAGATAGCACGATACGGAAATTGTCGGGTGATCGTAGAGATTGCCGCCGACGCCGGGGCGGTTGGCGACGACATCGATGCCGAGCGAGCGCAGATGCGCGGCGGGACCGATGCCGGCGCGCAGCAGATGCGCCGGCGAATGCAAGGTTCCCGACGACAGGATGACCTCCCGCGCCGAAATCGATACGGCGCCTTGCGGCCCATGCGCTTCCAGCCCCTTGACAACGCCGTTCTCGATACGCAGCGACCTGACGGTGGTCTGCGACAGTATGGTCAGGTTTTCGCGATCGCGCGTCGAATTGTCGAGATAACCGATCGCACTTGAAACGCGGCGGTCGTAGATATTGGAAATGGCGAGGGGGAAGAAGCCATCCTCGAACTGTGCGTTCTGGTCCTGCAGCCTCGTGTAACCCGCCAGCGCCAGCGCTTCGGCAGTCGCTTTCGAAAAGCCGGGCCAGACCTTCGGCGAAATGCGGCGGATGGGAATAGGGCCGCTTTTGCCGTGCAGCGGTCCGTCGAAATCCATATCGCGCTCCAGCCGGATATAATAGGGCAGAACATCGCTCCAGCCCCATCCCGTCGCGCCAAGCGTTTCCCATTCCTCAAAATCGCCGGGAAGCCCCCGATAGGCCTGCATATCGTTGAGGCTGGAATTGCCACCAATGAGGCGACCCTGCTCGTAGCGGCGGGGTGTTGCCGTCTCCGGTGCATTGTGCGGCACGCGTTCGAAAAACACGCGAAGATTCGGCCAAAGGTTCTTCGGGTTGAAATAGGCGATGCGGGGATAGCTGTCGAGAATGGCGGGTTCCACCATGTCGGGATGCATGTCGCGCCCCGCCTCGATCAGGATGACCCTGTGCCTTTTATCGGCGGAAAGCCGGTTAGCAAGGACACAGCCTGCCGATCCGGCCCCGACGATGACGAAATCGCATTCCAGATTCATTGTCTACACCTGCATTAGGGTTGTCTCATGATGGCGTACCTCACGAGGCGAGAACCCGTTTGAGAAAAGCTTGCGTCCGCGCATGTGCCGGCGCGGTAATCACCTGCTTCGCATTGCCGTATTCGACGATGGTGCCGTCCTGGAGAAAGGCGACATTATCGGCGACATCGCGGGCGAAGCTCATTTCATGGGTCGCGACGATCATCGTCACGCCGGAGCGGGCAAGGTCGGTCAGCACGGTCAGCACTTCACCGACCAGTTCCGGATCGAGTGCGCTGGTCGGCTCATCGAACAGCAGGACATCCGGCTGCATCGCCATGGCCCTTGCAATCGCGACACGTTGCTGCTGCCCACCGGAAAGCTGGTTCGGATAGCTGTTTTCCTTGTCCTTCAACCCCACGCGCTCAAGCAGGCTGCGGGCCAGCGCCACCGCGGCGTCCCATGACATCCCCTTTACGCTCATGGGCGCTTCGATGATGTTGCTGAGAACGGTCATGTGGCCGAACAGGTTGAAGTGCTGGAACACCATGCCCATGCGAATGCGCTGTCTGCGCAGATTTTTCGGCGAGGTTTCACGCAGGCGCCCCTTGTGAAAATCAACCCCCAGCGGCTGGTCGTCCAGCGTGATCAATCCACTGTCGTATTTTTCAAGCAGGGCAACGCAGCGCAGGATGGTGCTCTTGCCGGAACCGGACGGACCTATCAGGCACAGCACTTCGCCCTTGTTCACCGACAGGTCTATGCCTTTCAGGACTTCGAGGCTCGCGTAGTTCTTTCTAAGGCCCATGACATGCAGGATGGCCTGCGGCCTTTCGGCTTCAGGAACGACCAATGACAGCATCGTGGTCTCGCTTGTGTTCCGGTTGGGTGGCGGCGGGCTTGTCCCGGAGCCTTCTGAAGAAATCGGCGGCCATTCCCCTTGCGCGCTGGAGCGGTGTCGGGGGAAGCTCGCGCGCCGAACCGCGGGCAAAATAGCGCTCGATGTAATATTGCAGCGATGAAAGGATAGTGGTGACGGTGATGTACCAGAGCGTTGCCACCATCAGCAGCGGCACGACCTTGTAGGTCTTGTTGTAGATGAGCTGCACGGAATAAAGCAGGTCCGGAACGGCAAGAACGCTGATGACGGATGTGCTTTTCAACGTATCGATCAGCAGATTGCCGATGGAGGGGATGATACTGCGCATCGATTGCGGCAGAATGATCCGCGTGAAGATGCGGGTCGGGGAAAGCCCCAGAACCTCAGCAGCCTCGATCTGCCCGGAAGGAACCGCCATGATGCCGCCACGGATAATTTCCGAGGCATAGGATGTCATGTGCAAGGTCAGGCCGAGAAGCGCAGAAGCAATCGGGCTGATGAGATCCCTGGAGTCGATCTCGATAAAGGGCGTCAGCCACGGCAATCCGAAACCGATTTTCGGAAAGAGATAGCCGATATTGAACCAGAACAGCAATTGCACAAGAAGAGGCGTCGAGCGGAAAATCCAGACATATCCCCACGCTCCGATTTGCAGCACGAAATTGGGGGAAAGCCGGGCCGCAGCAATCAGGGTGCCGAACAATACGCTCAGCAAAGTTACGGCTCCCGTCAGCCACAGGGTGGTAACCAGCCCGCGCATGATGCTCGGCTCAAAGATGTAGCGGATCACGATTGCCCACTCGAAAGCGGGATTGCGCAACAGCACATCGATAAACCAGACGACGAGGAGAAGAGCCAACGCCGCAGTCACCAGGCGCGCGGGATGGCGTCGGTGGATAACCGGCTGCCCGCTCGCTTTTGCAAGTTCGCTGTTCATGGAGAAAGGGTTCTCATTTTGCCGGATTGATGAGGGATTCCGGAATGGCAACATCCTCAACGCCATACTTGGTGAGGATTTTCGCGTAGGTTCCGTCGGCGATGAGCGAGTTGATCGCCTTCTGCCAGAAGACAGCGCCTTCAGAACCCTTTTTAAGCGGAACGCCGGCATAGGTCGTATCGAAGATCGGACCGATAACCTTGAGATCTGGATCCTTGCGCAGAAGCCAGCCGTTCTCGCCGGTGTAGCCGGCGGTGCCGTCAGCGCGGACGGACTTGACGGCGAGGAATGTTGCGGCACGATCCGGATAGAGGCTGACCGTGATCGGCTTCTTGCCTTCCGCCTCGCACTTCTTCGACGTTTCCTCGAATGTGCCCTGCGCCGGGTGGCTTGCCAGAAGCGCGATGGTCAGGCCGCAGAAGGCGGTGAGATCTTGCGTGTCCGGAGTAGTGCTCTTGGCCGGGACCAGCAGACGATAACCGGCGATCACATGTGAAACGACATCGACAACTTCCTGGCGCGCGACGGTCGCATCGAGGCCTACAGCGGTATCGAATTTGCCGGACTGAATGGCGGGGATGACGGCGGCAAAATCGCCCGACGTGATCTCGACCGTTGCCCCCAAACGCTTCGCTGCCTCGGTCGCAATATCGTAGAAGTAGCCTGTCGGATTGCCGCTATCGTCCTTGAAAGACAGAGGTTCCCAATCATACTGCATCGAGATGATGAGTTTCTTTCCCTGATAGGGAGAATCCGCAATCGTTGCGACATCGCTGGCAAAAGCGGTTGCTCCGCTCAGAAGAAGGAACGCGGCGGAAAGCGTTCTGATTTTCGATGGTCGATTGCGGCCGTTCTGTATGTTGCCCATTCTATAATCCCTTGAAAATGGAGGTCTGACTGCATGCCTGCCGGATGCTTTCGTTGCCGGTTGGCCCATTGGATGATGTCACAAAACGGAAGCACCCGGAACGTTGTGCGATCCAATGATGAAGCTCCATTTTATATATAATATATAAAATTAATCAGGTTTATGTTGAAGGGAGAAAGTTGCGTCTGTAAGGCAGGCTATGAAAACAATATCTAGAAACAGGCCTCTTTCGACAAAGCCCTGCCGGAAGAGCCTGCTTGGTAATTTGGTCTGAAGTCGCACGTAGACGGGAGTGTTTCAGGCTGAGGAAAAGCATTGGCATGTGCACCTGCTTGCGAAGTGACCGACTCTTGGTCCGCTGCTGAGGCACGGGCGGATGAGGGTGCTCTCTTACGCCGCGACCTCACGTAACACGCGTTCCCGCAGCGTTTCATCGTGATATTCCGTAGCGTAAACGCCCCAGTCCTGCAGAACCGGAACCACGCGATTGACGAAATCCTTCAGCCAATCGGGCGCGGAATGGGGTGCGATGACGAAGCCGTCTGTCGCGCCCGCTTCGACCAGGCGACGCAGTTCTCCGGCCACAGTCACAGGCCCGCCGTGGATGTAATGGGTTCCGGCCGCGAGCACCAACGTCTCGCGCAAGCCCGCGCCGCCATGTTCCGCCGAAATGCGGCGTAGCCGCTCGACCGCCTT
This sequence comes from Agrobacterium tumefaciens, assembly GCA_025560025.1. Lineage (NCBI taxonomy): Bacteria > Pseudomonadati > Pseudomonadota > Alphaproteobacteria > Hyphomicrobiales > Rhizobiaceae > Agrobacterium > Agrobacterium tumefaciens. Next base: position 333,453 of record CP048487.1, on the reverse strand, counting down.
GTCGGCCGGTCCGTCGAGATAGAGACCGTAGGAGAGACCGAGATTGACCGTATGGCCCTTAGTGGGGGCGTCGTTGGGTAGTGGCCCATCGATATCCAGTTCGGTGAAGCTTTTGCCCCAAATTTCTGTGACATACTCCACCACGAGCTTTTCATGAAGCTGATAGGGCAACAACGCCTTGTGGCGATCGCGCGCATCCGCGTCGTTTTCGCCGACAAGCACGGCTAAACGTGAGTAGATCTTGAATTGTTCCGGGTCACGTCCCTTGGCACGCAGGCGTTCATGCAGGTCACTGCGGAAGGCGCGGCCGTTGATCTCGTCGGCATAATGCGTGTAGAGACCGTCGGCATAGGAGGCGGCGAGATCGCGGCTGCGACCGGAATCTCCCGCCTGAATGGTGAAGGGCGCGCCCTGTCGGGTTGGCGGCAGAAGACGACCGGCGGGTGCTGGAAAATGCTGCGGTTGAGAACCGGCTGGCCTTTGTCCGGTCAGTGACTCGATGACGCTGTCCACGATCTCGCGCCCGAGTTCATAGCGATCGACGGATTGTTCCGGCACCGCCTTGGCGCGGTGGTTGAGATGCGCCTTGGGATTGCCGCCAAGGACGACATTCCAGCCGGAGCGCCCGTTGGTGATGAGATCGAAGCTGTGCAGCTTGCGCGCCAGATCGTAAGGCACGTTGTTGCCGGTGTTGATCGTGGCGACGAAGCCGAGATCGGGATAGAGCGCGGCCAGCCATGATTGCGTCGTCAGATTGTCGAGCCGGCCGATGACCTTCGCGTCGGGAATGCCGTTCTCGCCCGAGGGCAGGGCGGCGGTTTCCGCCTGAAAATAGAAATCGAACAGTCCTTCGTGGTATGTGGTGGCGGCATGACGGAAGGAGACTTCCGTGTTCAGTTCGGCGGCGAGATCGGGGTGCCAGATTTCAAAAGGGTCTTCGGCATTGTACTGGGCGGCGATGCGGACGCGGCGTTTGTCAGACATGGGATATTTCCGAAATCGATGTTGCAGGGCGGGCAAGAATATCCGCGAGGGTGCCGTCAGATGGCCGCCATTTAAGGTCGAGCCGCGCATGCGCCCGGTGGGTGCGATCGACAAGCTCCGCCCAGTCGGCAAACCCGCCTTCGGCGCGCAGGACAACGCCCATGTGGGCGGCGAAGGAGTCAGGGAGAGACGGGGAATCGAGCAATATTTCCAGAAGCGCAGGGCTTTCGCCCTGACCGGCGGTTGCCGCCCCGTCATGGATCAAGGCAGACGCTCTGTCTGCGATCCCGGCATGGGCCGGATGGCGGCGCGCGATCACCGGCGGGGTGTCCTGCACCGCGGTTGGCGTCGGCAACGGTCCCTTGACCAAGAAATACGGCCCTTCATGATTGGCTTCGCGAATGCGATTGCGGTCGATATAGCGGTTGTTTTTCCAGTCACGCGCCAGAGCGCCCGGCTGCCAGTTATTCCAGAGACTATCGACGACGGCGACGAATTCGGCGACATATTCCGCGTCCGAGGCGGTCCTGGCATAGCCTATGTCGAGCAAATCAACAGGTGCGGTGAGGGGAATGAAACCGGCGCGTCCTTTCGACAATATGTCGAGGCTGGCGATGGCGCGCGCGACCAGATAGGGGTCACCGCGAAAGACGTCGATTTCGGGCACGATGCCGATGCCGTCCAGCCGCCCGGCAGCAAACGAGGCGACAAGCTGCGCCTGCACATCCTCGCCGTTCCCGCCCGCAGGGTGGTCGCGGATCAGAAGAAAGTCGGCGGCAGGACGCGGGAGCTTCGCATCACGCGTTTGCAGCGCCGACAGCTGGCGCAGCGCCTCTTCAGCGTCGATACTCAAACCGACGACTGGGCCTACGACTAAATCTGTGTTTGGGCGCGGAATTTGGGACGTGGACGACACGGCAATATCCTGAAATAGAAACGGACTGCGACTGAACGGACGCGGACAAGCCTATTCGTTCTGTAGAATTCTATATTCTATAAAATATATAAAATGAAGAAACAGGTTTTCGAAGATGCCGTGGACGGGAAAATCGAATGCCCGAAGAGGCCGGTCCATGAACGTTTTGCTGCAAAAATTCCGGCCTTCCGGCGCGCAACTGACAGCGCGACGAAACGCCCGCGCCAGTCATCGCGCCACCACGATGGGGGCCGGTCCATAGGGACGTTCTGGTTCAACCGCTGCGCTGTTCTCGACTTTGCCGCGCGCCAACTGTCCGGGGGCGGACGCCAGAAGGAGCCGCGTATAATCGTGTTGCGGCGCGTCGAAGACGGATGCCGTGCTGCCGGATTCGACGACTTCACCGCGCTTCATGACATAGACGCGGTCGGAGAAATTGTGGACCACCGACAAGTCATGGGTGATGAACAGGTAGGCCAGCCCCAGTTCCTGCTGGATCGAGCGCAGCAGTTCCAGAATGCGCTCCTGCACCGATACGTCCAGCGCGGACACGGCTTCGTCCAGGATCAACAGTTTTGGCGAAGTGATGAGCGCGCGGGCAATTGCAACGCGCTGCCTTTGCCCGCCGGACAATTCGCCCGGTCGTCGTTCCAGGAATTTTTCAGGAAGGCCGACCAGATCGAGCATGCGGCTTGCTTCGCCGCGCCGTTCGCTCCGGCTTCCGATGCCGTGAATCCTGAGCGGTTCGCAAAGAATTTCTCGGACATTATAGCGCAGATCGAGCGAGGCGAACGGGTTCTGGTAAACCATCTGCGCCTCGCGCCTGTATTGCTTGAGCGCCGCGCCGGACAGATGGCGTACGTCATATCCATTGAAGTGGACATTGCCAGCATCGGCTGCCGTCAGCTTGAGTATCAGTCGCGCCAGCGTGGTCTTGCCAGAGCCGGACTCACCGACGACACAAACCGTTTCCTGCCGGTCGACATGCAGGTTGATGCCGCCGACGGCGGTGAAGCGGCTGCCGTCGTGGTCGCCGAAATGCTTCTCGAGTCCCTCGATATTAAGGAGGCGATTCTCGCCGGTCGCACTATCCGTCTTCTCCGGTGCTTGGTTGCCTACGTCCTTTTCGGGTTCGCCGATATCTTGGAGAAACGGTGCGGCCGCCAGCAATTGCCGTGTATAGCCATGCCGGGGCGAGGCCAGAACCGTTTCGACGGGGCCTTCCTCCCGGACATGCCCATGTTGCAGCACCACGATGCGTTCGGCCCGATCCGCCGCGACGGCGAGATCGTGGGTGATGAAAAGCATGGCGGTTCCGGTTTCGACGACCAGCTTTTCCAGATGGTCCAGCACCTGCTTCTGCACGGAAACGTCGAGCGCGCTGGTGGGTTCGTCGGCAAGAAGCAATTCCGGCTCGCCGCACAGGGCGGCGGCGATGGAGATGCGCTGGTTCATGCCACCTGAAAGCTGGTGTGGATAGCGGCCATAAATATTCTGCGGTTCGGCGAAGCCCACTTTGCGCATCAGTTCCAGCGCCTCGCGTTTCGCTTCCGCGCGTCCAAGGTTGGGGTGGAAGAAACGCAGGGCTTCCTGAAGCTGGTCGCCGACCGTCGTAAGCGGGTTGAGCGATCCCGTTGGGTCTTGCGAGACATAGGCGATATGCCGCCCACGCAGCCTGCGCCATTCGCGCTCGGAGAGGTCTCGCAAATCCGTTTGCTGAAAGCGCAGCGCCTCCGCTTCGACGCGCGTATCGTGGCCGGCGTGAAGTCCGATCACGCAATTGATGAGGGTCGATTTGCCCGAGCCGGATTCGCCGACCAGCGCGACGACTTCTCCTTTGAGCACTTTCAGCGAAACCGCGTCCAAGGTCGGCGCTTTCTGGCCCGCGTCGCCATACCAGAACGACAGCCTGTCGATGTCGAGCAGGATGCCGCGATCCGTTTCGGCACCGGGGAAATCAATATGCCTGTCCAAGTCGTTCCTCCAGGAATTGCCCGACAACATTGGCCGCCACGACGGTCAGAACAATGAAAAGGCTTGGAAATGCGATCAGCCACCATGCGGCGCTGATGAATTTTCGGCCCTCGGAGACGAGCAGGCCCCATTCGATTTCGGGCGGGGGCGCGCCGAAACCGAGAAAGCTCAAGGCTGAGACGGAAAGCACGGCCGCGCCGAATTCGATGGCGGAAAGCGCCACCACCGGCCCCCATGAGTGCGGAAGCACATGGCGTATCGCCACATCGGCGGGGGACGCACCAAGCAGGCGCGCGGATTCGACGAAAGGCAGCTTTTTCACCCGGATTACCTCCGAGCGCATGATGCGGGCGAAGCTTCCCACGGAGCCGATGCCGACGGCTATCGCCACGGGAACCAGCCCGAAACCGAGGGCGGTGACGATGGCGAGGCTGAGCAGCAGGTTGGGAATGGCGAGCAGCACATCGACCACACGCATGATCGCGGCATCGAGGCGTTCCGGCCCGAAGCCCGAGATCAGCCCGACGGCGGAGCCGACGACAAGACCGATCAGCACGGCGATAAGCGTCGCCATCAGCGAATTCTGCGTTCCGAAAATGATGCGCGTCAGCACGTCGCGTCCGAGATGATCGGTGCCGAACCAATGTTCCGCGGAGGGTGGCAGCAGCTTCGAGGTAACAGCGACGCCAAGTGGATCGTGGATGGTGAATGCCGACGGAAATGCCACCCATAGGGCCAGGACGGCAAGATAGGCGAATGCGAGAATGGCCGCCCAGTGTCTTCGGACGATGGCCGCGCCCACATCGCGGGCTTCGAAGAAGGCGGCTTCCGGGGAAATGTCGCTCATGATTTCACCCTTGGGTCGAGAACGGGATAGAGCAGGTCCACGACAAGATTGATGACGACATAGACGAGCGCGGAGAAGACGATCAGCCCGCAGACCAGATTGATGTCCTTGTTCGTCACGCCCATTTGCATCAGCCGCCCTATGCCCTGACGTGAAAAGACCGTTTCCGTCACGACAGAACTGGCGATGGTGCCGCCGACGATCAGGCCCGCCATAGTGAAGGCGGGTAATGACGCCTGACGCAGCGCGTGGCGGAGTATCCGCAACTCGGAATAGCCGCGCGCGCGCAAGGTTCGCACGACGCTTTCCGCATAGGCCCGCCGCAGGCTCTTGGCGAGAACCTGTCCCAGAATCCCCGAGCCGGGCACCGCCAGCGTAATCGCGGGCAGAACAAGCGTGGACCATGATTTGCTGCCTGTCGCGGGCAGCCAGTGCAGCTTGAAGGCAAATATCTGCAACAGCAGCAGGCCGACCACGAAGGTTGGTATCGCTACGAAGACGGCGGGAAATTTGGAGACGATGAAGCCGAGACGCGGAAAGCCGGGCAGGTCCAGCGACAGAACCGCGAACAGCGTGCCGAAAGCGATGGCCAGCGTCAGGCTGACAAGGGCGAGTCCCGCCGTTACCGGGGCGGCCGCCGCGATGCTTGCAGTCACATCTTTGCCTGTCACCAGCGATGTGCCGAAATCGAGATGAACGGCGCGCCAGAGCGCGTCCAAATATTGCACGATCAAGGGACGGTCGAAACCGTATTGCGCGCGCAGCTTCGCCAGTTCCGTCGCGTCGAGATGCGCGTCTGGCCCGATCATGATTGCCACCGGATCGCCCGGTAGCCAGTAGAGGATGGCGAAGGCGAGCGTGAAGCTTGCCCATGCAACGAAAATAGCCTGAAGCAGCCGGCGCAGGACAATATAAGGCAATATGCCGCTTGCCCGCATCGATGACGATGAGGGCCTGGCGGGAGATGTCTCGGCGATGCTCATTGTTCCAGCCATGCCGCTTCGAGGCGCAGGCGGACCAGAACATCCGGCAGCGCGCCCTTCAGCTTGGCGTCACGGGCGAAGACCTGCGTGACCGGATATAGCGGATTGGCATAGGCTTGATCGACGATATGACGCTGTATCTCGGCGATCTTGGCGAAGCGGTCTTCCGGCTTGCTGAGCGCAAGCTGCTCGATGACGGCTTTCTTCAGCCATTCGTCGTCCGAATTGGGGACATTGCGCTGTTCCGGCCCGTAGTAGGAACGCAGGACGTCCGGGTCGGCCTCGGTGGCGTTGCCGAAGATGATCTCAAACTTGTGCGGATTGAGGATATTGGTGACGATGTCGCTGCCATCCGGGATCAGTTCAAGCGCCAGATCGACGCCGATCTTCTTCGCGGCCTGCTGGATGTATTCAGCCTGGCTGCGATACTGGCCATAGCCGCTCAGGACGATGCGCAGCGGTTTGCCGTCCTTGACGCGGACGCCGTTGGCGTCGAGTTCCGTCCAGCCCGCCTCGTCGAGCAGCTTGTTGGCGAGATCGGGATCATAGGCGATGTCCGCGCTCTGGTCGATTGCGCCCGGAACCGAGTTGACGAGCACGCCGGTCGCGGGAACCGCCTTGGGGCTTTCGATAGCGGCGATCATTTCCTGACGGTCGACGGCGTGCAGCAATGCCTGCCGTACCTTCACGTCGCTCAGGATCGGCGTCTTGACGTTGAACTGAGGCCCGAACGGTGTGCCGGGGTTGCGGCCCACGTCGAGCGTGAAGCCTGCGGCTTCCAGCGTTGGTTGATCGGAGACGTTGACATTGGTGATGAGCTGGACCTCGCCGGATTCCAGCAGTCCGGTGCGGACATTGTCCTCCGGCGCGATGACGAATTCGATCTTTTCGAGATAGGGCTTGCCGGGATTTTTGGAACTTGGCGAGGCCCATGTGTAATCCTCGCGCCGTTCCAGCGTCGCGCCTTCAAGCTGCGACCATTTCGTCAGATTGAAGGGACCGGCGCTGATCAGCGCGCCCGCGCAGCGCTCTTCGGCGGTTTTCGCAAGCGTCGCATCGGAATAAAGCGCAAGCCATGCCGAGGACGCGGCGGTCAGGAAATGGCCGGACGGATGCGAGAATTTTATCCTGATCGTATAATCGTCGACAATGTCGCTGCCGGCGTAATAGGTCAGATAATTATAGGGTCTGTTCGCTTTCGGGCCGATTTTGTTGCGAATGTTCTCAAGGTTGGCCTTGACCGATTTTGCATCGAGCTTCTGTCCATCCGCATAGGTGATGTCCTTGCGCAGATGATAGGTATATTCCGTGGCGTCAGCATTGATTTCCCAGCTTTCCGCCGCCCATGGCTTGACCGCGCCGGTCACGGGATCCTGATCGGTCAGAGAGATCGCGAAGTTGCGCGCTATGTTGAGCGGCGTGAAATTCGTAATCTGGATCGGGTCCACGCAGACCGGAGCCTCATAGACAGCGATCTTGAGGGTGCCGCCGAAAACCGGGGTACTCGAGGATTGTGCGAGTACAGCCGGAGCGAGCGCCAACAGAGCGCCAGCTAAGAGAAGGGGAGAGGTACCGATTTTCATATATCTGCTCTGCTGTTAGAGTTTCAAAAGACACCGAACGGGGGTTCTCCTGCAGGGGAGAGGGAAATAGGGCGGCTCTAATGCAATTATATATTTTATAATCTATAGATTTTGCAGACTATAGAAATGACTTTGCGAGCTTCCTATCTCCCCTGAAAAACCTCACTCAAAACAGGGCTTCCGGCAGTTGATGCTACCACCAAGAAGGGGCGAACTTTCTTGTGAAAGCTGCGAGATGTGAAGTTTTTATGGTGTATTGTCACCAGCAGATACTGATATTGGGCGCGAGCATAGTTGGGATGCATCATCTCATCGCGCATTACGAAGCGGAGCAGTCATTGATGATGCGGCGGTCTCGCTTCTAGCGAAGCGCGCAAAATGGATCGCGAGACCGTTTCGTAGAGCGATTGGAAGTTATCGGTCTGCCAGAATTCTGTTGCGTGAACGAAGTCGAACCCGAAGGGCCGCTGAAGTTCATGTTTGAGGCAAGTCACACGGCTTCTTCAGGCCGGGATCGACGTCGGCGATCTGGATATGTGCCTGGCACTTGACGGTCTCGCCGCCTTCGCAACGGGAAGTCCGACGATATATTCCTTCGTTTCGGATTCCTCGTAGCAGATGACCTTGATGTCACCGGCATCGCAACGAACCGAGTGAACCTGTCCGTCGGTAAAACCCCTGCCACGACGCGCGGGATGAGATTGAGTTCGGCGGCTGCCGACCGAATGGCCTTGTGCTCAATGTCATCGAAGCAGGCGAAGGGTCTTTCATAGCCCGCGTCCTTCGCCAGTCCATAGCCTTGTCGTAGCTGCGGCCGCGTGCGTAGTCCTCGGACGAAACGGTGACCGCACGGTTCGCGCTGCCGGTCCCACGTATTACTCGAACTTGGGCGCATGCCAGGACATGAAGCGGATTACTCTCGGGAAGAGGCTGGTGCGGGAAATCCGTCCGCCCGGATCTGTGACGGCGAAGCCGCATGGCATAGCTACTCGACCATCATCGGTTATGGACCGTCACAGGCATTTATGATGATGTCTCCGATCTGTCTTGCTTGGTTTATAAATCGCTCTGGAGCGATCGATTGGCTTGACAATATATGTGGCAACCGGCGGTACTTCATCCATCATCATCACCCGAACGACAATATTAGGATGGCTATAAAAAGCCAACTGGGATTCAAGCCCAATTCCTGTTCCGTATCCTGCCCCAACGAGCATCATCATTGGCACATGTGCTGAAATATATTCGGCAACGGTCCGGGGGCGGGAGACGCTGGTCGTTAAGCCATTGCTGTATTGCTTTATGCCCACAGCTGCATTGATCGGGGTGGGACATGACCAGAGGGTAGCGAAGGGCTTCAGCGAGGGAAACTCTGTCTAACGCGAGAAAAGGGTGGCGGGTTGGCATGGCTACGACAGCGCGCTCGCGCCAAAGCGCTGACTTGAAGAGCCCTTCTGAAAATTCCCCGTCCATCGTGAAACCTACATCGATTTCCCCGTGTCTGATCGCCAGAATCATATCATTGACTGTCAGTTGTGGTTGAGCGAGGCTGTCGGCGAGACCGACACGCAACTGGCCGCGATATCCGTTTGTCGCCGATCGGACACGAATTTTGGCGTTTTCGATGGATGTGAGGATGCGGCGAGCTTCTTCACGAAACACCTCTCCTGAATTGGTGAGGCGGATATGTCCCTTTTCTCGGATTAGAAGCTGAGTACCAAGCTGCGCTTCCAGGTCTCCGATTGCGCGTGCAAGAGGAGAGGCGTCAATATGTAATTTGGCGGCGGCGCGGGAAAAACTCTGTTCTTCTGCCACGGCTAGGAAATACCGTAGATGGCGGTTTCTCATCTTCGACTACCTTCCTTCCTGCTCTGATTCCGACATGTTCGACCAACGCGTGGCCCTTACGGATGTCGATTCCCCTCAAGCTTCATTGCCCAGAACAAGGCGCGCATTGCGGGTTCGGCCGCGCGTGGCGCTTGCCTGTGGAGCGCGGTCGATTCCAGGTCAGCTTGCCGATATACATCTCATTGTTCAGGATGCCGCCAACAGTTTCCGTGCTCGGCGGCAACGGTGACATAACGAGGGTGGCGCAACTCAATCTTCATACGGTCAGTTTCCTTGCCAGAGGCTTCTCTAAACGCATGCTGACCCGTGTTTATTTGATGCGATTTCCGAGCATTCAAAAGGCGAGCACCTGGGCCAGGCACCTTGACGCTATCCTAGCAAATACATATTTATCTGCCTAGGCAGATTATATGCAGCAAGAGGATGTCGATATTAATGTCGATTGGCGAAACGTGGCTCCCCCTGGTTTCCGAGCGAGCTTACAATCCAGTCCATAATGTCGGCCGGGCGCTGATCGACGCTGCGTCGCTGATGACGCGGGCTGTTGACCGCCGCGCACAGGAGATCGGCATCACCGGCCCGCAATGGGTTGTGCTGATCAGGATCGGTGGCGGCATCGGCAATACCGCGACAGAGCTCTGCCGAAGCCTTGGCTATGACAGCGGCGCGATGACCCGCATGCTCGACCGTCTGGTTAGGCTCGGCCTGGTGCGGCGTGCGCCCTCGCCGCGGGACGGGCGGGTTGCCGCCCTTTCGCTGACACCGGCGGGAGAGGCGCTTTATCCACGGCTTCGGCCCATCGCCATCGAGGTGATCGACGAACATCTCCAGGGCTTCGCGCCCGAGGAGATCGAGCAGTTCATGACTTACCTCGACCGCGTGGTTGCCAACGGGCAGGCGGCCCGCGGCGACAGGGACCCCGATTGCAACCTCTGTCCGTCCAGCGGCGATACGACCTGAACCTGAAAGGAAGATGAGACGTGAGGCGGATTTTCAGAACGGTGCAACGGGTGGCCTGCATTGGCGCGGCGCTCGCAATTGGTAGCGCTTTGCCTGCACATGACGCGTTCGCACAAACAAGCAAGGCGGCAGGAGACACGAGAATGCAGACAGAACTCACCACCACCGTGCGCGACCTGTCGCTTGTCGCGGCGCAGAAGCTCCTGGCGAACGGCCTCGATCATGCGGCGAAGAACGACATGCGGCTTGCGATCTCCGTTGTCGATCGGGCCGGCAACCTTCTTGCCTTCGCCCGAATGGATGGCGCCTCGATCGTCACGGTCGATGTCGCGGTCGGCAAGGCGCGCACGGCCGCCTTCCTCAAGGCGCCGTCGAAGCTGTTCGAGGACATGATCAATTCGGGCAAGCCGTCCATGGCGACCGTGCCGGGACTGCTGCCGCTGCAGGGCGGCATGCCGATCGTGCATGAGGGCGAGGTGGTCGGAGCGGTCGGCGTGAGCGGCTCGTCTGGCGACAACGACCAGGCGGCGGCGGCGTTGATCGCCGAATCCTTTGCGCAACTTTAGAAGAAAAACGGAGTATTGCATGCGCGGCGGCCATCACCACGTTCCCGATAGAGATTTGACCGAAGACCGGCGTCCGCGCCGCGTGCGTCACCAACTCCGTTTCCGGCTGCTTGAGGTGCAGCGGACAGAGATGCTGACCCAGCACATGGTGCGGATCACGCTTGGCGGCGAAGACCTAGCCGGCTTTGAAAGTCCGGGCTTCGACGATCATATCAAGCTGTTCATTCCGGCGCCGGGCGAGGAAGCCCCGCCACGGCCTGAACTCAGCGAGAGAGGCGTGTCTTTTCCCGCAGGCCAAGCCCACCCCGCGGTGCGGGATTTTACGCCACGCCATCACGATCCGGTCGCCGGCACGCTTCAGATCGACTTCGCGCTGCATGAGACGGGGCCGGCCAGCGAATGGGCGCGTCAGGCACGTCCGGGACAGAAACTCGGTATTGGCGGGCCGCGCGGCTCGTTCATCCTGCCGATCGATTTCGACTGGCACCTTCTGATCGGCGACGAGACGGCTGCCGGCGATCACCCGTCGGCTGGAAGAACTCCCGGCAGGCGCACGCGTCATCGTGCTGGCCGAGGTCGACGGCAAGGCCGACGAGCTGACGTTCGAGACAAAGGCCGCGGCGACCGTCCATTGGGTCCATCGCGGAGCCGCCCCAGGTGGCACGGCCCCGCTGGTCGAGGCGCTGAACGCCGTCTCCTTCCCGGAAGGCGACTATTATGCCTGGATCGCCTGCGAGTCGTCTTCGGCCAAGCACCTGCGTCAGGCACTGATCGCCGAACATGGCGCCAATCCCAAGTGGATCCGGGCCTCCGGCTACTGGCGGCGCGGCGCGGCCGGCGCTCATGATAGTTTCGACGAATAGGTTGGGACGTCATGAGGCACCTGTTTTCTCACGTCGATATCGGCCCGCTGCGGCTTGAGAACCGCATCGTCATCGCGCCAATGTGCCAGTTCTCGGCCGGAGCGGGTCAGGCCGGCGACTGGCACCTGATGCATCTCGGCAGCCTGGCGCTGTCGGGGGCGGGGCTCATGATCATCGAATCGACGGCCGTGACGCCGGAAGGGCGCATCTCCTATGCGGATCTCGGCCTCTGGGACTATCTGACGGAGACAGCACTCGCGAAGGTCATCCTTTCAGTGCGAGCGCATTCCAGCATGCCGATCGGCATCCAGTTGTCGCATGCCGGGCGAAAGGCTTCCTCCGGCGTGACGCGGGAAGAGGGCGTCATCGCCCCCGACGACGTGCGCGGCTGGCGGACGGTTGCGCCCTCGGCGTTGCCGTTGACCGAAGACGGCCCATTGCCTGAGGTACTCGACCTTGCCGGCATCGACCGCGTCGTCTCAGCCTTCGGCGATGCCGCCGCACGGGCGGCCTGCATCGGGCTGAACCTGATCGAGCTTCACGGCGCGCATGGCTTTCTGATGCACCAGTTCCTGTCGCCGATCACCAACCGGCGCACCGACGATTATGGTGGCAGCCTGGAGAACCGCATGCGGCTGACGCTGCGGATTTTCGATGCGGTCAAGGCGGCCGCCCAAGGATGTCGCCGTCGGCATCCGCATCTCCGCGACCGACTGGATCGAGGGTGGTTGGGATCTCGACCAGAGCATCGAACTGGCCAGGGCGCTCGATGCGCGCGATTGCGCCTATATCCACGTCTCGGGCGGCGGGCTCGATCCCAAACGCCAGCAATTGCCGCCGCTGGTGCCGGGCTATCAGCTGCCCTTCGCCGAAGCGATCAGGGGGCATGTCGATATGCAGGTCATCGGTGTCGGGCTGATCACCGGGGCCGCACAGGCGCAAGCGGCGATCGCCGAGGGCAAGGCCGATCTCGTCGCCCTGGGTCGCGGCATTCTCTACAATCCGCGCTGGCCCTGGCATGCGGCGGCCGAACTCGGCGCCACTGTCAGAGCTCCGACACAGTATCTGGATTGCGCCCCGCACGGCATCAACGTGCTGTTCGCAAATACCGGCTGAGGCGCTGTCTGCATCGGCGCTTGTACGACCATGCTGTGAGTATCGGGGCGCTCGAAGATTTGCCGAACACCAAACAAACCGAAAAGAAGGAAGAAATCCGTGAGCCTCAAAGACAAGACAGTGATTGTGATCGGGGGAAGCTCGGGCTTCGGCAAGGCAACCGCCCTGAAGGCCGCGGAACTGGGCGCGAAAGTGACTATTACCAGCCGGGATGCCGCGAAGCTCGAGCAGGTCGTCGGCGAATTCGCCGCGGTCGGGTATGCCGTTGCCGGGCATGTGGTCGACGCGGCCGATGTCTCGTCGATCGCCGCCTTGTTCGACGGAATCGCATCCTTCGATCATCTCGTCTCGATGGCGGGTGGCGCGATGGGCGGCGGCTTTCTGGCAGCCGACTATGACACGATCAAGCACGCCGTCGATGAAAAGCTGTTCGCCAATCTTCAGATCGCCCGCCATGCGGCCAAGAGGATTGCCGAAGGCGGCAGCATGACCTTCACCGCCGGTTCGGGTGGCCGGCCGCACAATGCCTCCGGAGCCATCATCGGCAACGATGCCATTCGTATTCTGGTGGAGGGGCTCGCGGTCGAACTGGCGCCGAAGGCGCGCGTCAACGCCGTTGCACCGACATGGACGCCGACACCGCTCTGGCGGGGCATGGCAGCCGCCGAGCTGAAAGCCACGCAGGAGCGTTTCGCACAAACCATCCCGCTCGGAAGAACGGCCGAGATCGACGAGGTCGCTTCAGCCTACATCTTTCTCTTGCAGTGCAGCTTCATCACCGGCCAGACGATCGCGGTCGATGGCGGGCTGACGCTGGTAAGTTGACGGGCGAATGCGCTTTCGACCAAGTAACTTGATGTGCTGGGGTGCTCCTGGTGATCCAAGACTTCAGCGGCGAACCTTCTCAGCGGACCGCTGAACGTTGGCACGGTCGCCAATTGGAATCTCGCGGCGGTGGAAGCACGCCGCCGTTTCCCGACGAAGGCGACGCAGAAACTGCAGCTGATGATGCGGCGCGATCGCGATGAAGCAAGGCGGAGCGGCCCGCCGACCTTCATGTGCTCGATCGCGCGCTGGCCGCTGCTCGCCCATCTGGCGGGACGTCTGATCAGGCTTGGCTTCCGGCCGGAACATGTGTCCCGGCAGGCGTTAAACTCTCCGGCGGATTGACGGTCGAAAGCGTGCCCTGCCTGCGCCGGCGTTTGGCCGCTACGGGGATGGTGAGGGCCGTGCTGACTGCTGTTTCTGTTTATTTAGTATATTGCCGTGTTTCGGCTGATAGCTGCAGGACATCGCAGATTTTTAGAAGCTGCTCGGTCAGCGGACTGGTCTTGCGCCAGACCATGCCGATTGTGCGGGACGGTTGCGGACGTCAAACCGGGCGACCGAGACCGATGCCGAATCGACCTCTACCGGCACGGCAATTTCCGGGATCATGGTTATGCCAATCCCCGCGCCCACCATCTGCACGAGCGTGGTAAGCAAGGTTGCGCTCATCTGGTCCCTGGCTTGCTCGGCGGTCAAATTGCAGAAAGAGAGAGCCTGATCGCGGAAGCAATGGCCTTCTTCTAAGACAAGCAGTGGCATTTTGCGAAGGTCTTCGCGGTTGGGCATGGGCTGTCCAGCATGCAAGGCGGAGCGGATCATCACGAATTTCTCCGTGAAGAGTGGGGCCTCGTTCTGCGTGAGTTGGGAGACCGGCAGGGATACTATGGCGGCATCGAGGCCCCCTTCGGTGAGTTCCTTCAGCAGCTTCTGGGTTATTGTTTCGGAGAAGCTGAGTTCGAGATCGGGATAGAGGCGGGTCAAGTCCCTGATCACCACAGGTAAAAGATAGGGTGCGACGGTCGGAATTATCCCGATCCGCAGTGGGCCCACCAGCGGGTCGCGGGAGGCCCGCGCGAGATCACCGAGATCCTCCACATCCCGCATAATCTGGCGGATACGGGACAGAACCAGGTCGCCGAATTCGGTCAGCAGCAACCGCTGTGCCTCGCGCTTAAACAGTGCGGCACCCAGTTCCGTCCCCAGATTGCGGATTTGGATCGACAAGGCTGGTTGCGAAATCGCGCAATCCTGCGCTGCCCAGCCGAAATGGCGGAGTTGTGCAAGCGACTCGAAATACCCCATTTGTTTGAGCGTTATATGGGTCATGATTTTATCTCATCGCATTCGCTGGAGAATGCGCGTCAATGTATCCTTCGTATCTGGTTGAGTGTCAGCAACCCAACCATACCGGAGATTATCGATGACCGCCCGCAAAGCCGCTCACTCGCTACAGCGCGCTAAGGGCGCGCTCGCGAGCGGCTTTGCTACCGTCGACTTACACCACGCTACGGGGCACGATCGAGTTAAGATCGTCACTTACGACCGAATAGTTCGCGGGCTGCGGAGCGATACTCGGTTTAGGACGAGTTCCGAGAATGAGACGCTCAGCCCATAAGTACCACGAACTAGAACGAACCGCGAAGGTGTCAGCCGGCGCCGATATCTCGCCTGCTTTATTTCAAGGAATCAGCGGCATAGGGGTTACGTTTTTATGCCAATTGTGCATGGTGGCCGCCAAGACCCGCCCAAATCAACCGCCGCTCAAGCCGACTCAATGTCGTGCGCCCAAGCACCAGCGGCATCTCATCGATTTCGACGGATGTACGAACAAGCAGCTTCGTGGCGAGTTGCTACGACGGAAGAGTCTATGGTGTGACCATTTGCGACGAAACCGTTTCGGTGAGTGTGAGACTAGATGTGCCCTATAATCAGTTAATGGCGGCCGAATGATCAGTGACAGGTTCTCGATCACAGATACAACGTATCGCTTATCACCCATTCTGACCGTCAACAGAGCAGTTGAGAAACTGCTGTTTGAAGGAGATCATCATGGCGTCTAATCCAACGCTGGAAATAATAAAAGTCAGCGAGATAAAACATCTCAACATCCTGGTGAAGAACTTGGACATTTCATGGGCGTTTTACAGCGAAGTTTTGGGCTTCTCGTATGTGAACCATCTGGGCCCCAGGAAGATCGCCGCGTCTTTCCGCGGTTTCGATTTTTTCTTGGAGGAAGCGGTCGATTACCAAGGAAAACCTGATGAGAGGATCCACTTTGGAATTCGGACTGACCGTCAGGGAGTGCTGCTTTGGGGGAGCATCTGAGCAACAATGGAGTCACCCTTGTAAGGGGAAACAATCCCGAAGCAACTATCTATGAGATGACAGGAACGTCTCGTGTTGCTCTTTATTTCCAAGATCCCGATGGATGGACAATTGAGGTATATAGCCCAGAATAACAGCTGTTTCGATAGGGATCTAAATGGGTGTTCTTGCGGAATGGAAGTCGCTGTTTTTAGGCGGTAATTTTTCTAAGATAGTGGTCTTGGGTGGCGGAATAGCTTTGCACGCGATCAACATTTTTGTTGGATCGACTTTGATGCCCTCAATCGTAAAAGATATTGGTGGTGTTGATCTTCTCGCTTGGAACACTACTCTCTACATAGTGGCCTCGATACTCGCATCGGTGTTTGTTGCCCACCATCCGGCGGGCTTGGGGCCTCGTCAGGTTTACGCAATCGGAGCGGCATCATTCGCCATCGGCAGCCTTCTCTGTGGTACTGCGCTGCACATGGAGAGCATGCTCTTAGGGCGTTTTGTTCAAGGGTTCGGCGCGGGCATTCTTGTCGCCATATCCTATTCTATGGTCCGGGCGTTATTTATAGAAAGTCTATGGCCGAGAGCACTGGCTTTGATGTCGGTGGTGTGGGGGGGCGACTTTATTGGGACCCGCAATCGGCGGAGTCATGGCTGCCGCAGAATTATGGCGGCTCTCTTTCTGGATACTTCTGCCTGCGGCGTGTTTTCTCTTTTTCATTGCATGGTCAGTACTGCCTGAGGAGTTTGCTGGTTCGAAAGACTCGCCGCCACCATTGCTTCAGATTGTTCTTCTTTCGGCGTCGATCATGTTGCTTTCGTTGGCTGGCACCGCCGCAGAATTGAATATTCTCATTGCAGGGGCCTTTCTTCTTCTCGGATTTATATGCGCGGCAGTGATTGTGTGGCGCGAGAATTATTCCTTGGCAAAACTCCTTCCCACGGGTGCATTCTCAATGCACTCACCGTTATTCATTTTGTACCTTATGATGATCTTAATCTGCGCCTGCCAAGCGAGTGAAATTTATGTACCGTACTTCTTGCAGCTCTTAAAAAAACAGCAACCGCTTTGGGCTGGCTATATGGTGTCGACCATCGCTTTTGGATGGATGTTGGGAGCGATCTGCTCCGCGGGACTTACCGGACGAAAAGCCCGAATTGCCGTCCTCGTTGGGCCCATCGTTGTTTTTCTGTCGTTTGTAGGGCTTTCAATTTTTCTTCCTGTACCCAGGGTCGCCGTCGACCGAAACGAAACGGTCGCGATAGTAGTTTGCTTGTCCGGATTGGGTTTAGGGATAGGTGTTTGTTGGCCACATCTGCAAAGTGCGGTGTTATCTCGCGCACTGCCTCGCGAAGAGGATTTAACCTCGGCGTCTATCCCCATTATTCAACAGTTCGCTAGCGCTTTGGGCGCTGCGGTTGCCGGATTGGTCGTGAATTTCAACGGCGTGTCGGACGTCGTGAATTTGAATAGTTTATCGAATGCTGCATGGTGGCTGTATTTCACTACCTCTACCGTCGCTGCGCTTGTTGTGCCGCTCGCCCTCTTCGCAACGCGCATCGTCTCGCCGATTAAGACCTCTGACCCAAATGGGATAAAATCATTGAATAAGACCTCCCTCGACAGGATTACTGATGTGTAACCCGAAGGTACCGATCGAGCGAACCCGTATGCTAGATTGCCACAGATCCTCTAATAGTTCCAGTTGCATAGAGTGTGATTAGACGGATCTAGGGTTCGAATCCTGTCAAGCTGAATGAGGCACATGCTTCCCTCAACCCTTCATCCCGCCTTCCGTCAGGCCCGACGTCAACTTACCTTGCGTCAGCATGTAGAGCAGAATGGAAAACGCCGTCAGTAGGACAGAACCTGCGAGCAGCATGCCCCAGGAGTAGATGCTATCCTGGCCAATCCAAGTGGAAAGACCCAACGGCAAAGTCTTGTTGCGTTCGGATGAAGTGAGGATCAGAGCGAAGAGGAATTCGTTCCACGCGTTGTTGAAGCTGAACACACCGACGGAGACAAGTCCGGGCAAGGCGAGGGGAAGGGTGACCTTCCGAAATGCCTTGAAGCGTGTGCAGCCGTCGAGCATCGCGCTTTCTTCGAATGATGTCGGGATAGATCTGAAGTACGAACGCATGAACCAGAGTGCGAACGGCAGCGTGAATGCCGTGTTTGCGGCGATCAGGCTCACGAGCGTATCCTGCAATCCAACAAGCGACGCCAGCATGTAGACCGGGATGACGACGAGCGTTTCGGGCAGCATGTAGCAAAGCAGGGATAGGCCCGCCACCGCCGCCAAGCCAAAAAAGCGAAACCGGTTCAGCGTGTATCCGCCGAGCGCTCCCAAGGTCAGAGCCAAGAAAGTTGTGGCGGACGCGACGATCAGGCTATTTACAAAGTACCGCGCGAACCCGGTCTGGGTGAACAGGTCCGTATAGTTTCGAAATGTGATGGTTGCCGGCAGGAAGTTTGGCGGAGCCTGGTAGAGTTCCGCGGGCTCCTTGAACGAGCAGAGAATCATCCACAAAAGCGGAAAACCCATGACCGTGATCGCGGTGAACGCGAGAAGGTAGATCATGATCCCAGTTGTGATAGCGTGGAACTGCGCCGGGTTGGATGGCAGGAGGCGGCTTTGAGTTGTCATTGACGACGCTCCGACCAACGAATGAGGACGAGATAGATCGCCAGGAAGACCGTGATGATCGCGAGCATGATGAGCGCAATCGCTGCCGCGCCGCCGACGTCGAACTCCTGAAAGCCCTTGACGTAAATTAGGATCGGCAGTGTCGTCGTCGCATCGACCGGACCGCCACCCGTCAGCAGGTAGATGAGATCGAACTTGTGAAACGACCAGATTGTTCGCAAAAGCGCGGTCAAGATAAAGACTGGGAGTATGTAGGGAAGCGTGATGCGGATGAAACGCTGTAGCGCATTGGCGCCGTCGAGCTTGGCGGCTTCATATTGTTCGTTCGGTATCGATTGCAGAATGCCTAGGATTGCAAGCACAACGAACGGAGCGAACTTCCAGGTGCCGATCACGATCACCGAAAACATCGCAAGGCGCGGGCTAGTCAGCCACTGAATGGGCTTGTCGACCAGCCCGGTGCTGATCAGGAGGCTGTTGGCTATGCCCACGATGTCGTCGAACATGTAGCGCCAGACCAAGACCGCAACAACCGTTGGCATCAAGAAGGACGCCAGAACGACGGCGCGAACCACACCACGGAAGCGAAACGATTGGTGAAGCAGAAGGGCAAGGCCAGTGCCAATCAGCATTTCGAACCCGACGTTTCCGAAGACCCAGATGAAGGTGTTGGTGAGTGCGGAATAGAAGTCAGGATTGGCCAACACCGCGCGAAAGTTCGCCAGTCCGGCAAACTCGCCTGCAAAGCGGCCAAGCGTCACGTTCTGCACGCTAAGGGCGAAGATCGCGAGCGTGGGCACGGCTATGAGGAGCAGTATGAGTGCTACGGAGGGAAGGAGCGTAAGGTAGGCGAATGTTCGATCGCCGCGTTGAATTGCGGTTGCCTCAGACATGTTCAGCAACGCCCTGGGCCGGGGTGCGGAGATCGGCATTGGGTGTTTCCACCGCCAAGCCCGTGACCTTGTCGAAAAAGCGGAGTTCCTCCGTCCGGACGGCGAATGTGGTGCGTTCGCCCTCTGCAAGCGTGAGCGCATCTTTGACCGGGACGGCGGCGATCACCCTACCGGGCTTGAAAGAGCCGAGGATCGAAGCATAGACGAGTTGCACATTCCCCAGATACTCCGTTCTCTGGATCTCGACCGGAAATGCAGTGGTCTCTGCATTTGCGGCGCCGTTGACCTGAACCGTCTCGGGACGAAAGCCGACAAGGATTTCGTCGAAATCCACGATGTTCATTGGCGGCGTGCCGATGAATGTGGCGACAAACGTATCGGCGGGATTTTGATAGATTTCCTTCGGCTTTCCCACCTGCCGGATGACACCCCCGCTCATGACGACGATCCGGTCACCAAGGCCCATCGCTTCCACTTGGTCGTGGGTGACATACAGCGCGGTCAAACCGGTCTGCCGTTGAAGAAGCTTCAGTTCCTCACGCGCCGATTGCCGCAGTTTAGCGTCCAGATTTGAAAGTGGCTCGTCTAGCAGGAACAGGGCCGGCTTCCTGATCAGCGCCCGCGCCAGCGCAGCCCGCTGCCGCTCTCCCCCGGATAGATGGCGAGGCTTGCGGTCGAGAAGATGGCTCAAGCCGACAAGGCTTGCTACTCGTTGAACGGAATCATCGACGTCACGTTTCCGGGCACCGGCGATCCTCATGGGGAAGGCGATATTCTCGAAGATCGACAGATGCGGATAGAGCGCGTAGTTCTGAAAGACCATCGCAATAGCGCGATCCTTCGGGTGGAGCCATGTCGTATCGCGACCACCCAGCGATATCCTGCCCGATGTCGCGTGCTCCAGGCCGGCGATGAT
Organism: Agrobacterium tumefaciens; assembly: GCA_025560025.1. NCBI lineage: Bacteria > Pseudomonadati > Pseudomonadota > Alphaproteobacteria > Hyphomicrobiales > Rhizobiaceae > Agrobacterium > Agrobacterium tumefaciens. Next base: position 313,212 of record CP048487.1, on the reverse strand, counting down.
GCGGAGCAGTGTCGATTTCCCACAGCCTGAAGGTCCGAGAATGGCAACAAATTCGCCGTCGGAGACCGAAAGAGACACGTCGGAAACGACCGTGCGCTCCTCGAAGCTCTTTACGATGTCCGTTAATTCCAATGCCGCCATTCCAAATCTCCGTTCAGCAATATCGTCGCCGCTTAACGCGACGCTTAGCCCTTCTTCGCGGCCAGGATCGCTTCCATCTGTGACCGTCCCCATGCCACAGCGTCGCTTGGCTCAGCGCCTTGCAGCAGCACGCGCTGGACAATTTGTGCGGGGATGTCACGGGCGATGATGTCACCGATCAACGGGTTGACGACACCGGCCGTGACAACCTTGCCATCGACGATGCGCGCACCGGCCTCGGACTCGAAATCGAGCGTGTTGGAGATATCGAAGCTTGCTTCCGCCAGATCGCTCCTGCACTTCAGTTGAGGCGTCCCTTGAAGAAGCCGCGAATCGGCGCGTACCGACTTGGTCGGCGGGATCAGATGCGGGTAGGCCGTCAGGGCGAAATCGACAGCCCTGTCGCCAGTCAGGATGTAGGTGAGGAACTTCTTGGCCGCCGCGATGCTGGTCGCGCCCACTTTTTCCGACGCGAGTGCTAGACTGTTGGCGTTTGAGAAGCCAACCCCGACGCCGGCCGGCCCTGCCGGACGCTTGGCGGCCTTTGTCCGGGCAATCAGGTCCGGCTTGTTCAGAGCCGCCGTCGAGACAAGCCTACCGGCCCAGATGTCGATCGCCACTTTTTCCGTCAGGTAAGCGTTGACAAGGTCGTTGTTGACGTAGCTCGAAATGCTCGGAGGAGCCGACTTTGCCAATTCGCGCTGGAATTCCAGCGCTTTGACCGCAGCGTCGCCGCCAAAGACCAGATTGAGGTCCTTGTCGAAATAGGTGCCGCCAGCCGACCAGTAATACTGGGAGAAGAACAGCGAGGTGACCCGGTTCTTGTTGGCTGGAAAAACAGTGCCGTACTGGTCGCCACTGGTCAGTTCCTTCGCGGCGGAGAGGTATTCGGCCCAATCCTTTGGCGGTTTGATCCCGTTTTGCGTGAGAAGATCGTCACGATACCAGAAGACGCTCGAGTGACCGATGGTGTAGGGAATAGAGAAGCGGTTGCCTTCGATGGGCGCGATCATTCGCTCCGGATATTCGTCGACGCCGATCTCGGCGATGACGTCGTCGAGCGGCTCAAGAAAGCCCTGCTTTCCGAAGCTGAAGCGTTCCTCGGGAAGAATCTTGAAGATCTCGGGCATCGTGCCCGCATTGAGCATTGCCGCAACCTTCTGCAGGCGGCCGGCGGTGCCGACTGCCTCCATTTCGATTGTCACGCCGGGATTGTCCTTTTCGAACGCAGCAATTGCCTTGTTGAAGAATTCGATTGTGGGCGGATCCGTTTCATCGTGAAGAAAGCGAACCACATTCGCCGCTCGTGCGACGCGAGGCGTAGCCAGGCCGCCCACGACAGTTGCCGTGGCAGCACCGACCAGGCCCTTGAGAACGGATCGGCGATTGCTGTCGCCGGTCAGAGCCGTGAGGCCGGACTTATCGAGTTTGAATTGGTCAGTCATCGTGAACTTCCTGGTTGAGCAGCGAATGGGTTGCGAGTGGCTCTCAAAGAGAAATGCGATACTTGGCGAGCGCTTCTTCATTGTGCGCCAGGCCAAGCCCAGGCGTTTCCAGAAGTTCGACCGAGCCATCGGCCTGAATCTTCGGCGTTTCGAGGTAGACCTGGCCATGCATGGGATCGAACTCGACAGGGTAGTACTCGAGATAAAGCGCGTTCGGGATCGCGCCGAGGAGGTGGAGGTGTACCTGCTGATCACCGTGGGCAGCGATGTCGAGGCCATGTGCTTCCGCCATCGATGCCACTTTGATGAACTCTGTCACGCCGCCCATCCAGCGAGCGTCGGGTTGGAGAATGGCGACCGATTGTGTGGCGATGAGATCCCTGAAGCCGAACTTCGTGTACTCGTTTTCGCCCGCCGCCAGAGGGATGGACGAGGCGCGCGCGATCTTCTCCATGCCTTCGTAGTCGTCAGGCTGAACCGGTTCTTCCAGCCAGAAAATATCGAAGTCCTCGACACGGCGGGAAAACTGGATCGCCTCATAATAGCGATAGGCACAGTTCACATCGATCATCAGGCGGATATCCGGGCCGATCGCCTCGCGCACCGCTTTCACACGGGCGACGTCCTCGCTCAAAGCGACGGCGCCCACCTTCATCTTCACAGCCTTGGCGCCGCGTTCGACGTAGCGGACCATCTCAGCCTGCAGATCCTTGATGGTCTTGTCGGGGCCGTAGTAGCCGCCGGCGACGTAGCTGGCGACACGATTACGGTACCCACCAAGCAGCTTGTAGAGCGGCAGCCCGGCGGCTTTGCCCTTAATGTCCCAGAGGGCGAAGTCGATCGAAGATAGAGCTCGCGTCTCGTATCCGCGACGTCCCGAAAGCTTGGGGCTCCAGAGGCTTGCCCAGATCCTCTCGGTCAACAACGGATCCTGGTCGATCAGCTTTGCAGCGAAAGCGTCACGGAACTGTCGTTCACCTGCCGCGGCACCCCCAACGCCAATCCCGGTGATCCCCTCGTCGGTCTCGATCTTCACGACCGCCCGCCGGACGTCGGTCCACGTATCGACGCCATTTGTAAGCGGAACCGGGCGCGGCCAGGAATAGTATTCGGAGGTGACTTTGGTGATCTTCATTGCAATCCCCTGTGGGTTAAATCGAAGGGGAAGCTATTTATTATATTGATTTTGTCAACAAATGATTTTATTTGTCATTGAATGACAAATTGGTCATGTTTTAATTGCTCTCATCCGTTCCGTCGAGGAGATATTTTTCGTGAAACCGGCTGTGACTAGCACTGAAATTCGGGAGCAGATTTTGCACGTGCAATCCGAAGATGGCTTCACTTTAACCGGGTGTCTAATCGAGTCAGCCGGCGCTACCCCTACGAACACCATCATATGGGTCCACGGGGTTAGCCTTGGCTTTGCAGAACGAGAGTACGTAGAGATCGGTCGAGTGGTAGCACGAGCAGGGCTAAGGTTTTTGTCAGTCGAAACACGCGGCCACAATTTTGGGGCATGGCTGCGTGGCCCAGGGGGTTCGAAACTTGCCGGTTCGGCATGGGAATACTTGTCAGAAGCGCCCAAGGACCTCAGCCCATGGCGTGGGTATGTAAATGAGCGGTGGCAGGGCAGTGCGATCATGGTCGGCCATGGCTGGGGGGCCGCCAAGATTGTTGTCGATATCGCCGAGCGCGGGAGCGCAGGGGTTGCAGGAGTGGTGTTTGCCTCGTCGGGGTCGCTTGTACGAGACCAGCTCGATCCCTCCAAGGTCGAAGAAGCCGAGGTGTTGGTGGCTGCGGGTCGTGGATGGCAGCTTTTGCCTTGGGGTACGCGTCCGGGGATGGCTCCCAATACGGTCAGCGCACAATCCTATGCAAAGCGGCCACGTGTGCATGGGGAGTTGTACGGAGGCAACGGCCAACCTCCCGCCCTTGCTAAGGTTGATGTGCCGGTCCTGACCTGGTTCGGTGACTGTGAAGGGCGGGGTGAGGGCGATATCGATGGCTTCTTCGAGAGGATCAGGAGAGACGCTCTGGCGGCTCCTCAGGTCCATACCAAAGTGCTCAGCGGGGGATCGTTCCTCTATACCGGCATTGAGGAACAGGTTGCGCGCCATCTCGTGTCCTGGGAGCGCCTCCTCAACAAATCGCACATTGCAAAGACGAGGGCGCTATGAGCGTTCGCGGAAGGAACAGATCGCGTGAGGCAATCCCAGTCACTCGAACGCTTGACCGGGGTCTCGCACTACTCGAGCATCTCAGTGTCGAGCGCGAGGCGACATTGAGTGCACTGGCGCGCGCGGTTGAGATGACGCCAACAACAGCATCGCGTTTGCTGGAAACGCTAAGGGGGCGCGGTTTCGTCGATTACGACGGTGCGACAGGCTTGTTTTCTGTGGGACTGCGCGCATTTACCGTCGGGTCCAGCGTTCTCCAGAATCGGAAGCTGGATCGCGTAGCACTACCCGCGATGCGAATGCTCGCTGACAAGACCGGATTGCCAGTTAATCTTGCGGTGCGAGACGGACGAACCGCAATCTACATCGAGCAGATAGAGGCTCCCGGTGTCGTCCGGCTATCGATCCAGCCGGGTGTTCAAATGCCATTACACGCAACCGCGGTTGGAAAGGTGCTTGCCAGTTGGCTTTGGGCCGAGGCACTCGACGACGCGCTATTCGCCGCTCCGCTGCACTCGTTCACTCAACACACAATGACTTCATCGGAAGACCTTTCAAATGACCTCGTCCGTGTGCGAGAACGCGGGTGGGCGACAGACGACCAAGAGTACCAGGCTGGTCTATTCTGCCTCGCAGCGCCGGTATTCGATAGAAACAGTAACGTCGTGGCCGCGGTCTCTGTCTCCACCCTCGCAAGTCTTATTGATGCGGACAACCTCACCGATTTGGCCCGGAAACTCGTGGAGTGTGCAGGCGAGATTGGAGCTAAGTTGGGATGGATCGCAAGAACGCGCGACGACATGTCGGCCGTAGCCAACGACTTCTCCGACTGACGTTCGCGTAGCCTTCAGGTGCCCGCGCGAGATGAGACGGCATTGGGGACCAACAGGCGGCCATAAACTTCAAACGAGCGTCACGATTAAGTAGCCGATTTCAAAGGCTTTTCTATTTGTGGTCTCGCAACGGTCGTTGGTTCGATTCCCTTCATTTGCTCCATAGTGCTCGGCGAAAGCGGCAAACGTCGAATTCAGTGTGGGTTCGTGGTATTCCTCTAGAACCGCGGCTACGCTCTCATTCATGCCTCACCTTTGGCTTTTGGTTGCAGTCGGTGTCGTAGGTTTCAGAGGTGGATGCTTCAACCATCGAATGGGACGATATGATTGGTTCCTTCCCCGTCTGCTCAACCAAGTCCAGGAACAATTGCTGTGCGGCTGTGGGAAGCCAATCAGCGCGAAGGGTAAGACCAATGGGTCGCGACGTGTGCTCCAGATCGAGTGGCAATGCCCTCAGCAGCCCTCTCGATATCTCCGCCTGTGCCTGAAGGAACGAAACGCATCCTAGGTGATCAGTACGGTCCAGAAGTTCGCGCATCAGGATAAGAGAACTGGATTCAACTATGCTGGGGGGTTGGCGACCCAATTCCATGAACATCGACTCGAAATGTTTGCGAATTGGCGTTCCCACCTGTCCGACAACCCACGGATAAGCAGCAAGCTGCTCGGCAGTCGGCGTTCCGCCCTTTAGAAGGGGGTGATTTTTTCCCGCGACCACAACAATGGTGTCGTCGAACAGCACTCGCTGCTCGACATCGCCGATTGGGGCGGGCTCACGCATCGCGCCGATAAGGAAGTCAATTTCACCGCGTCGCAATCCACCCAGAAGGTCCGCGTAAGGCCCCTCCAGGATTTGTATTGGCGTTGTCGGACGATGCTTGCGAAAGTTCGCGATCGCCCGTGGCAGTACGAAAGAGCGGGAGAGGGGCATTGCGCCAATGACAATCTTTCCTACCTCCTGCTCATTCGCATCGGCAAGATCTGCCTCTGCCTGGGTTAATTCGGCAAGAGCCAGCCGCGCGGCCTGAGCTAGAGTATTGGCTGCCTTGGTGGCCGTAATTCCAAATGAGGTGCGATCAAACAACGGCCGGCCGGCCTCTTCCTCGAACTGCGTGACGGCGCGATGGACCGTCGGCTGCGCCAACCCTAGCTTCTTTGCCGCGAGCGTGAAGTTCTGAGCTTCGCGCACAGCAATCAAGGCGCGAAGCTGGGATGTGGTAGTGAGCATGCGCAGGCGTGGGCTCAGGTCGTCGAGGGCTGGATCCAGATATGCAAAGGCGCGTCGCACCCGCTTTGCAAGAATGTCTCCGTAACTGGTTGTGAAGATGCCTTGGGGCGTTCTGGTCAAGAGCTTCGATTGAAGCGCCCTTTCGATCTTGGTCAACGCCTGAGTGACAGCGGGCTGAGACAAGTGGCAGGCTTCCGCCGCGTTCGTGACCGAGTTGGTGTTGACCACGGTCAGAAACACCCTCAGATGCCTGAGGTTATGCTGAATCTGTCCGTTCGACGACTTCAGTTTGTTCAATCGAGTGTTGACCCCAAAATCGCGTCTGCCCTTGCTTCCAGCGTGTCCGAGACGGACCGAGTGCCTTTGCCGCCGATCTGGCGTTGCCATTCAGCCGTGGCGGTCGCCATTCGGTCAGGAAGGCCGAGTTCCCTCAGCGTCGCGGCAACCTCGATCATTTCCGCAGCTCTTCGCTGACCATGGACCATCATTCTCTCGAGGTTGTAGGCTGCTCGCTTGGTCCAGTCCAGCCCGGGATCGGAAGATTGCAGGGAAGCAAGCACCGCAGCTTCCACTCCAGCGCGCCTTGCAGCAAGAAAACATTCTGCGGTGAGTGCTTCGAAGCCCTTGATCATCACTGACCTAAGCATCTTGATGGAGGATGCCTGTCCGACTGTGTCCCCTGCGATCTTGGCGTTCATGTTGAGCTTGGAAACGATGGCGAGGGCTTCCTCGGCGCCTGCGCCTGACAGCAGAAGCACCGTGCGATGACGCGCGGGATGAACGGGTGCCATGACCGCGACGTCGACATAAATGCCCCCGGCACCCTCGACGACGGCTGCGGCCTTTGATTTCGTGTTGGGGGAACATGAATTGCAGTCGAGAAAGAGAGCCCCCTTCGAGAGATTGGGGGCCGCCCGTGTTGCAGCCCGCAACGCTTTGTCGGCAGTAACAAGACTAAACACGACCTGGCGCGCTGCCAGAGCTTCAGCCGGAATCTCGGCACAGCGTACTTCGAGATCGTTGCAGCACTCCTGCAGCGATGAACGTGACACTAAATCTTCGACCTTCACATCAAAAGCCGCAACGTCCCCAAGCGCGCGGCGGCTGATTTCGTCGGCGCGCCATCCGGATACGAATGCCTGCGCGGCCTCTCCAAAGCCAACCAGGCCAACGTCTATCATGCTCAATCCTCTCGATTTCGGGTCATTAATATCGAAATGCGGAGGCGTGTTGCGCCTCCGCAAGCCGGATTCAGTGTGCCGGATCCTTCACGTTCTCGATCGTCTGGAACTCAGTGTTGTAGAATTCGTCGCCGACTTTCTCCACCTTACGCATGTAGATGTTCTGGACGATGTCGCGCGTCTCGGGATCGATCGACATCGGCCCGCGCGGGCTGGCGAGTTGCATGCCTTCGGCCGCCTTCACAAAGGTCGCGCCGCTGGCGTCGCCCTTGGTCTTGTCGAGCGTCTTGTAGATGAGGTTGAGAGCATCCCATGCCGCAGTCGCAACCATGTTCGGACGCATGCCGTCGTTGTTCTTCTTGAAGGCCTCGACGAACGACTTGTTCTCGGCGGAGTCATGGCTGGTGGAGTAAGGGCCTCCGGTGATGACGCCAAGCGCAGGCTCGCCCATGTCATTGAGCAGATCGTCATCCGTGACATCGGCCATTGCGATGACCTTGATGCCCGACTTGTCGAGACCGCGTTCGACGAACTGCTTCATGAATGCGGCACCGGCGCCCGTTGGAACGAAGACGAAGAGACCGTCGGGCTTCTCGTCGGCAGCACGTTGCAGGAAGGGCGCAAAATCAGGGTTTGCGAGTGGCACCTTGACCTTAAAGACAATCGTGCCGCCGTTTTCTTGCAGCGTTTTCGAAAACCACTCCTCGGCATCCTTGCCCGGCCCATAGTCCGAAACGATCGAGACGAACTTCTTGGTGCCGTTCTCGGGAGCCCATTTGCCGATGACGCTCGCGACCTGCGGGATCGTCCAGGATGTGCGGAGCATGTACGGCGACGCCTTCATGATGGAAGACGTGGCCGCCACCATGATGACCTGCGGGATCTTTGCGCGCTTGGAAAGTTGGGCCACCGCAAGCGCTGTCGGCGTGTTGCCAAACCCGGTCAGGATCGAGACCTTATCGTTGGTGACAAGTTCCTGCGAGATGCGCAGCGCATTGTCTGGCGAGCTTGCGTCGTCCTTGACGATGAACTCGACCTTCTTGCCGCCGGCGGTGTCACCATGCGTTGCGACGTAAGTCTTCAGCGCGGCGTTGATCTGGCGACCGTTAGACTGGAACCCGCCCGTCATTGGGATGACGACGCCAACCTTCACAGCGTCTTCGGCATGCGCGGAAATCGTGATCGACCCCATGACCGACAGCATGGCAGCTGCTCCGGCGATGATGCTTTTCATGTTCATTCTCTCCTCCTTGTTAACCGCGTGCAAACCACCTTTGATCGGCACGCCAATGCTTGATTTCATTCAGTGGGTACCGGAAGCGATTGCTATGCTGCCCCGACGCCCAGATACTTGCCCAGCGTCTCGCGATCATTCGCCAAGGAGGCACTATCGCCCGCGTAGGCGACGCTTCCGCGGTCGAGAATGACGGCGCGATCCGTGATCGCCAGGATTTGCTGGGCGTGCTGCTCGACGATGATTGCGGCCAGACCTTCCTCGCGGACGATCCGTCTGATGGCTGCTAGAAGCTGCTCGACGATGATTGGCGCGAGACCCTCCGTCGGCTCGTCTAGCAGCAGGATCCGAGGGTTGAGGACAAGTGCACGGGCGATTGACAGCATCTGTTGCTCGCCACCTGAAAGCTGGTTGCCGAGGTTCGAGCGACGCTCCTGAAGCCGTGGGAAAAGCTCATAGACCGCCTGCAGCGTCCACCGTCCCGGCCTCGCAACGGCGGTGATGTTTTCCTCGACGGTCAGGGAGCGGAAGACGCCGCGCTCCTGCGGGACCCAGCCGACGCCTGCTTCTACCCTTCGCTCCGGCGCCATGCGCTCGATGGACGTGCCGCCGAGCTTGATGGAGCCGGTCTGGTAGCGGGTCAGTCCGACGATCGTGTTCAGCGTCGTCGTCTTGCCGACGCCGTTGCGGCCAAGCAGCGCAAGCGCCGTTCCCTGCTCGACGGAGAGGCTGACGTTGTAGAGCACGGTCGCCTTGCCATATCCGGCGGAAAGCGCATCGATCGTAAGTAGGTCAGCCATGCGCCCCTCCGAGGTAGACTTCCTTGACGCGCTGATCCTGTGCGATCTGATCGACGGTGCCTTCAGCGAAGAGCGCTCCGGCGACGAGAACCGAGATCCGGTTCGCAAACTTGAAGACGAGGTCCATGTCGTGCTCGATCAGAAGAATCGAGACGTCGGACGACAAGGCCGCAATCCGCTTCATGACTTCCTTCCGCTCCGCTTCCGGCACACCTGCGGCGGGTTCGTCTAGGAGCAGCACACGGGGTTTGGAAGCAATCGCCAATGCGATCTCCAGAAGACGTTGCTTGCCGTATGGCAGCGCCGAGCATTTCTCGTCGCCAACATTGTCGAGGCCGAAGTCTTCCAGCAGCCCAGCCACTTCCTGTTCCAATTGCCTGATGGCGTGCGTCGGCCGAAATAGGGTCCATCCGCAGCGGTCGCGTTCGGCGATCACCAGTGCCAAGCTCTCGATGACCGTCAGCCCAGGGAAAAGCTGATTGATCTGGAAGGTTCGAACCAGTCCCTTTGCGACGCGGCGCTCCAACTTCTGACGGGTGACGTCCTCGCCGTTGAGGAAGATTTCACCACTCGAGGGCTGTAGTACCCCCGTCAGCAGATTGATGAATGTCGTCTTGCCCGCACCATTCGGGCCAATTAGTGCATGACGAGCTCCCCGCTCGAGGCGGAAATTGACATCGGTCGTCGTATTCAGGGCTCCAAACATCTTGTTCAGGCCTTTGGTTTCGAGTGCCAGCGTGGTCATGACGCTTCTCCTTTCGATGCTCGGATCGAAGAAGTTTCCTTTCGCGCGCCGAAGCCGCGTGATGCGATCCGCTCGATCAGCTGGTGGGGACGGTCACGACCGACAAGAACGAAGGCAACCAGAAGAACGCCGAGCCAGAATTGCCAGTACTGGGGGGTGACGGACGACAAGGCGTCCTGGATCAGTTCGTAGACAAGCGCCCCGATCATGCCGCCGTAGAGATAGCCTGTACCGCCGATGACCAGCACCATCAGCCCGTCAGCTGATTTCTGGAAGGACAATGCGTCGAGGGAGATGAACTGCTGCGTCTGAGTGAACAGTGCGCCAGCGATCCCGGCATAGGCTCCGGCCAGCGTGTAGATCGCAATCTGGCGGGCCTTCACCGGGATACCGACCGCGGAAGCGCGCAGCGGATTGTCGCGGATCGCCTTGAGGGAGTTGCCGAAAGGCGACGCCACGATGTAGCGGGCAAGAACGAACAGCACTAAGAGGACCGTCAGGCAGTACGCGTAACCGACATGGCCATAGATGTCGAAGTCGAAAGAGCCGAATAGTGGCTCGATGGTAATGCCCTGCAGTCCATCGGCGCCCCCCGTCAGCCAGGCCGCCTGATTGGCGATCTCGTAAAGTACAGCAGCAACGCCGAGCGTTACCATCAGGCGGGTGAGATCCGCGCCGCGCAGCAGCAGGAGGCTGGTCGCCAACGCCACTGCAGCACCTGCGAGTGCGCCGACCAGCAAGCCTGTAAGCGGATCTCCAGTGACGTATATCGAGAACAGGCCGCTGGCATACGCACCAGTACCGTACAAGGCCGACTGGCCAAGGGTCACGATACCTGCGTATCCAAGAATGAGATCGATTGATAGCGCGAGCACGGCGAAGATCGTGATCTCGGTGAGGATGAGATGCTGGTCCGGGAGGAAGAACCAGGATGCGACAGCAGCCACCCAGAAGATGATCTCGAGCAATCCCCAACGCGTCTGTCGCTTCAAGCTGGCCTTAACGGCGGCGGACCGAGAATGTAGATTTGTGGTCGACATCAGCCATTCCTCGCGAAAAGGCCCTGGGGACGGACAACAAGGACAGCCACGAGCACGATGTAGATGATGAAGCCACCGAGAGACGGCAAGTAGTATTTGCCGAGTACGTCGGCCACTCCAAGCAGGATCGAGGCGACAAGGGGCCCAGTCATACTGGACGTTCCGCCGACGGACACGACGATCAGGAAGTAGACCATGAACTTCAGCGGGAAGGTTGGGTCGAGACCAAGGATTTCGGCGCCGAGTGCTCCCCCAAGGCCGGCAAGACCGGAGCCAACCGCGAAGGTCGCCGCGAAGATCGTGTTGACGCGGATGCCGACACCGCGAGCCACCCGACGATCATCCACAGATGCCCTCAATCCGCTGCCAAAGCGCGTGCGGCTGAGGATGAGCTGTAGGCACGCTGCAAGAACGCCACAGACAAGGATGAGAAAGGCACGATAGATCCCGATCCCGACGCCGAAGATCGAGATCCGGCCTTTCAGGAACTCGGGCAGAGTGAGGATCTGCTGTTGCGATCCCATGAGATAGTCGACGCCTGCCACCGCGATGAAGACGATGCCGATTGAGAACAGGACCTGGTCGAGATGGCTCTTGTCAAACAGGCGCGTGTAGAGTGTCCGCTCCAGAACCAGTCCGGCGATGGCCGTGAAGATGAACGCCAGCGGTAGCGTCAGCAAAAAGGGTACGCCCCAGCGATTGGTCAAAACGACAGTGACATAGCCGCCAGCCATGGCGAACGCCCCGTGCGCCAGATTGATGAAGTTCATCAGGCCAAGTGTAACTGCCAGTCCGCACGACAGCACGAACAAGAGCATTCCATAGGCCAGCCCGTCGAAAAGAAGGGTCAACATGTTTCCTCCCCGTGCCGTCAATCTTCTTGTCTTGAGAAGGCACGACACGTTACAGGCCCGTCGCGAGCCAGTTGTACTGGGTCAAGGGTGCAGGCAAAGGCTGGAGAAGGCTATTTCAAAATGGCCGAGACGAGATAAGATTTTGCTATAGCTCCGCGGTTTGCTCGGCCGCCGTTTCGCCGACTATAGCTAAATGTTATCGACACCGCGCGAATTCGAAATTGGCAAGAAGGCCTTCCGGGCGCGATATTTCCGCCCAACAAGAAGGAGACATCAAATGTCGGATAAGAAAACTGCGCTCGTCGTCAGCGCCCACGCAGCCGATTTCGTCTGGCGCTGCGGAGGCGCGATCGCCCTGCATGCGGACCTGGGGTACGATGTGACCGTCGTATGCCTCTCTTTTGGCGAGCGCGGCGAGTCCGCCAAACTCTGGAAAGAAAGCGGTATGACCCTTGAGAAGGTCAAGGCGGCGCGGCGCAACGAGGCCGAGAAAGCTGCAAAGGCGCTCGGCGTCCATGATCTCATCAGCTTCGACCTCGGCGACTATCCGCTGCGACTGACCGACGAGGACAAGTACCGCCTCGTCGACGTGATCCGCGATGTCCAGCCGTCTTTCATGCTGAGCCACTCCCAGTATGATCCCTACAATACCGACCACATGTATGCCACTCAGGTGGCGCTGGAAACGCGTATGATTGCCCAGGCGTGGGGTCACAAGCCCGGTCAGAAGGTGCTTGGCGCCCCGCAGCTCTATCTGTTCGAGCCGCATCAGACGGAGCAGATGGGCTGGAAGCCCGATGTCTTCCTCGATATCACGCCTGTCTGGGAGAAAAAACGCGCGGCGATCGAGTGCATGGAAGGCCAGGAACACCTCTGGGAGTTCTACACGCGGGTCGCCCAGAACCGTGCCAACCACTTCCAGCGCAACTCCGGTGGCCAGTCCGGCGGCCGCGCATCGAAATATGCGGAAGGATTCCAGTCGATCTTTCCGCGAACGGTCGACGAGCTTTGACCGATCTTGGGAGGATGAACATGGAGCCCTGCTTCGATATCGCGCATCTAGCACACGTCGAGATGTACACGGACAAGTTCGATGATAGTCTCGACTTCTTCCTGCGCGTCTACGGTCTGACGCTGTCCGCGCAGGACGAGAACTCGGCTTATCTCAGGGCGTGGGACGACTACGAGTTCCATACCCTGAAGCTCACCCGCCACCACACGACGGGCGTCGGGCACATTGCCTACCGCGCGTCGTCTCCGGAGGCGCTGCGGCGCCGGGTGAGGGCGATCGAGGAGAGCGGCGTCAAGGTCATTGGCTGGGTCGACGGCGACGAGGGCCACGGACGGGCTTTCCGTTTCGAGGATCCGTTCGGTCACGTGTTCGAGATCTACTACGACACGGTGCGCTACGAGCCGCCGGAAGAGCACAGGCCCGCCCTGAAGAACATCGCCTCCCGCTATCACGGTCAAGGTTGCCACCCACGCCGCATCGACCACCTCAATCTGCTTGCGTCCGATGTCACCGAATTCC